>JBBRSX010000043.1:0-41603 GCA_038244925.1 Hyphomicrobiales bacterium | reverse complement strand
GCTCTATCTGGTGCCGGTTCCGGCCGGCCTCAATGCTGACCAGTGGCACTATTTCGCGATCTTTGCCGCCGTCATCACCGGCCTGATCCTGGAATCGATGCCGGTCGGTGCCGTCGGAATTATTGGCCTGACCGCGGCCGGCGTCATGGGCTATGTCGAGCACGACCCCAACAAGTCGCTGCGCTGGATGCTGGGCGGCTTTGCCGAGAGTACCGTGTGGCTAATCGTCGGCGCCTTCGTGTTCTCGATCGGCTACCGCAAAAGCGGGCTCGGCCGGCGGCTCGCTTTGATGCTGGTGCATCGGCTCGGCCGCCGCACCATCGGGCTCGGCTATGCCGTTGCCTTCTCCGACCTGGTGCTGGCGCCGGCGACGCCGTCCAACACCGCGCGCAGCGGCGGCACGGTCTATCCGATCGTCAGCAATATTCCGCGGATCTACGGCTCGGAGCCGGGGCCGACCGCCGGCAAGATCGGCACCTATGTAATGTGGACGGCGTTTGCCACCACCGCGGTGACGAGCTCTCTGTTTCTCACCGCGCTGGCGCCGAATGCCGCCGCGCTCGCGATCGCCAGGAAGATCGTCGGCGTCGACGTAGGTTGGTCGCAATGGTTCGCCGGTTTCGCGCCGCTCGGCATCCTGCTGCTGCTGGTGGTGCCGCTGTTGAGCTACGTGATCTGCCGACCGGAGGTGAAGGAAAGCCCCGAGATCGTCGAATGGAGTGCGAACGAGCTCAAGGAGATGGGGCCGCTGTCGCGCAGCGAACGGATCATGGCAGGGCTGGTGCTGCTGGCGATGTTCTTCTGGATCTGCGGCTCCAATCCGACCATCAGCCTGCCATTGCTCGGATCGAACTTCATCAACCCGACCATGGTGGTGTTTGTCGTGATCTCGCTGATGCTGCTGACCGGCGTCATCGACTTTGACGACATCGTTCGCGAAAAGAGCGCGTGGGAGGTGTTTTTCTATTTCACCTCGCTGCTGACGCTGTCGTCCGGCCTGAACGAAATCGGCTTCATCAAATGGGTGGCGGAAGGCTTTGCCAAACCGCTGGCCAGCGTCAGCCCGCTGGCCGGCATGGTGCTGCTGGTCTCGTTCTTCTTCTGGGTCCACTATTTCTTTTCCAGTATCACCTCGCACACGGCCGCCGTGTTGCCGGTGGTGCTGGCCGTCGGCACCAGCATTCCCGGATTGTCGGTGCCGACGCTGACGCTGCTGTGCCTCTACTCGCTCGGCCTGATGGGCGTGATCTCGCCCTATGCCACCGGACCGGCGCCGATGTATTACGGCAGCGGCTACATCGGGAAGGGCGATTTCTGGAAGTTCGGCCTGATCTTCGGGGTGATCTATTTTGCGGGGCTTTTGCTGATCGTGCTGCCGTGGCTGCGGGTGATCGGATAGGGCGTGTGAAACCTGGAGTGGGGTGGTTTGGCTCGGCGCAAACGAGCCAGCAAAAACCAAAAACCCGGCACAAGGCCGGGTTTTCGTCCAGAAACGGTGATCGATCTAGTAGGCGCCGAACAACGGGCCGAACTTGTAGCTGACGCGGCCCATGACGGTGTCGGCTTTCGGCTTGAAGTCGATTTGCTCGACGAAGACGTCGCTGGAAGGCACGCTGAGTGTCTTCGTATCGAAGTAATAGTGGCGATATTCGGCTGCCACGGTCCAGCCGTCCTTCCAGGGCGCCCACTCAACGCCGCCGCCGATATAGACGCCGCTAAAGCGCGGGCTGAAGTCCTGTGTCAGACCGGTCGGCAACGTCTGGGCGTTAAAGCCAAACCTGCCTTCAGCGTAGCCGCCCGTCACGTAGGGAAGCCAGTTGTCAAACGCAACGCCCGCGCGTCCGCCGAAAGTCCAGAGGTCTTTCAGCCTGGTGCTGGCAACGCCCAATCCGCCGGGCGAAAAAATATTGACGGCGGGAGTCGCAAAGCTCGTTGAGCCGGTCGCCCCAATGTAATCACCCTCGATGCCCAGGACGACGTGATTCCACTGGTGTTGATAACCGATGTGGCCACCGCCGGCGAAGCCGTCGCTTTTCGTATCATAGGTGAGCACGCCTTGCCGCGGATCGGCCAGCCCGAGACCCGAAGTTTGATAGCCGAGGTCGCCGCCGACATAGAGACCCGACCAATTGTAGCTGGGATCGACCATCGAAGCCTTCGTGTAGGTACGCGGTGCCATATCTGCGGCAAGTGTAGATACCGTGCTGAGTGCGAACAGCGCGGTCGTGACCAAAATTCGTTTCATTTCCACTTTCCAATCAACGGTGCGAAGCGAGCAAACAATAAATCAGCTGCGTTGCAACAGTTGTGTCATATGCGCAACTACGCCCAACATTAACCTCGCAACGCTTGCACGGATGGCCGCATGCAATCGTAGAGCAACGGTGCGCATTATTTGATCGATTGATCAAAGCTTGCGAACGCTCGGAGGGAATTGGGCTAAACTTCATGTGAAATTCGCCGAAATTTGCTGCTGCAGAGAAAAGCAGCATTGACATCGCTTACGTGCTCGACGCTCGCTGCCTTGAATCAATGCGGAACAAAGCGCACCGCTGCCACGGCCCGACTTCGCGCGGTAATTTTTCCGGGAACGCATGACGCCCCACGTTTCATCGGCGCTTCTACCAAAAAGCTGGAATATCCAACCTCCAGATCCACACAGCATCCAGAATCACGATCTCACCAGCATTAAGCGGTCAGCCCGCCGCGGCGCTGGTCGATTTCCGCGCCGACGATTTGGTGGCGCGGCGGAAGCGCAGCACGATCCGGGTACCGCTGTGCGCTGGATCGCGCTCGACATCGGCTTCGAGCTTTGAAGCCATCGCGGACACGATGCGCTGGCCCATGCCGGTGGAGCGCGGGTCGGCCTTGGCGTTGAGGCCGACGCCGTCGTCCGCGATCGCAAGTTCCAGATCGTCGCCGAGCGTCTTGAGTTCGACATGGATCGGCCCGGCGCCGTCGGGATAGGCATACTTCACGGCGTTCATGACCAGCTCGTTGACGATGATGCCGATCGCGACCGCGCGGTCCGGGTCGATCTCGACCGGCTCGGCCTTCAGCGTCAGCCGCGACATCCTGTTGCCCTCAGCCGAGCGGCGGAGGTCTTCCAGCAGGGCTTCGAGATACTGATTCAACATCACGCTCTTGAGGTCGTGCGAGGTATAGAGCCGCCGGTGCACCTGCGCGACCGCGGCGACGCGGCCCATCGCGTTGGTCAGCGCCGCCTTGACGTCGTCCTGGGTCGAGGAATTGGCCTGCAAATGCAGCAGCGAGGCGATGATCTGCAGGCTGTTGCCGACGCGGTGGTTGACCTCGCGGAGCAGCACTTCGCGTTCGGCGGCGAGGGCCGCGTAGCGGTCGCGGGAAGCGTGGACCTCGGCCTCGGCCTCGTCGCGCGCTCGTTGCAGCGCCGCCTGTTTCAGCGCGCCGTTGACGGCGACCTGCAGCAGCGGAATGAAATCGCCCTGGGTATCCTTCACCAGATAGTCAGCGGCGCCGGCTTTCAGCGCGGTGATAGCGATCGCCGATTCCTGCGAGGCGGTGACGAACACCACCGGAGGCGCGCCCGGGATTGCCAGGATCCGCTCCAGCGTCTCCAGCCCGTCGAGGCCCGGCATGTGCTGGTCGAGCGCGATGGCATCGATGCCGCCTTGCGCCAGCAGCGCCAGCCCTTGCTCGCCGCCGGCGGCATGCACGACCTTGAAGCCGGCCCGCGTCAGGCCGCGATCAACCAGCCGGGCCAGACCGGCGTCGTCGTCGATATACAGCAATGTCGGCGTCGCTAGGGTCATGTGGCGGCTGGGGGTACCTGGATTACGGAAAAGAACAGGCCGAGCTGGCGAATGGCGTTGGCAAAGCTTTCGTAGTTCACGGGCTTGGTGATGTACACGTTACAGCCAAGCTCGTAGCAGCGCTTGATTTCCTGGGAATCGTCGGTCGTAGTCAGCACCACAACCGGGGTCGCCTTCAGAAATTTGTTGTCCTTGACCCGCTTCAGGATATCGATGCCGCTGGTGTCGGGCAGATTGAGATCGAGCAGAATCAGCAGCGCATTGCCCTTGTGTTCAAGGCCGGTCCCGTCCTTGCCGAACAGGTAGTTCAGCGCGTCTGTACCGTTGGTGAACGGAATGATCTCATTGTTGACGCCGGACCGGCGGATGTTGCGCTCGATCAGGCGGGCGTGGCCCTCGTCGTCCTCGATCATGATGATGGTGACTGGGTTACTCATGTGTCTGCGTTCCGGTTATTGATGTTCCAATTGATCGGCAGCGTGATCGTGAACGTGCTGCCCTGGTGAAGTTCCGACGCCACCGACATGGTGCCCCCAAGCCGCCGCACAAGGGCGCGGACGTGGGCAAGGCCGATGCCCTGGCCGGGTTTATCCTGGGTGCCGGCACGGCGGAAAAGGTCGAAGATGCGCTGATGATCCTTGGGATCGATGCCGCGTCCGTTGTCGGTGATGTCGAAAATCGCGAAGCCGAGCTTGGTGCGGCCGCGCACCTGGATGTCGCCGGGAACGCCGGTCTTGAGATATTTGAGAGCATTGTCGATCAGATTGGAGAAAATCTGCTCCAGCGCCAGGCGATCACTGACGATCGCAGGCAGCGGCTCGATCCGGATCTGCGCCTCGGCTTCCGATGCCTGATGCGCCACGGTTGAAACGATATTTTCGATCAGTTCGCGGGTATCGATCCGTTCCGGTTTGAACTCGCGCCGCCCTTCGCGGGTAAGGTTCAGGATCGCCGATATCAGCCGGTCCATCTTGCCGATCGACGACTTGATGAACCCGAGCGCCTCGGTAAAATCCGCCGAGAGCTGCTTGTCGGCGCCTTCGAGCGCGGGCTCGGCGGTATCGGTCGCGTTGTCGGGGGCCTGGGCTGCGGTGGATTGCAGGCGGGCGAGCGCTGCGATCCGCCTGAAGATGTCGCCGCGCAATTCCTCGAGTTCGCTGGTGAAGCCCATGATGTTGACCAGCGGCGAGCGCAGATCGTGGCTGACGATGTAGGCGAAGCGCTGGATCTCATCATTGGCTTCGCGCAGATCGGCGGTGCGTTCGTCGACCGTGCTTTCGAGGTTGAGATTGTTGTCACGCAGTTTCGTTTCAGCAGCATCGCGGGCGCGGGAGGACCCGCGCACAAGCATGACAGAGAGACCTGCAAACGCGATTACGAGGCCTGAGCCGGCAACCGTCACGATCGAGGCCAATTGCTGGGTGCGGTCGGCGGTGGCGGTGCGCGCCGCGAACAGTCGATCTTCCTCGGCGCGCATTTCAGCGGTGAGTTCGCCGATATTCCGGACGGAATCGCCGGCGCCGGCCTCGCGCAGCATCGCGATGCCGCCGACGATATCGTTGCGTTTGACGAAGTCGATCGCCTTGGCAAATTCCGAGAGCCGCGCCTCGACCCGCGGCCGCAGCCGTTTGACGTTGTCGCCCTGGACCGAATTGTCGCCGGTCAGTTGCATCAGCTTGTCTATGTCGGGAAGGATCGTTGCGGTGGCGGCTTCGTGTTCGACCAGAAAACGCGGCTCGGACGTCAGGAGATAGCCGCGCGCCGAGCTTTCGGCGCGGCGGATTTCCAGCAGCAGGGTGGATAGCTGGTTCTCCACCTCGACCGTGTGCACGACCCAGCTGTTGTCCTTGCGGGATTGGTTGACCAGCAGGACCGAGGACACGCTGATCGCGACAAGCACCAGCAATCCCGCCGCAAGCAGCAGGATTTGTCCCATGGCGCGGCGGCGCTGGGCGTCAGCCGTCACAATGGCCTCGTGTCATGAACAAGCGGAACAAGATGCCCCTGGCGTGGAAAACCCCAATGTTCCTCTAAACGTTCGCGGAGACGATTGGTTCCGCCCGCCATCGAGTTTTTCCTAGGGAGTTTTGCCGCCCGCCGCCTGGCCGGCGAGGTACTGCTCCAGCCAGTGGATATGGTAGTCGCCGTCGATGATGCCGGGTTCCCGGACCAGCGCCCTGAACAGCGGCAGGGTGGTCTCGATACCCTCGACCACCATCTCGTCCAGCGCACGGCGCAGCCGCATCAGGCATTCGCCACGGGTCTTGCCGTGGACGATCAGCTTGCCCACCAGGGAGTCGTAATAGGGCGGGATGACGTAACCTTGGTAGACGGCGGAATCGATCCGCACGCCGAGGCCGCCGGGCGGGTGAAACTGGGTGATCTTGCCGGGCGACGGACGGAAGGTCTGGGGATTTTCCGCATTGATGCGGCATTCGATGGCGTGGCCGATGATCGCGATCTCATCCTGGGTCGCGGGCAGGTCGCCGCCGGCGGCGATGCGGATCTGCTCCAGCACGAGGTCGATATCGGTGATCATCTCGGTGACGGGATGTTCGACCTGGATGCGGGTGTTCATTTCGATGAAATAGAACTCGCCGTCCTCGTACAGGAACTCGATGGTGCCGACACCGAGATATTTCATGTCCTGCATCGCCTTGGCGCAGGTCGCGCCGATCCGGGCGCGCGCTGCCGCGGTGAGGACTGGCGAGGGGCCTTCTTCCCACACCTTCTGATGCCGGCGCTGCAGCGAGCAGTCGCGCTCGCCGAGATGGATGGCGCCGCCGCGGCCGTCGCCCAGCACCTGGATTTCGATGTGGCGCGGCTTCTGCAGGTATTTCTCGAGATAGACCGAGGCGTCGCCGAAGGCCGATTTGGCCTCGTTGGAAGCGGTCGACAGCGCCATCATCAGGTCGTCTTCGGTGTGCGCGACCTTCATGCCGCGTCCGCCGCCCCCGGCGGCGGCCTTCACCAGCACCGGAAAGCCGATCGCCCTGCCGATCGCCATCGCGTCGTCTTCGGGACCGACCCCGCCGTCGGAGCCGGGCACCACGGGAATGCCGAGCCTCTTGGCGGTCTTCTTGGCTTCGATCTTGTCGCCCATCAGGCGGATGTGCTCGGCCTTCGGGCCGATGAAATGCAGATTGTGCTCGCCGAGGATTTCAGCGAACCGCGCGTTCTCGGACAGAAAACCGTAGCCGGGATGCACGGCGTCGGCGCCGGTGATCTCGCAGGCCGCCAGCAGTGCTGGAATGTTGAGATAGCTGTCCTTGGACGGCGGCGGCCCGATGCAGACGCTCTCGTCGGCGAGGCGAACATGCATGGCGTCGGCGTCCGCGGTGGAATGCACGGCGACCGTGGAGATGCCGAGTTCCTTACACGCGCGCAGCACGCGCAGGGCGATTTCGCCGCGATTGGCAATCAGTATCTTGTCGAACATCGCAGCGCCTGACGTTGACCGGGTTTATTCAATGATGACCAGCGGCTCGCCGAATTCGACCGGCTGGCCGTCCTCGATGAGAATCTGCGTCACGGTGCCCGCGCGCGGCGAGGGAATCTGGTTCATCGTCTTCATCGCTTCGATGATCAAAAGCGTCTGTCCGGCCGACACCTTGGTGCCGACTTCGATGAACGGCTTGGCGCCGGGCTCCGGCGACCAATAGGCGGTGCCGACCATCGGCGAGGGGACCACGCCGGGGTGCTTGGCAAGATCGGCGACGGCGGCCGGTGTCACGGATGCGCCCGACATCGCGGGAGCGGACTGGTAACTCGCGGGCATCGCGGCGGTCACGGTGATGTTGCGGGCGACGCGGACCCGCAGGCCGGCGCGCTCGATCTCGATTTCGGTGAGGCTGGTTTCATCCAGCAGCAAAGCCAGTTCGCGAATGAGCGCGCTGTCGTCGCTTTTGAAGTTTGCGGCCGATTTATCCGCTGACTTGTTCTCGGGCGGTTTCGCCATGCTCTTGATCCGGAATTCTCGATGTGGGTGACGGCTGAGACGTCAGGGTGTCGGGGTTTTGAAGTCAGGTTTTCGCTTTGGCGCCAATCCTGGCGGCAAGGCCGTTGATCGCGAGCCGGTAGCCGTCGATCCCGAAGCCGCACAGCGACGCGAAAGCGGCTTTCGCGGTGAAGGAATGATGCCGGAAACTCTCGCGGGCGTGAATGTTGCTGACGTGCACTTCAACGGTCGGAATCTTCACCCCGACAATCGCGTCATGCAGCGCGATCGAGGTGTGCGAATAGCCGCCGGCATTGATGATGATGCCGACCGCCTTCTTCTCCCGCGCCTCGTGGATGAAGTCGATCAGTTCGCCCTCGCGGTTGGACTGCCGGCAATCGGCCTTGAGCCCGAATTGCGCGGCGGTCTCCGCGCACAGCTTCTCGACGTCGGCGAGCGTTGCATAGCCGTAAGTCTCGGGCTCCCGCGTCCCCAACAGATTGAGGTTCGGGCCGTTGAGCACATAGATCGTCGCGGCGGAGGCTTGAGAGGCTTGGGCCATCGAATTCCGTTGAATTGGGGGCGGGTTGGTCGCGGGGTTATAGGTAACAACGGGGCCAAGGGGAAGCCTTGCAGGACTGTGGATGACCTCCCAAACGCCTCATCCGGTTGTTAAAAACCCCTGTGGAACCTACGGAAATCATTGATTAACCAATATTTTGACACGACCTGTCGCCACGCAAAAGGGGTGGGCAATTGTGCCCACCCCTAAAGCTTCACCGCAGTGAAAGCCGGTTAGCCTTCGATGATGTAGACGATCTCATGCGTCTGCGGACGGACGATGATGTACTGGCCGTGCACGAAGATCACGTCGTAGCCGCGCCATTCCGGATAGATCTCGACGATCCTGGCCGGCAGCGGGTGGAAGCGGACGGTGCCCGGTACCATGGCGCCGACCGAGATGTTGAAGTTGACGTTGGTGGTCTCCTGAATCTTCTCCGACTTGATGGCGGAGACGATCTGGGTGCGCTTCTCCGCCGGCGGAGCCGCGGTCGCCGAGGTGGCGGCGTTGCCCGTCGTGGTCTGCGACTTGGTGTCAGTCGCGCCCTTGGTCTGGGCGTTCATGTTGCCGCTCTTGCTGTCGCGACCTTCGGCGCTCATGCCGGACTTGCTGTCACGGCCTTCCGCCTTCATATCCTTGCCACCCTTCGCGGCGTCGTTCTCGGAGCTCATGCTCTTCGAGCGTTCACCCTTGGCGTCCATCTTGGTGTCCTGCGCGCTCTTGCTGGACGGCATCTTGTCGCTGGACTCAGCCTTCATGCCGGAATCCGAACCCTTCATGCCCGATTCGGCACCCTTCGCGGCGCCACCGGAGTCACGGTTCATCGTGCTCGGAGCCGCGCCGCGCTCGGACGAAGGCGCGCTCTGGTGGGTAGCCGCACCACCTGCCGCGCCGCCACCTTCACGGCTCATGCCCTGCGCATTGGCAAAGCCGGTTCCGGCGATCAGCGCCGCGGCTGCAACTGAAATCAAAAAGCGATTGGTCATTCGAAGTTCTCCTCACGTGTTTGCATTGCCCGCCCGACAACGGGGTGAGGTGCCCGATGTTCCCTGCAATTCCGGGTTCCATCGGCTTTGTTTTACCCAAGGTGCGTCGTGGAGGGTTGCTTTGTGAATGCAAGATGAACCGTCGTGCATGGGATCGCCGCAAACAAAAGGCCGGCGGTGAAGCCGGCCTTTGCATGACTTTTGAATACTTGATGAGTTGATGTCAGCAGGTCGCCTTGCCGCAGCGGGCGACGCCGATCTTTTCCTTCAGGCTTTCGACGCCGACCGCGCCTATCACGACCTGCTTGCCGATCACGTAGCTCGGGGTGCCGTTCATGCCCATGGCTTCGGCCAGCTTGAAGTTTTCCTCCAGCGTGTTCTTCACCTCGGCGCTGGCCAGATCCTTCTCCAGTCTGCCCATGTCGAGGCCGACTTCCTTGGCAACCGCCATCGCGCGCGCCTTGTCGGCGGCGCCGCGGCCGCCGAGCAGCTTCTGGTGGAAGTCGAGATATTTCTTGCCGGTCGGATCCTGCATGCGCACGGCGACCGCGACCTGGGCGGCTTCGACCGAGCCCGCGCTCAGCACCGGGAATTCCTTGAGCACGACCTTCAGCTTCGGATCGGCTTTCATCAATTCCATCATGTCGGTCATCGCGCGTTTGCAGTAGCCGCAATTGTAGTCGAAGAACTCGACGAAGGTGACGTCGCCGTCCTTGTTGCCGAGCGTGACGCCGCGCGGCGAATTGAAGATCGCTTCGGCATTGCTGGAAACGCCGGCTTGGTGCTTTTCGGCTTCCGCCGCGGTCTGGCGCTTTGACAATTCCGCCATCGCCTCTTCGAGCACTTCGGGGTGCGCGATCAGGTAATTCCGGACGATGCTCTCGATGTCGCCGCGCTGGGTGTCGGAGAAGCTTTGAGCGGAAACGGGCAGCGATGCGCCACCAAGCACGAACGCCAGCAATGCGGGAACGAGGAAACGGAACGAGGGCATCAGCAAATCCTTTTGCGGCGAGTTCCCGGCGCTTCCTGCGAAGGCCGGCTCCTGGGAATAGGTTCGGGATCTCGGATCGATTATATCTTAACCTATCAAAATACGGTTTATTCCTAGTTGTTCCTTTGGCCGGGAAGCGGCTTGGCGCTCACAATATCGTCAGCCTTGACCCATCCCGGCGTCCCGATCGCGAACCGGGTTTTGGCCCTCGATGCAAGGTCACGCGCCGTCTTGTTGTCACCGCGCAGATAGGCGGCCTGGGCCGAAGCGAGGTCGGCCTGTGCATAGTCTCCCTTGCGGCCATAAGCCATCGCGAGCTGCATATAGCCGATCGGCGCTTCGGTCTCGCGCGCCACCGCCGCGCGCAGAATCGAGATCGCTTCGTCGGTGTTGGCGGTATTATTAGCCGCTACCAGCGCCTGCCCAAGTAACATCTCGATGAGCGGGGCGTTATTGGAGAGCTGTACCGCCTTGCGCAGCGGCGCAATGGCTTCCGCGGGCTTGCCGCCTTCCAGCAGCGCCTGGCCGCGCACCTCGTAGAAATAGGGATTGCCGGGCTGCAACGCGATCAGGCCGTCGATCTGGGCAAGCGCGCTGCGCAGGTCGCCGTGCAGGTAGGTGGTGATGGCGTGCGCGTAGCGGGCGGGCAGGCTGGTGTTGGACATCGGATAGCGCCGGTAGACGGTGTCCTGCCGTTCCATGAAGGCCGAGATCTTGGCGCGCACCATGTCATGGCGCAACTGCAAGGCCGGGTCGTCCTTCTTGTCCCAATAGGGACTGGAGCGTGCCAGTTCTTCCAGCGCGCGGACGCGCTCGGCCGGCATCGGGTGCGACTGCACGTAGGGGTCGGCGCCGCGCGCCGCGAACAGGCTCTCGTCGGTGAAGCGTTTGAAGGTCTCGTACATGCCCTTCGCCGATTGGCCGGTCGCGTTCAGAAACTTCACGCCGGCCTTGTCGGCGTTCTCTTCCTGCTGGCGCACATAGGACAGCAGGTTACGGCGGATCATTTCGCCCGGCGCCGAGAACGCCGCTGCGCCGGCATTGGTCAGGCCGTTGCCAGCGCTGCCGCTGCGCGCGCCGGCCACCATGGCGCCTGCGCCAAGCAGCATGGCGATGATCATCTGGGTCTGCGCCTGCGCCATCTGTTCGCGCATCTTGGAGAGATGGCCGCCGGCAAGATGGCCGGTTTCGTGCGCCATCACGCCGATGATCTGGTTCGGCGTGTCGGATTGCATGATCGCGCCATAGTTCACGAAGATGCGGCGGCCGTCGGCAACGAACGCGTTGAACGCGCTGTCGTTGATGATCACCATCTGGATGTTCTGTTTTTCCAGCCCGGCGGCGCGCAGAATCGGCCGGGTATATTCGCGCAGCAACTGCTCGGATTCGGTGTCGCGCAGCGTCGACGGGCCCTTGTTCTGCGCCAGTGCCGCCGTCGGCGCGATCGCAAGCGCGACCGCCGCTGTCAGCGCGGTCAGCATCTTCAGCTTTTTACGAAAGGCGAGGCGGAGTGGCATGATCGGTCTTTGTGGATTGCGTTTTTTCAATTGAGAACAGCGATTGGTCGTCGCCCGGATTGGCCCGGACCCGGTTCTGATTAGATCAGAAGCAGGCTCCAATGTGTTGTTACAACGCGTTTTCTTGGTGCGAACCGGTATCACTTCGCGAGAAAACGCTATAACAAGCCATGAAACAACAAGCCTTGGAATGCGGCCAGTCTGGGGCGGTAACCGGTTCGGGAACCTGAAATCGGTCGTGGCCCCGCAAATAGCAGAAATCGATGCGCGAAGCGACACTTAGAGACCGTGTGAAAACCCTGTTGACGCCGTCGGGACGGAGCGATGTTCCGCCCTTCATGGTGATGGATGTGATGGCCGCCGCGGCCCGCATCGAGGCGGCCGGCGGGCATGTCATCCACATGGAAGTGGGCCAGCCGGCGGCCTCGGCCCCGAAGGTCGCGATCGCGGCCGCGCATGCCGCCCTCGACGAGGGGCGGATCGATTACACCTCGGCGCTTGGCATTCCCTCGCTGCGGGCACGCATCAGCAGGCACTACCGCGATACTTACGGCTGTTCCGTCGATCCTGACAGGATCGTGGTGACCACCGGCTCCTCCGGCGGCTTCATCCTGGCGTTTCTGGCGATGTTCGAGCCGGGCGACCGGGTCGCGGTCACCGTGCCCGGCTACCCGCCATACCGGCATATCCTCACTGCGCTCGGCTGCGAACCGGTGCTGATCGAGACCTCAAGCGAGACGCGGCATGCATTGACCGGCGAAGCCTTGCTGGCGGCGCATCGCAAGACTCCCTTGAAGGGCGTGCTGGTCGCCAGCCCCGCCAATCCGACCGGCACCATGATGTCGCGCGAAGCGCTCACCAGCCTGATGGCTGCGGCAGAGGGCGCCGGCATTCGATTCATCTCCGACGAGATCTATCACGGCCTCGACTACGCGTTTCCGGCCGTGACCGCGGCCGAGTTGTCGCCGCAGGCGCTGGTGATCAACTCGTTCTCGAAATATTTCTGCATGACCGGCTGGCGGGTCGGCTGGATGGTGGTACCTGAACCGCTGGTGCGGCCGATCGAACGGCTGCAGCAGAATCTGTCGATCTCGGTGCCGACGCTGTCGCAGATCGCCGCCGAGGCGGCCTTCGAGGGCCGCGAAGAGATGGAAGCGATCAAGCGCGGCTATCAGGAGAACCGCCGCATCCTTATCGAGGGCCTGCCCAAAGCGGGGCTGACCAAGTTTCTTCCCGCCGACGGCGCGTTCTATCTCTATGCCGATGTGTCCGACTTCACCTCGGACAGTTTGGAATTCGCCAACCGCATGCTGGAAGAGGCCCATGTCGCGGCGACGCCCGGCGTCGATTTCGATCCGATCCACGGTCGCGCCTTCGTTCGCTTGTCCTATGCGCGCTCGGCCGACGAGATGCGCGAGGCGGTGACGCGCATCGCGCGCTGGCTCGGCTAGAACGACCGGGCTTTCATCCCTTTTTTCTGTCTTCCAACCGTCCAAACCCAACCGGAGCGTTGCCCTTGTCCGTCAAGTCCATGTCCGCCGCCGTGACGCACTTTTCGCTCGCTGATATCCTGTGGCCACATCGCGCGGACGGATCGTTCCGCGTTCTGCGCGGCGCCATCCTGATCGCGCTGGGAACGGCGCTGCTGACCTTTTCGGCCAAGGTCAATCTACCGTTGCCTTATGTGCCGATGACGCTGCAGACGCTGGTGGTGCTGATGATCGGCGCCGCCTATGGCTGGCGCCTCGGCAGCGCCACCGTGATCGCCTATCTGGCCGAGGGCGCTGTCGGCCTTCCGGTATTTGCCGGTCCCGTCGGCGGTCTCGCGCCGCTGGTCGGTCCGACAGCCGGATACCTCTATGGCTTCGTGCTGGCGGCCCTCGCCACGGGATGGCTGAGCGAGCGCGGTTGGGATCGCTCGGTGCCGCTTCTGTTCGTGGCGATGGGGCTTGGACACATCTTGATCCTCGGTGCCGGATTCAGTTGGCTGGCGTTCGGCATGAAGCTCGGCGTCGACAAGGCCTGGCTGGTCGGCATCGTGCCGTTTATCGCGGCATCGCTGGTCAAGAACGCGCTCGGCGCCGCGCTGGTGCCGGCGATCCGGCGGCTGTTCGACCGGCGCGCCTAGGACCGTAACGTCCATAGCGTTTTCGAGCGAAGTGGACACCGGTTCGCGTGAAGAAACGCGTCAAAACACAAGGTAGGACCTTATCGGTCTCTGACCGATAAGGCCCGGAATCAGTGGCCGGCGGAGCAATTCCATTGACTCCGCTGACCCAAATGATTTGGCTGTAGCCCAGCGGGACGCTGAGGATATGCGCGTAAAATCTGCGACTTCTGAGGGGGAGTGAACGTCATGGCGGCAACGATTGCGACCGGAGCCCCGGCAAGCACGGCAAAGCCCTGGTACAGGGTCCTCTATATTCAGGTGCTGATCGCCATCGTGCTCGGCGCGCTGTTGGGCTGGCTGTGGCCGTCGGTTGCGACCAACGACTGGATCAAGGCACTCGGTGACGGCTTCATCAAGCTGATCAAGATGGTGATCGCGCCGATCATCTTCTGCACCGTCGTTTCCGGCATCTCGCATATCCAGGACGCCAAGAAGGTCGGCCGCATCGGCGTCAAGGCGCTGGTCTATTTCGAAATCGTCTCGACCTTTGCGCTCTTGATCGGGTTGATCGTCGGCAACGTCATCAAGCCCGGCGCGGGTTTCGGCAGTGCGGCCGCCAACGCGACAGCCGTCGCCGGCTTCGCCAAGCAGGCCGAGGGCCAGAAAAGCGTCGATTTCTTCCTGCACATCATTCCCGATACCGTCGTCGGCGCCTTCGCGCAGGGCGAAATCCTCCAGGTTCTGCTGTTTGCGATCCTGTTCGGTTTTGCGTTGATGGGCCTCGGCGAGCGCGGCCATACCATTCGTGCCTTCGTCGACGATGCCGCCCACGCCGTGTTCGGCGTCATCGCCATCGTTATGCGGGTGGCCCCGATCGGCGCATTCGGCGCGATGGCGTTTACCATCGGCAAATTCGGCACCGGTGCGATCCTGAACCTGATGGGGCTGATCGCGACGTTCTATCTCACTGCGGCGCTGTTCGTGTTCGTGGTGCTCGGCGTGATCGCGCGGATGGTCGGTTTCTCGATCTTCAGGTTCCTGGCCTACATCAAGGACGAACTCTTGATCGTGCTCGGCACCTCATCCTCGGAAAGCGCGCTGCCGTCCCTGATGGAAAAACTCGAGCGGCTCGGCTGTTCGAAGTCGGTCGTCGGCCTCGTGGTGCCGACCGGTTACTCGTTCAACCTTGACGGCACCAACATCTACATGACGCTGGCGACGCTGTTCATTGCCCAGGCGCTCGGTTTCGACCTCACGCTCAGCCAGCAGATCACAATCCTCCTGGTCGCGATGCTGACCTCGAAGGGCGCCTCCGGCATTACCGGCGCGGGCTTCATCACGCTGGCGGCGACGCTGGCCGTGGTTGATCCGCGGCTGGTGCCGGGCATGGCGATCGTGCTTGGCATCGACAAGTTCATGAGCGAGTGCCGCGCGCTGACCAATTTGTGCGGCAATGGCGTTGCCTGCGTGGTGGTGTCGTGGTGGGAAGGCGAGCTCGATCACGACCGGTTGCGCGCCAATCTCAACAAGGAGATCGATCCGACCGACGTTGAGACCGCGCTCACGACCGGCTAACTTCCTGACGGCAGCCCGCGCGTCGGCAGGTCAACCCTGCCGGCGCGTATTGCCGGGCGAAGTGATGCCGCTGCCCCAGATTCCTCAATCAACAACACAAAACGGGAGATGGACATTTGATCGGATTTCGAATTCAGCAACGAGCCCGCAAGGTCGACGCCGACACGGTATCGAAATTCAGCGCGCTGCCGGTCGCCAATATCAGCGATTCGATGTCGCGCATGACGGCCGGCGGCGCGTCGCTGCGTCCGATGCACGGCGGCGGAGTGCTGGCCGGGCCGGCGTTCACGGTCAAGACCCGGCCGGGTGACAACCTGATGCTGCACAAAGCGATCGATATCGCCGAGCCCGGCGATGTGATCGTGGTCGATGGCGGCGGTGACCTGACCAATTCGCTGATCGGCGAAATGATGTCCGCGCATGCGGAGCAGCGCGGGATCGCCGGCATGGTCATCTACGGTTCGATCCGCGACTACGATTCAATTCATGCCGGAAAATTTCCGATCTTCGCCGCCGGCGTCACCCATCGCGGCCCCTACAAGGACGGCCCCGGCGAAATCAACGTGCCGATCGCGATCGACGGCATGGTGATCGAACCCGGCGACCTCATCGTCGGCGACGGCGATGGGATCGTGTGCGTCCCGTTCGCGAACACCGCGGAAGTCCTGAAGGCCACCACCGCCAAGCACGAGGCGGAAACCAAGCAGCTCGCGGCGATCAAGGCCGGCAAGAGCGATCGCAGCTGGGTCGACGTCAGCCTGAAGAAGCTCGGCGTCATCAGGTAAGCGAAAGGAAGCGGATCATGCCAAACGGAATGGCAATGCCGGGCCGCCGCGGGATGCCGCGACTGCTCTCCTGCGGCTGTTATTCGCCGCCGGCCGGAATGCTGGCAGCGGCGGTCGGGAACGGCAGTATCTCAGCACCGGTCAATATCGAGGCGGCAGCGGGGGCGAAATCGAAGGCGACCGGCGCAGGGGCGGGCGGCCTCATCATCGATTGCCACGGGCACTACACGACCGAGCCGAAACCCTTGTTCGACTGGCGCAAGCGCCAGATCGACGCGATCGGCGATCCCTCGCAGACGCCAAAAGTAGATGCGCTGAAAATCAGCGACGACGAACTGCGCGAGAGCGTCGAGGGCGCGCAGTTGCGGCTGCAGCGCGAGCGCGGCACCTCGCTGACGATCTTCTCGCCACGTGCCTCCGGCATGGGCCATCACGTCGGCGATGCCGCGGTGTCGGCGGCATGGTCGCAGGTGTCGAACGACCTGATCTTCCGGCTCACAAAGCTCTATCCGAAGAATTTTGTCGGCGTTTGCCAGTTGCCGCAGTCGACCGGCGTGGCGCCGAAAAACTGCATCGCAGAGCTCGAACGCTGCGTCACCGAACTCGGCTTCGTCGGCTGCAACCTAAATCCGGATCCGTCCGGCGGGTTCTGGAAGGAGCCGCCGCTGACCGACAAATGGTGGTATCCGCTCTACGAGAAGATGGTCGAGCTGAACGTGCCGGCGATGGTCCATGTCAGTGCTTCCGCCAATTCCGTGTTCCACGCGACCGGCGCGCATTACATCAATGGCGACACCACCGCGTTCATGCAGTTCCTGACCTCGGACCTGTTCCGCGATTTCCCGACGCTGAAGGTCATCATCCCTCACGGCGGCGGCGCGGTGCCCTACCATTGGGGCCGCTATCGCGGGCTGGCGCAGGACATGAAACGTCCGCCGCTGTCGGAACTGCTGCTGAACAACGTGTTCTTCGATACCTGCGTTTATCATCAGGCCGGCATCGACCTGCTGACCAAGGTGATTCCGGCCAAAAACATCCTGTTCGCCTCGGAAATGGTCGGCGCGGTGAAGGGGATCGATCCGGAAACCGGCGCTCACTTCGATGACACCAAGCGCTACATCGAGCAGTCGCCCTCGCTCGACGCTGCCGGCCGGCGCGCGATCTTCGAGGCCAACGCGCGCGCCGTGTATGGACGGCTGTCGGCCAGACTCGACGCCTGACCGCTTCGCCAACCGGGTGAACAAAAAAACCGCCCGTTTTACCGGGCGGTTTTTCTCGTCTGCGAATGTTGATCGGTTACTCGCCGTTGCCGAAGCGTCGTGACCACCAGCCCGCCTTGCGCGGGGCAGCGTCATCGCCGCTGTCTGCCGGTGTCGGCTCCGTCGGCGCAGCTGAGACGTCCGGCTCGGGCGCGCCGTGGCTGGCGGAAGCCGCCGGCTCGGCGGGGGGACTGGTGGCGAAGCTGACCTTTTCACGCACGGTCGAACGGCGACGCGCCGCTGCCGGGTCGGCTTCCTGCGCGGTTTCCTCAACGGTCGGCGCGGTCGCGACAGGTTCGGGCTCGGCGTAAGCCGCGGGTTGCAACTGTGTCGGTTCCGGTTCGGGTTGAACGAGGGTCGGCGCGGGCTCGTAGGAGCCGCCGTCGAAATCGGCAACCGCGCCGGCGGCTTCCGGCGCCGATGTCGGTCCGAGTTCGTCGGAAATCGATCCGGCCAGACCGTCTTCCAGTCCGTTGCCGCGCCGACGGCGTCCGCCACGACGGCCGCGACGGCGCGGACGCCGTTCGCCGTTCGGGCCTTGCTCGCCGCGCGCCACACCGGGCTGCTCGTCGCCTTCGTCCTCTTCGGATTCACCTTCGTCAGCGGGGGCGCCTTCCATGGCTTCGGCCACGACACGCATCGCATCGCTATCCTCACGCGGGGCACCGTTGTCCTCGCGCGGGGCGCCGCCTTCACGGAGTTCGCCGCGACCGCGCCGGCGCCGGCGCCGCTTGTTGCGGCGCTGACCATCGGCATCGCCTTCACCGCTGGCCTCTTCGCCGCCTGCGGAATCTTCTGCCAGGCCTTCGGTCTCTTCGGTTTCGACTTCGGATTCAGTCTCGATATCGAACGCCTCTTCGTCCTCATAGGGTTCGTCGACCTGGGGCGGCGAGGCGGCGGCTTGCGCCACCAGCAGGGCCTTGGCGGCTTCCAGCGTATGCACCTGCTCGCCGCGATCGATGATGAACGACTGCTGGCCGCTCACCGAGGGATCGGCGACGATGGCGAGCGACACCTTGAAGGCGTTTTCGAGGTCGCGCAGATGACCGCGCTTGTGGTTGAGAACGTAGAGCGCGACGTCGGTCCGGGTCCGCACCACCAGATTGTGGGTCGCGCCCTTCATCAGGATCTCTTCGATGCCGCGCAGCAACTGCAGCGCCACCGACGAGACCGAGCGGACATGGCCGCTGCCGCCGCATTGCGCGCAGGGCTCGGTCGAACTTTCCAGCACGCTGGCGCGGATGCGCTGGCGCGACATTTCCAAAAGGCCGAAATGCGAGATGCGGCCGACCTGGATGCGCGCGCGGTCCTGCCGCAGGCAGTCGGACATTTTGCGCTCGACCGCACGGTTGTTTCGCTTCTCGTCCATGTCGATGAAGTCGATCACGATCAGGCCCGCAAGGTCGCGCAGGCGCAGCTGTCGAGCGACTTCCTCGGATGCCTCGAGATTGGTCTTGAGCGCGGTATCCTCGATATGGTGCTCGCGGGTCGAGCGGCCCGAGTTGACGTCGATCGAGACCAAAGCTTCGGTCTGGTTGATGACGATGTAGCCGCCGGAGCGCAGTTGCACGGTCGGCGAGAACATCGCGTCGAGCTGGCTCTCGACGCCCATCCGCGAGAACAGCGGCTGGCCGTCGCCATACTTGCGCACCGCCCGTACGTTGGAGGGCATCAGCATCTTCATGAAGTCGCGCGCTTCCTGGTAACCGGCTTCGCCGGCGACCTGGATTTCGTCGATTTCCTTGTTGTAGAGGTCGCGCAGCGAGCGCTTGATCAGCGATCCCTCCTCGTAGACGAGGGTCGGGGCTTGCGACTTCAAGGTCATGTCGCGCACGGTTTCCCACATGCGGATCAGATATTCGAAGTCGCGCTTGATCTCGGGCTTGGTCCGCGAGGCGCCGGCGGTGCGCAGGATGATGCCCATGCCCTCGGGCACGTCGAGATCCTGCACCACTTCCTTCAGCCGCGAACGGTCCTGGGCGCTCGTGATCTTGCGGCTGATGCCGCCACCGCGCGCGGTATTGGGCATCAGCACCGCATAGCGGCCGGCCAGCGACAGATACGTCGTCAGCGCCGCCCCCTTGTTGCCGCGCTCTTCCTTGACGACCTGAACCAGCATCACCTGGCGGCGCTTGATGACTTCCTGAATCTTGTACTGGCGGCGCGGGCGGAAGGCGCGCTCCGGAACTTCTTCCAGCACGTCGTCGCCGCCGACGGATTCGACGTGTTCTTCCTCGGCGTCGTCGTCTTCTTCATCGTCATGATGTTCGTCGCCATGATTGTTGGCGTCATGCGCTGCGGCAGCATGCTCATCATGCGGGTGAGCTTCGTGTTCGTCGCTCGCGTGCTCGCCGTGCGGCGCGTCTTCGGCATGGGCTGCGTTTTCCAGCGCGTGCTCTTCGTCGTGCGGCTCATCATGATGCGCGTGTTCGGCAGGCGTCTCCGCCACGAAAGCCTCAACTGGCACTTGCGCGGCTTCCGCGACCGGTGTGTCGCTCGCGGTATGCTCGTGATGGTGATCGTCATGATCATGCGCGTGGGGATCGTGATCGTGGGAATGATCTTGGTCGTGCGCGTGCTCGTGATGGTCCGCTTCGGTGTGCGGATGATCGGAATCGTGGGCGTGGAAGCCCTCGGCCTGCATGCCTTCTGCGTGCGGGGCCTCGTGCGAATGGTCCTGCGAGTTCTCCAGGCCCTCGTAAGGCTGGGCGGCCTGCGCGGGATCGACGTCGGCATTCTCGACGACGTCGCTCTGGACGCGGTCGCCATGGCCGCGCCGGCGTGCGTTGCGGTGACGCGAGCGACCGCCGCCGCCACCACTGCGGCGGTGGTTGGAGCGGTTTTCGCTCTCTTCCTCGGCTTCGCGGTGGGCGCGTTCGTCGGCCTCGATCAGCGCCTGACGGTCGGCGACCGGGATCTGGTAGTAGTCGGGATGGATTTCGCTGAAGGCGAGGAAGCCGTGGCGGTTGCCGCCATATTCGATGAAGGCCGCCTGCAGCGACGGCTCTACGCGCGTGACCTTGGCGAGGTAGATATTGCCGCGCAGTTGCTTGCGCTGGGCGGTTTCGAAGTCAAATTCTTCGACGCGGTTGCCGCGGACCACAACGACCCGGGTCTCTTCCGGGTGGGTGGCATCGATCAACATCTTGTTGGGCATTTTGGAGCTCTTGACGGCGGCGGGCGCGGTGCATGGCGCGCGCAAATTGCGCGGCCCGGTGACGCGACGGTCCACCTGATTCGGGGGTGAGGGGAAGGCCAAAACGCAAACCTTGGCGCCGCGCCGAACGGGGGCTCACCGGAGCAAGACGACGCGCGAAGCTTTCACTTCGCGTCGGCGCGATTGTTCCGCGAATCCTGGTCGGCAACACAGTCTGGCGCATCAAGCGTCGGCCCGTCTGAACATGTTGGCGGCAAAAAGATGCCGCCTTGTCTCTTCGCTAAAAGCCCCGGCGCAGTACCAAAGTGTCCGCCGGCAATCGCATATCGGACCGTTTGGGGTCCAAATAATCAGTTCCATCGAATCTCAAACCGTCCCTGGAGCAGAAAGGTACCTGGGACCGGACGCCGCTCGGGCTCGAAACCGCCCCTCCGTGTCAGCCGCGCGCTGCGCTGGCCGTAGAGGGATCGGGAAAGACGCTGGTTCCTTCAACTTCGAAGGTTCCGGCGCTGCACCGGGAGGCTGAACGCGACACAACCGGGAGTATTAGCCTTCAGCCCCTCGTACATACGTGGATCGGGGGCTGGGTGCAAGGGAAGCATCTTCGAAGCGTCGCTGCCCGGCAACACTCGCGCCTTTTCGCGGCGATACCCTTAAGCACCGATTAACCCTGTGGTTTTAATGGGGTAAAGAGGGGTCTCTGGAGGCACCGAATCGTTGGCCGACCGCGCAAATCACCGTGTTTTGCTGGGATGCGGCCTGGTGTGCGCCGCAGCATTGTTGTGCGCCAAATCGATTGGCCCCAGCGCCGCTGAAGGACCGGCGGCAGCTCCGGCTGTTCCGTTCCTGGGCGTGCCGAATCCGGCAGCGGTGTCGAATTTCCCGATCGCCTCCGATGCCCGGCTGGCGGGCGACGCCAGGCAGACCCGTTTTGTCATGGATCTTGACAAGACCATCCCGTTTCGCGCCTTCGCGCTCGCCGATCCCTACCGCGTGGTCGTCGATATCCCCCAGGTCAGCTTCAAACTTGCCGCCGGCACCGGCGCCGCAGGGCGTGGACTGGTCAAGGCGTTCCGCTATGGCCTCGTGATGCCCGGAGGGTCGCGAATCGTGTTTGATCTGGCGGGACCGGCGAAGATCGCCAGATCCTATGTGCTGGAGGCGGCCAACGGCCAGCCGCCGCGGCTGGTCCTCGAGTTCGAAGAGACCGACCGTACCGCTTTCGTGCAGTCGCTGGCGCCGGAGAGCCGCCCCGAATTGCGGCCGGCGATTGCCGATGCCCATGCCGCCGTGGAAGCGCCTGCTGTCGCCAGGCCCGCGCCGATCGCCGATGGCCGGCCGTTGATTGTGATCGATCCCGGCCATGGCGGTCTCGACAACGGCACCCAGGCCGGCGGCGATGTCATGGAAAAGAGTTTGGTGCTGGGATTCGGCCTGGCGCTGCGCGATCGCATGGAGAAATCGGGCAAATACCGCGTGATCATGACCCGTACCGACGACACCTTCATTCCGCTCGACGACCGCGTGAAGGTGGCGCGCACGCAGTCGGCGGCGCTGTTCGTCTCGATCCATGCCGATGCCTTGCCGCGTCATGAGGGCGACGCTCAGGGCGCCACCATCTACACGCTGTCCGACAAGGCCTCCGACGCCGAGGCCGAGCGGCTGGCGGAAGCTGAAAACAAGTCGGACGCGATCGGAGGCGTCAATCTCACGTCTGAGCCGACCGAGGTGGCAGACATCCTGATCGACCTGGCGCAGCGCGAGACCCGAACGTTTTCAAACCGGTTTGCGCGTCTGTTGATGGGCGAGATGAAGAACACCGTGCGGATGCACAAGCATCCGCTTAAGTCGGCGGGCTTCCGGGTCCTGAAGGCGCCCGACGTGCCGTCGGTGCTGGTCGAACTCGGCTACGTCTCGAACAAGGGCGATCTGGAACATCTGGTGTCGGAGAACTGGCGGAGCAAGACCGTCGGATCGATGGCGCTGGCGATCGATGCATTTTTCGCCAAACGGCTGACAACTGCCGGAGCGGGCAAGTGAAACTCGAAGTACAAGTCGCGTGAAAAGCGTGCCGTCGGTGGGGCCAAGCCCTAGTTTGGCCACAGCCGAACAGTTATAGAAAAGGGCACCGCAGGGCCTTCGGAATCGGTCAGAATTGTACCCTAGGCCCGATTGATTGTTCGACCGCGTGGCGGTGGCCCATTGGGCGGTGATTTGCGCTAGGATGGACGCCGCCGAGTGCGGCGCTAAGGGTTGGAACGGAACGTCGATAATGCGCTTGCTGGTGCGGTTTTTGGGTTTCCTGTTTGCCGCCGGAACCGTGGTGTTCCTGGTGGGTGTCGCCGGCGTCGCCGGCGCGATCTGGCATTTCTCCAAGGACTTGCCGGACTATTCGCAGCTTCAGGATTACGAACCGCCGGTGATGACGCGCGTGCACGCCTCCGATGGCGCGCTGCTCGGCGAGTACTCCAAGGAACGACGGCTCTATTTGCCGATCCAGGCGGTTCCGAAGCTCGTCATCAACGCGTTCCTCGCCGCCGAAGACAAAAATTTCTACGAGCACGGCGGCATCGACTTCTCAGGCATGGCCCGTGCGGCAGTCGTTTACGCCCAGAACTACGGTTCCAACCGCCGTCCGCAGGGCGCATCGACCATCACCCAGCAGGTCGCGAAAAACTTCCTGCTGACCAACGAGGTTTCCTTCGCGCGCAAGATCAAGGAAGCGTTGCTGGCGATGCGCATCGAGCGCGCCTATTCCAAGGATCGCATTCTCGAACTCTATCTCAACGAAATCTATCTCGGGCTCGGCGCCTACGGCATTGCCGCGGCCTCGCTGGTTTATTTCGACAAGTCGGTGAATGAACTCACGGTCGCGGAAGCGGCCTATCTGGCGGCGATGCCGAAGGCCCCGGGCGCGCTCCACCCGGTACGCAACCGCGATCGCGCCGTCGAGCGCCGCAACTACGTGATCGACCGCCTGCTGGAAAACGGCTGGATCAAGCAGGCCGATGCCGACAAGGCCCGCAAGGATCCGCTGATCGTCGCCAGCCGAGGCAACGGCGCGCATATCTTCGCCGGCGAATATTTTGCCGAGGAAGTCCGGCGCGACATCTTCGAACGCTACGGCGAAAAGAAACTCTACGAAGGCGGCCTGTCGGTTCGCGCCACGCTCGATCCGAAGATGCAGGTGATGGCGCGCAAGAGCATGGTGGCCGGCCTCGTCAATTTCGACGAGGCAACCGGCTGGCGCGGCGCGCCGTCGAAGCTGGATATCTCCGGCGACTGGGGTGTGAAACTCGCCGACATCAAATCACTGGGCGATATCTCGCCCTGGCGCATGGCGGTGGTGCTGGAAACCTCCGACCAGTCGGCGCGGATCGGTTTTCAGCCGTCCCGCGAACTCGGCGGCGCGGTCAGCAAGCAGCGGCAAACCGGCCTGATCTCGATCGATGGCGTGAAATGGGCCAAGGCTGCGTCGGGACCCGCGAAGGGGCGGACGCCGACCTCGGTGGCACAGGTGCTGGCAGCGGGCGACGTGATCTATGCCGATCCGCTGTTCGGCAAGGATGGTAACGCCGTCGAAGGCCAGTACCGGCTGCGTCAGGTGCCGGAAGTGTCCGGCGCGATGGTGGCGATGGATCCGTGGACCGGCCGCGTGCTGGCGATGGTCGGCGGCTTCTCGTTCGACCAGAGCCAGTTCAATCGCGCCACCCAGGCCTATCGGCAGCCCGGGTCGTCGTTCAAGCCGCTGGTCTACTCGGCGGCGATGGACAACGGCTATACGCCGTCGACCGTCGTGGTCGACGCTCCCATCGAAATCGATCAAGGGCAGGGCGCTGGCGTCTGGCGGCCGGAAAACTACTCCTCCGGAAAATACCAGGGACCGGTTACGCTGCGTAACGCGCTCCGGCAGTCGCTCAACACCGTGACGGTGCGGCTGGCGCAGGACATCGGCATGCCGTTGATCGGCGAATATGCCAAGCGCTTCGGCGTCTATGACGAACTGCCGAATTTCCTGTCCTATGCGCTGGGCGCCGGCGAGACCACCGTGATGCGGATGGTCACGGCCTATTCGATGTTCGCCAATGGTGGCCGCCGCGTGAAGCCGACCCTGATCGATCGCATCCAGGACCGCTACGGTCACACCATCTTCAAGCATGACGCGCGCGAATGCCGTGGTTGCGATGCGCCTGGCGGCTGGAAGAACCAGCCCGAGCCGCAACTGGTCGATCGCCGCGAGCAGGTGCTCGACCCGATGACGGCCTACCAGATCACCTCGATGATGGAAGGCGTGGTGCAGGCCGGCACCGCGACGGTGGTCAAGGAAGTCGGCAAACCGATCGCCGGCAAGACCGGCACCACCAACGATGAAAAGGACGCATGGTTCGTCGGCTTCTCGCCGGACCTCGTGGTCGGCATCTATATCGGCTACGACAAGCCGCGCAACCTCGGCCGGGGCGGGACCGGCGGCCATCTGGCCGCACCGATCGCCCGCGACTTCCTCAAGCTCGCGCTGGCCGAAAAGCCGGCGATCCCGTTCAAGGTGCCCGCCGGCATCAAGCTGGTTCGCGTCGATTCCAAGTCCGGCATGCGCGCCGGTCCCGGCGACGGCGGCCGGACCATCCTGGAAGCCTTCAAGCCGGGTACGGCGCCGCCGGACAATTACTCGGTCATCGGCGTCGCCGACGCCGACGGACGCATGCCGCAAGGCATCGCGCCCGACGCCGGCAACATCATGCGGCCGGGAACCGGCGGGCTGTACTGAGCCAAATCGTTTATCCGGTGCATTCGCACGAGGACAGGCGCTGAAGGCTGCTGTGCAGAGGATTTGAACGGAATTTCTGGAATGCGGTTGCTGGTGCGGTTTTTGGGTTTCCTGTTCGCCGCAGGAACCGTTGTGTTCCTGGTTGGCGTTGCCGGCGTCGCGGGTGCGATCTGGCATTTCTCCAAGGATCTGCCCGACTATTCGCAGCTTCAGGATTACGAGCCGCCAGTGATGACGCGCGTGCACGCTTCCGACGGCGCGCTGCTCGGCGAATACGCCAAGGAGCGGCGCCTCTATTTGCCGATCCAGGCGGTTCCGAAACTCGTCATCAACGCCTTCCTCGCCGCCGAAGACAAGAACTTCTACGAGCATGGCGGCATCGACTTCTCCGGCATGGCGCGCGCGGTGGTGCTGTATGCGCAGAATTTCGGCTCGAACAGGCGGCCGCAGGGGGCCTCGACGATCACCCAGCAGGTCGCGAAGAACTTCCTTCTCACCAACGAAGTGTCGTTCGCCCGCAAGATCAAGGAAGCCTTGCTCGCGATGCGGATCGAGCGCGCCTATTCGAAGGACCGCATCCTCGAACTCTATCTGAACGAAATCTATCTCGGGCTCGGCGCCTACGGAATCGGGGCGGCCTCGCTGGTCTATTTCGACAAGTCGGTGAACGAACTCACGGTCGCGGAAGCGGCCTATCTGGCGGCGATGCCGAAAGCCCCGGGCGCGCTCCATCCGGTGCGTAACCGCGACCGTGCCATCGAACGCCGCAACTACGTGATCGACCGCCTGCTGGAAAACGGCTGGATCAAGCAGGCTGAAGCCGAGAAAGCCCGCAAGGACCCGCTGGTCGTCACCAACCGGTCCAACACCGCGCGTACTTTCGCCGGCGAGTATTTTGCCGAGGAAGTCCGCCGCGACATTCTGGAGCGCTACGGCGAAAAGAAACTCTACGAGGGCGGCCTCTCGGTCCGCACCACGCTCGATCCGAATCTGCAGGTGATGGCGCGCAAGACCATGGCCGCCGGCCTCGTCAACTTTGACGAGGCGCAGGGTTGGCGCGGTGCGACGAGCAAGCTCGATATATCCGGCGATTGGGGCGTGAAACTTGCCGACATCAAATCGCTGGCCGATATCTCGCCGTGGCGAATGGCCGTGGTGCTGGACACCAGCGATCAGTCTGCGCGGATCGGTTTTCAGCCGAACCACGAACTCGGCGGCGCGATCAGCAGGGAGCGGCAAACCGGCCTCATCACGGCGGACGGCGTCAAATGGGTGAAGGCGGCCTCAGGCCCGGCACGCGGCAAACCGCAGACCTTGGTCGCACAAATTCTGTCGCCGGGCGACGTGATCTACGCCGATCCGCTGTTCGGCAAGGACGGCAACCCGGTCGAAGGCCAGTATCGCTTGAGGCAATTGCCGGAAGTGTCCGGCGCCATGGTCGCGATGGATCCGTGGACCGGCCGCGTGCTGGCGATGGTCGGCGGCTTCTCGTTCGAACAGAGCCAGTTCAACCGTGCCACGCAGGCCTATCGGCAGCCCGGATCGACGTTCAAGCCGCTGGTCTATTCATCGGCAATCGACAACGGCTATACGCCCTCGAGCATCATGGTCGACGGGCCGATCGAGATCGACCAGGGGCAGGCCGGCGTGTGGCGGCCGGAGAATTTTTCGGTCGGAAAATATCGCGGACCCATCACGCTGCGCGAAGCGCTCAAATGGTCGATCAACACGGTAACGGTGCGGCTGGCGCAGGACATCGGCATGCCGCTGATCGGCGAATACGCCAAGCGCTTCGGCGTCTATGATGAATTGCCGAACTATCTCTCCTATGCGCTCGGCGCCGGCGAAACCACCGTCATGCGGATGGTCACGGCCTATTCGATCTTCGCCAATGGTGGGCGTCGCGTAAAGGCGACCCTGATCGACCGCATCCAGGATCGCTACGGCCATACCATCTTCAAGCACGATGCGCGCGAATGCCGTGGTTGCGACGCGCCCGAGGGGTGGAAGAACCAGCCCGAGCCGCAACTGGTCGATCGCCGCGAGCAGGTGCTCGATTCGCTGACGGCCTATCAGATCACTTCGATGATGGAAGGCGTGGTGCAGGGCGGTACCGCGGCGGTCATGCGGGAAGTAGGTAAGCCGATCGCCGGCAAAACCGGAACCACCAGCGACGGAAAGGATGTCTGGTTCGTCGGCTTTTCGCCGGACCTCGTCGTCGGTCTCTATCTCGGCTATGACAAGCCCCGCAGCCTGGGAAGAGCCGCGCAGGGCGGTCATACCGCGGCGCCGATCGCCAAGGATTTCATGAAGCTTGCGCTTGCCGACAAGCCGGCAACCCCTTTCAAGATTCCCGCCGGCATGAGACTGGTGCGGGTCGATCCCAAGACGGGCGCGCGCGCCGGGCCCGGCGACGGCGGCCGGACCATCCTGGAGGCGTTCAAGCCGGGTACCGCGCCGACGGATAGCTACGCCGTCATGGGCGTAGGTGCAGACGATGGCAGGATGCTCCCGATGGGGACGCCCGGCGACGTCGGTAGCGACATCATGAGGCCCGGAACCGGCAGCCTTTACTAGCTAGAGCATGATCCGGAAAAGTGGGTACCGGTTTTCCGAAAAGATCATGCTCAAACAAGAAGATGACCGACGAGCATGATTCAACTCAGTTGAAGCATGCTCTAGGTGTTTGCCGATTGCGCTTTGCGGCCTACGCAGTTACATCCGTCGCAGCCATCCAATCGCGGTTTAGCCGCAGACAGAAGAGACCATGCGCGCTGAAGTCGAACGCCTCGTTGAAGAGATCAAGCAGTCAGTCGGGCTGCTGAGGAGGCATCTTTGACGTCGATGCATCCACGGCACGCCTAGCCGAGCTCAACAAGCTCGCCGAAGATCCCAATCTCTGGAACGATCCGCAGAAGGCCCAGAAGCTGATGCAGGAGCGCACCTCGCTGGTGGATGCGCTCGAGGGCATCGGCAAGGTCGAGCGCGAACTCAATGACAACGTCGAAATGATCGAACTCGGCGAAGCCGAGAGCGACGAGGGCGTGGTCACCGAGGCCGAGAACGCGCTCAAGGCGCTGAAGAAGGAAGTCGCGCGCCGCGAACTGGAAGCGCTGCTGTCAGGCGAGGCCGACCGGTTCGATTCCTATCTCGAAGTGCATGCTGGCGCCGGCGGCACCGAAAGCCAGGACTGGGCCTCGATGCTGCTGCGCATGTACACGCGCTGGGCCGAGAAGCACGGCTTCAAGATCGAATATCTCGAAGAAACCCAGGGTGAAGAAGCCGGCATCAAATCCGCCACTATCCAGATCAGCGGACACAATGCCTATGGCTGGCTGAAGACCGAGGCGGGCGTGCATCGGCTGGTGCGGATATCGCCATTCGATTCCAACGCGCGGCGGCACACTTCATTCTCGTCGGTGGCGATCTTCCCCGTCGTCGACAACAGCATCAAGATCGACATCGCTGAATCCGATGTTCGGGTAGATACCATGCGCTCGGGCGGCGCCGGCGGCCAGCACGTCAACAAGACTGAGTCCGCGGTGCGTCTCACGCATATTCCGACCGGCGTCGCGGTGGTCTGCCAGGCCGGCCGCTCGCAGCACAAGAACAAGGCGCAGGCCTGGGACATGCTGCGCGCGCGGCTCTATGAAATCGAATTGAAGAAGCGTGAGGCGCAGGCCGCTGCCGATCAGGCCGCCAAGACCGATATCGGCTGGGGCCACCAGATCCGCTCCTACGTGCTGCAGCCCTATCAGATGGTGAAGGACTTGCGCACCGGCGTGCAGACCTCGGATACGTCGGGCGTGCTCGATGGCGATCTCGATGAATTCATGGGCGCGACACTGGCGCAACGCGCGTTCGGCACCGGGCCCGGCACGGTCGAGGATGTGGACTGATTTCGAGCGAAGCATGCCCCCGGACTTGATCCGGGGGTGGATTCTGGTTCGCGTGAAGAAAACGCATTAAAATGAGTGAGCCCATGACGAAAATCGCTTTCATCGGACTCGGCCGCATGGGCCACGGCATGGCCGGCCGCTATCTCGACGCAGGCTTCACCGTCGCGGTGTGGAATCGCAGCAAGTCGAAAGCGGAAGACCTGATCGCGCGCGGCGCGCGCTGGGCCCAATCTCCGGCGGATGCCGCCGACGACGCCGATGCGGTGGTCACGATGGTCGCTGACGACGAGGCTTCGCGCAGCGTGTGGCTCGGCAAGGACGGCGCCGCAACCAAAATGAAGCCGGGCAGCCTCGCGATCGAATGTTCGACGGTGTCGTACAAGCACGCCCTCGACATGGCGCGCGAACTGCGTGGCCATGGCCTCATCTATATCGATTGCCCCGTCACCGGCCTGCCGGAAGCGGCGGCCGCGGGAAAGCTGACCCTGCTGGTCGGCGCGGACCCAGCCGATCTCGATCGCGCAAAGCCATACCTCGCGCCGATCAGCACCGTCGTTCGCCACTTCGGCGCGGTCGGTACCGGTACGGTTTTCAAGCTGATCAACAATTTGATGGGCGCCGTGCAGATCGCGAGCCTCGCCGAGGGCATTGCGATGGCCGAGCAGGCGGGGCTCGACATGAACCTGGTGGCGGAGGCGATGGGGACGGGTGCTGTTGCCAGTCCGCAGGTGATCCGTCACTCCAAGCGGATGGTGGCGCGCGATTTCTCCGGCGCGTCGTTCACCGCGACGCTGCGCCACAAGGATGCGGCCTACGCGGTGGCGCTGGCCGAGAGCCTGTTGGCCGATGCGCCGCTGGTCGGGCGTGCTGCGGTCGAGGCCTATGTGAAGGCGAAAGCCTACGCGCCCGACGACGACGAAGGCAAAATGGTCGAGATTGTCTCGCGGCCGAAATAAGCGACGTCGCGAAACTGTGTCCGGGAATCGGGTGGGAAAACCTGCCGCCGCGGAATAGATCTGCTCTGCCGCAGATATGAGCCGCAATGACCGCCCGAATAACTACCCATGACAATTCAATAGACGCCCGCGACTGGTCGCTGCTCGGCCTGCTATCGGTCCTGTGGGGCGGCTCGTTCTTCTTCAACGGCGTGGTGTTGCGCGAATTGCCGCCGCTGACGCTGGTTTTCCTGCGCGTGGCGCTGGCGGCTGTCATGCTGTTGCCGCTGCTCTGGCTCTACCGGGTTCGCTTTCCGGCCGGCTGGTCCGGCTGGAAGCCATTTTTCGCGATCGGGCTGCTCAACAACGTGCTGCCGTTCTCGCTGATCGTGATCGGGCAGACCTATATCCCGAGCGGGCTGGCCTCGATCTTGAACGCGACGACGCCGCTGTTCACCGTCGTGGTGATGGCTGCGGCCGGCGAGGAGAAATTGCTGGCGCGACGGATCGCGGGCGTCGTCGCCGGTCTGGTCGGCGTGATCATCCTGCACGGCGGCGGCTTGGGATTTGAGAGCGGGCAGGGGTTTGGCATCCTGCTCTGTCTCGCGGCGGCCTTCAGCTACGGATTGTCGGCGCTGCTGGCGCGCCGGCTATTGGCAAACTCGCCGCCGCTCGGCACGGCGACTTTTCAGATGCTGGCCTCGGCCGTGATGATGACGCCTGTCGCCGGGCTGGTTGAGCGTCCCTGGCAGTTGCCGATGCCGGGACTGACGACCTGGTTCGCCGTGATCGGTCTGGCCGCGCTATCGACTGCGCTCGCCTATATCGTGTTCTTTCAGATCCTGCGCCGTTCCGGCGCCACCAACGTCATGCTGGTGACGCTGCTGATCCCGGTCACCGCGATCCTGCTCGGATATCTGGTGCTGGGCGAGCGGATTTCGCCGCGCGAAATCGCGGGCGCATTGGTGATCGGCAGCGCGCTGTTGTTGATAGACGGGCGCGTGCTGAAATTCTTTCAGCGCCGTTAGGTGCAGCCATCGACCAGGACGAGCTTGCTGGTCGTCGTTTCATGTCGAACCCTGAACAGGTCCTGTATCTCCGGATCCCTGAGGAACGCTTCGGCGTTTTCGCGGGTAGGGAATTCGAGGATGACCATTCGCTCCGGTGTCCAGTCGCCCTCAACCGTTGTCGGCGGAACACCCTGAACGATATATTTCCCGCCGTGCCTGGAAATATGCGCGGGGATCTCCGCAATGTACCGCTTGAACCCGGCAAAATTATTGATCGAAAAATCGAGTACCAGATAGGCCTTCACGACTCACTCCTGTGCAATCACTGGCCATCGCGGCCTGACTTCCATTCCGAGAGCCATCCGGTAAACCGCCCGCTGTCGCGCTCGCCGCCGTGCCAGGCCGCAAACACCGCGCCGTCAGCGGCGACCAGCAGCACGACGTCGAGACCCCTGGAGCGCCGCAACGTGTCGATCGCCTGTTGCGGCGTCTGCGCGATCGGACCTGCGACATTGAACGAGGTGTTGACGGATAGCTCGACGCCGATATGGCGCCCGAGTGCCTTGAGATAGGCATAGGTGAGGGGATCGTCCTCGGCGCGCACGATCTGGATGCGGCCGGTGCCGTCGGCATGAATGACGGCCGGAATTTTGTCACGCGCCTGCGGCTTCGATTGCGCCGTCAGCACCATGTAGTTGTAGGCGTTGTAATCGGCGTCCGAAGCGCCGGGCAGCAGCTCGAAATATTCCTGCGCCGCTTCCAGCGTCGCCATCGGCGCCAGCGGCCTGATGGCTTCTCGGTATTTGACGCGCTCGTTCAGCCGCTCGCGTACCTGGGGGTCGCAGGGGTTGGCAAGGATCGAGCGGTGGCCAAGCGCGCGGGGGCCGGTCTCGGCCGCGCCCTGATGGAGCGCGATCACGCCGCTCTGCGCCACCATGAACGCCATCAGATCGGCGATGGCATCGCGGCCTTCCGGCGTCGAGATGTCGCCGATCCGCGTCGAGGCGATGTCGTCGGATTTAAGCGCGGCGGCAATGTCGTCGGACGATGCCGGTAAGCCGCAATAGAACGCATGCGTCATCGGCGCGCCGCGCGGGCTGCCCGCCAGATGCGCGAACAGCCAGGCTGCGCCGATGGTGACGCCGGGATCGCCGGGCACCGGCGGCACCCATAGATGCAGCCGCGTGTCGCGCTGCTGGGCTTTCGCGAACCAGGCCTCATCGAAATGCTCGAGCAGCCGCATGTTGCCGATGGCGTTGAGCGCCACGCCGCCCGTCAGCACCAAGCGGTTGGCGCCCGTGATGCGCAGCAGATGATCCGTGACATGGATCATCGCATCCTCGAATACCAGTTGCGTCGCGGCAGCCTTGTCGAGCCGGTCCTGTGTGTCGGGGCGGTGATGGATGTCCTCGACCCGCAGCATGGCGTCGGGATTCCAGAGTTGATCGGGCCGCAGCGGTTCGCCGAGGATGGCCGTCAGCGCCGGCTTGTAGGGGTGATCGAAGGGATCGCAATACCAGTTGGCCATCGTGCGGTTGATGTGGATTTCGCCATTGGCGCCGAAATGCAGGACGTTCTTGAGGCGCGCGTAATACGGATTGCCGGCACGGTCCATGTCGCCCCAGGCGGCCGCGCCCATGTAGCGGCCCTCGCTGGAGAGCCAGCTCCAGCCGCCCTGCGTCGACGAGATCACGCTGTAGAACGCGCCGAGTGAATCGAACATGCTGTCGTTGCAATAGAGTCGGCGCATCGCGCCGTTTTCGACGACATAGAGCGAGATCGAGCTCTGGTCGCCGGTGCCGTCGAGCACCGCAATCGCGACCGGTTCATTGTTGTCCGCGAACGGCGAGGCCGCATAAGAGAACCAGGCATGGTTGTCGTGATGCGGCAGGCAGATCAGTGGCACCCGCACCGTCAGGCCAAGCTGGCGGGCGAGAAGTTTTGGCGTCCGCGTCATCTGGTCGAGGCGGCGCCCCTCGAAGCCGGCAGCTTCGGTGGTGCGCAGGAGTTTCAAGCTCTGCGGCATTTCCTCGAGCACCGAACGGGCCAAAGTCCCTGCCAGCGTCGGGTAATCCCAACTGGTGACCCAGGCGTCGATATCGCCGATGTCGCGGCCCGTCCCGCGCAAGCAGGCCACCATCGCATCGATCGATTGCCTCGGATATTCGGTCGTGTGCTTGTTGCCGGAAAAGCGCTCTTCCTCATTGTTGACGATGAGCCGAGGGCCGTACGCCTGCGTCACCTCGACCAGCGCCACGCCGGAATTATGCGTGCCTGGCGCACCGAGACCGGCGAGATAGACCGTCTCGCCCCGCGAAAGCTTCTCGCGCACGCGGGCGATCCGCGCATCGGCAAATTCCGAACCGAGCTGGTGAAAGCCCGCAGCCCCCATGGTCTTCGCCGCCAGCCAGCGCGCCGCGCGGAATCCGGCAGCGGCAAGCTTTGGATGTCGTGGACCAATGCGTGTGTTCAGTTCCAACGTGGGCCTTTCGAGCGCGGGTCTTTTCGAGTGCGGGTCTTGCAATCATGGGAGGTAGCGGCGCGACCCTGCATCAATCACAATTGGCGGCGGGCAACAATGCTGTTTCACTGGGCGGAATAACCGCATGCTTGCCACGGCGGCTGCGACTTTCGAAACTTGGGCAAAATAAACATCGGGAGAAAATAATGTCGGTTCGCTTGCCAAACCTGTTTGCCCTGACGGCGTTCGCCGTCGCCGCTACGGTCGCTACCGCGGCCAGTGCGCAGAAGAAATACGATTCCGGCGCCACCGATACCGAGATCAAGATCGGCAATATCATGCCCTATAGCGGTCCGGCTTCGTCCTATGGCGTGATCGGCAAGACCGAAGAAGCCTTCTTCAAGATGGTCAATGCCGAGGGCGGCATCGGCGGCCGCAAGATCAATTTCATCAGCTATGACGACGCCTACAGCCCGCCGAAGGCGATCGAGCAGGCGCGCAAGCTGGTCGAGAGCGACGAAGTGCTGCTGATCTTCCAGCCGCTCGGTACGCCCTCCAATTCGGCGATCATGAAATACATGAACGCCAAGAAGGTACCGCAACTCTTCGTGGCCTCCGGCGGCACCAAGTTCGGCGATCCCAAGAACTTCCCATGGACCATCGGTTTCCAGCCCAACTACCAGAGCGAAGGGCGAATCTACGCCAAGTACATCAAGGATAAATTCCCCAACAGCAAGATCGCGGTGCTCTGGCAAAACGACGACGCCGGCAAGGACCAGTTCAAGGGCCTGAAGGACGGCCTTGGCGACAAGGTCAATATGATCATCGCCGACAAATCCTACGAGGTCAGCGATCCCAGCATCGATTCGCAGATCGTCGCGCTGCACGATTCCGGCGCCGACATCTTCTTCTCCTGGGCGGCCCCCAAGGGATCGGCGCAGGCGATCCGCAAGGTCGGCGAACTCAACTGGAAGCCGAAATTCTTCCTCGCCAATACCGCGACATCGGTGGCCGCGGTGCTCAAGCCCGCCGGACTTCAATATGCCAAAGACATCATCTCGACGGCCTATCTGAAGGACCCGACCGATCCGGCCTGGGACAAGGATGCCGCCGTGATCAAGTGGCGCGCGTTCATGGACAAGTATTATCCGGATGGCGACAAGAACAACGCCAACAACGTCTATGGCTACGTGCAGGCCGAGGCGATGACGCAGGTTCTCAAGCAGTGCGGCGACAACCTGACGCGCGAAAACGTCATGAAGCAGGCGACCAGCCTGAAGAACTTCCACTCCGACCTGATGCTGCCGGGCATCATGGTCAACACGTCAGCTGACGACTACTTTCCGATCGAGCAGATGCAGTTAATGAAGTTTACCGGCGAAGCCTGGGAGCTGTTCGGTGAGGTGATCACCGGCGAGGTCGGCCACGAAATGACCCGCTGAGCAATCCGATCAGCCCGCGCTGAGCCGCACGCCGGCGCGCAGGAATTTCTGAGGGTCGACGGCATCGCCGTCGATCCGGGTTTCATAATGCAGATGCGGGCCGGTGGAGCGGCCGGTCGAGCCGACGGCGCCGATCACCTGTCCGATCTTGATGATGTCGCCGACCTTGACCGATATTTCCGACAGATGGCCGTAGCGGGTCGAGAGCCCGTTGCCGTGGTCGATTTCAACCATGCGGCCGTAACCGCCGGCCCATCCCGATGACGCCACCTTGCCGTTCGCGGTGGCGCGGACGGGATCGCCCATCTGGGCGCGGAAATCGAGGCCGGTGTGCATCGCGGGGCGGCCGAGGAAGGGGTCGCTGCGAACGCCGAAGCCGGAGGTGAATTCGACCTCGCCGATGACGGGCTTGCGATAGGGCACCAGCGCCAGCGTGCGGTTGAGGCGTTCGACCTGAGCCCGGGTCGTGTTGATCCGGTAGAGCTGCCGCTCGAACGGGCCGGCATCGGCCGGCAGTTTTACCGGCACGAACGGGCCGCCGACGGCCGAACGTGGCGTCGCGGCTTCAAGCTGGGCCATGTCGAGACCGAGATCGGTGAAGACGCCGCGCATCCGGCGGGCGCGCGATTCCATGCTGTCTTCGGCCGAGCTCAAGGCCGCCATCTGACGCCGCTCGACCGAATCCAGCGAGGTCTGCAGGCGGACCAGCACGTTGTCGAAGCCTTGAACCTTGGCGAACTGGTTCGGCTGCGCCTTGACGATGACGGGCGCGCGCGATTCGAGGCGGGCTTCGCGGTCCGGCGGCGCCACGAAAATCACGGTGTCGCTGATCGGCGAGGGTTTTGGCGCGCCGGAGGCGGATGTTGCGGGTTGATCGACGGCGGCGCCGCGGGCCTGCGGCCGGATCGATCCGGTTGCCGCAGTGTCCGGCATCGCGCCGAGCGCCGTGGCGCGGGATTCCAGCGAGGTCTGGCGGCGCATGATCTGGTCGAGCTTCTGGTCGAACTGCTCCTGATCCAGCAACTGCCGGCTGGTGGTGCGATCGACCTTGGCGCGCAACTCGGCGATGCGGTCTTCATAGGCATATTGCATCTCGGCCTGGCGGGCGATCAGCCGGGTCAGGACGTCGTCGCGAAACGCGAAATAGGTGGCGGTCGCCGCCGACCACATGCCGAGCACGACGACGGTGCCGACGACGATCCAGAACACCACCGGCCCGAACCGGACCTGCTTGCCGGCATGGACGATGGCATATCCATCGCCTGTGCCGGCAACCGCAGCTTGCGCCACCGCGCGCCGTGCCGGGAACCGGCTCTGCTCGTGGGGATGATGGTGCTGGTGGTCGGAATGATGACCGGAACGGTACGACATCGGCACTCCCGCGCCGGTCGGAGATGAGTTCCGTACGGCCTAATTGGTGAGGCCGATTTGACCCTTTCATGGTTAATATTTGGGAAATGAGGGCCCGGATTCAGGGCTGCCCCATTCAGAGTCGGTCACTCAGATTCCTTGGGCGGCGGCCAGCACCTCGTCGGCATGGCCATCGACGCGCACATTGCGCCAGATCCTGGCGACCCGGCCGTCGGCGCCGATCAGAACCGTTGTTCGAATGATTCCCATGAAGTTCCTGCCGTACATGGATTTTTCGCCCCAGGCGCCATAGGCCTCCAGCATCTCGTGCTGTTCATCTGAGCCCAAGGGAATCGAGAGCTGGTGCTTGTCCCGGAACGATTCCTGAGCCTTGACCGGGTCGGCCGAGATGCCGAGCACCTCGGCGCCTGCCTCGGCGAACTCGCCCTTCAGCCGGGTGAAGTCGATCGCCTCCCGGGTGCAGCCGGGGGTATCGGCGCGGGGGTAGAAAAACAGCACCAGCTTCCGGCCGGCATAATCGGCGAGCGCGACGCTGGCCCCGCCGTCGCGGGGCAGCGCGAAGCCAGGGGCCTTGGCACCCTCCACCGCAGGTGCCGCCGGTCCCGGCTTTTGGACCGCGGGTTTTTGAGCTGTGGATGGTTTGGATTTTAACGGTTTCGAGGCGGGCTTGTGCGAATCTTTAACCACAGCGGTTTTGGCCGGTTTGGCTGATTTCGTTGCGGCCGGTTTGGCGCCCTTCACGCCGGGCTTGGCCACAGGCTTGGCTACAGGCTTGGCTGCAGGTTTCTTGGCCGAGGCCTTAGGAGCGGTGCGGGCCGGCTTCGCGGCGGGCTTTTTGGCGGATGTCTTGCTGGATTGCGGGAGGGATTTCGTGGAGGATTTCTTGCGCGTTTTCTTGGACATACGCCTTCCTTTCGTCGCTTTCCGAGGCTCAACCATTGGGGTATTGCGGGTCTTGCCCGTCGCCGTCGGATTCGGTCCGGCTGCTGGGCAAGTTTGATGTCCTCGGAGTATGGTTACAACAAATTCGACGAACCACCCGTCCGCTCGGTGAGGGGGCCCGCCAATCAGTCCTTGGGCCCGGTCACGAGTAACAGTATTAATCGAGGATTGGCAGCGATGCCGGCACAGGAGCGCTCGATATCCATCGACGGGCGCGCCCTTGGCGGGGATCAACCTCAGCGCCAGCACCGAGAGGCAATGGCTAGGAATACTTTGCGCCAAGGCTCCAAAGGGTCGAATCCTCGTGCTGAGGCTCAAGTCTCGCAGTGGGACGATGAGACCGGCTGGGATTCGCAGCACGACGAGGCGGCGGGGCACCGCGCCCGGCGATTGCTGTCGCGTTCCAATTCCGGTTTTCACCGGTTGGGCGATAATATTACCGCCGTCAATCGATGGGTGACCGGCGGGCGCTGGGCCAAGCGAATCGCAATCGTCATGGCAGTGCTGGGCGTCATCTTCGCCACTAGTTTCGGCGGGCTGTGGTGGCGGCTTGGCGCAGGTCCGATCAATCTCGACGTGGCGACGCCGTGGCTTGCGGCCGCGATCGAGGAAAATATCGGTAACGGCAATACGGTCGAGGTCGGCGGCACGCAGATCGAACGTGCCGGACGAATCCGGATCGCGGTGCGAATCCGCGACATCGTGGTGCGCGACCGTGACCACGTCATCGTCGCCACCGCGCCGAAGGCCGAAGTGAAACTGTCCGGCACCGCGCTTTTGATGGGACGGCTCCGCGCCGAGAGCCTCAATCTGGTGGATGCCGAACTCGCGGTGAGGATTACCCCGGACGGACAGGTCTCGGTGTCGGCCGGCGACACCGCCAAGCCGCTCGCCACCGGCGTTACCTCGAAGCGCGATGCCGGCATGACCGCGACATTCCCGCGCCAGGGCGCCGCGCCGGTACAGGGTGCGGCACCGGCAGCACCTGACCCGACCCAAAACGGATTGCTCGCCGGCCTCGACTGGCTCGACAGTTTGAGTCTGACCGGTCTCGACGGACAGAATCTCAATGAGATCGGCTTGAAGAACGGCAACCTGGTGGTCGACGACCAGCAGCGCGGCAACAAGTGGACCTTCGAAAATATCAGCCTCAGCATGCGCCGTCCGAGCGGCGGCGGCGTGGCGGTCAGCCTCGGCGAAGAGGGCGCCCGCCCGTGGTCGCTTCGGGTGCTGGTCGGGCCGCAGCAGAACGGCGTTCGATCGGTCGATCTTCGCGCCGACAAGGTGCCGGCTGCCAACATCCTGCTGGCGATGCGGGTCAAGGATCTCACCTACAGCGCCGACCTGCCGCTGTCCGGCGAACTGAAGGGCGAACTCGGCCGCGACGGCCTGCCGACCTATTTCCGCGGCAAGGTTCTCGCCGGCGCCGGGCACATCATCGACAGCGACACGCCGGATTATCCGATGGCGATCGACTCGGCCGAGATGAACGTCGAATGGGATTCCGGCCGCCGCGTGCTGGTCGCGCCGTTCAAGATCATTTCCGGCGCCAACCGGATCACGCTGCTGGCCCATCTCGAACCGCCGAACGGCAATATCACCGACTGGCAGGCGGGCCTGAGCGGCGGCACCATCGTGCTGGCCGGCAACGACAACGAACAGCCGCTGATCTTCAACCGTATCGCGATCGGCATGCGCTTCGACACCGACCACAAGCGCGTGCTGCTGACCCAGGCCGATATCAGCAACGGCGAAATCGGTATCGCCGGCACCGGCAGCATCGACTATGCGGGCGAAGCGCGGCTCCAGCTCGGCTTTGCGGGAACGCCGATGTCGGCCTCCGCGCTGAAGCGGATCTGGCCGATCCTGATCGTGCCGGAAGTGCGCGAATGGGTGAACGAGCGGATCGAACGCGGCACGCTCCAGCGTATCGAGGTCGGCGTCAATTCGCCGGTGCGCAACCTCTCGCGCAAGGGCCCGCCGATTCCGGATGACGGCCTGTCGATCAACATCGTCGCCTCGGGCGTCACCGTGCATCCGGTCGACGAAATGCCCTCGGTGCGCGACGCCGATCTGAAGGCGCGGGTCACCGGACGAACTGCGACCGTGACCATCGGGCAGGGCGTCGCCGACACGCCGGGCGGCCGCAAGATCAACATTTCGGATTTCACTTTCGAGGTGCCGGACATGGCGCCGAAGCCGTCGCCCTCGAAGGTGAAATTCAGGGTCGATTGTCCGGTGCCGGCAGCCGCCGAGATTCTGGCCTCCGACCGCCTCAGCGATGTTTCCTCCGGCACGCTGATCGACCCCAACAACAGCAAGGGGACGATCGCCGCCACGATCACGATGGCGATGCCGGTCAAGGGCGCGCTGAGCAAGGCCGACACCACCTACACCGTCACGGCCGACCTCGGCGGATTTGCCGCCGACAAGCTGGTGATGAACCAGAAGCTGGAAGCCAACACGCTGAAAGTCGTGGCCAACAATGCCGGCTATCAGGTCAAGGGCGACGTCAAGATCAACGGGCAGGCGGCCTCGCTGGATTATCGCAAGGCCAGTGAGGGCGACGCCGACGTCAAATTGACGGCAACACTCGATGACGCCGGCCGCGCGCGTCTTGGGCTCGACCTTGGTCCCGCCATCTCCGGCGCGATCCCGATCAAGGTGACCGGCAAGATCGGCGATCACGACAGCCGGGTCGGCATCGAGGCCGACTTGACCTCGTTGAAGCTCGACAACATCCTGCCGGGCTGGGTCAAGGTGCCCGGCAAGTCGGGCAAGGCTGCGTTCAACGTGATCAAGAAGGATCAATCGACGCTGTTCCAGGACATCGTCGTCGACGGCGGCGGCGTCTCGATCAAGGGATCGCTGGAAGTCGACCAGAACGGCGACCTCCTGAATGCGAACTTCCCGACCTACGCGCCGTCCGAAGGCGACAAGACCTCGCTGAAGGCCGAGCGTGGTGCCGACGGCGTCGTCAAGGTCACGATGCGCGGCGACGTGTTCGACGGCCGCGGCTTCCTCAAATCGGCGATCTCCGGCAAGGAGGCCGATGCCAAGAGCAAGATCAAGAGCATCGACTTCGACGTCGATCTCAAGCTCGGCGCGGTCGCCGGCTTCAACGGCGAGGCCTTGCGCAGCGTCGATGCCAAATTCTCCCGGCGTAACGGAATCATCAAGGCCTTTACGATCGCCGGCAAGGTCGGTCGCGATACGCCGCTGACGGCGGATTTGCGCGGTCGGGCGCAGGGCCAGGGCCGCGACGTGATTATGCTGCAAACCAACGACGCCGGCGCGTTCTTCCGCTTCAACGACTTCTATTCCAAGATCGCGGGCGGCCAGCTCACGCTGGCGATGGAGCCGCCGTCGCCGGAACCGGGTGCCAAAGAGGGGCTGATCAACGTTCGCGACTTCTCCATCAAGGGCGAGGCCGCGCTCGATCGTGTGGCGGCGGGCGGCGCGCCCGGCAGCCAGGGCAGCGTGTCGTTTTCGGCGTTGCGTGCGGAGTTCTCCCGGCAGAGCGGTCAGCTCACGATCCGCGACGGCGTCGTCAAGGGGCCTGCGATCGGCGCGACCATCGAAGGCAGCATCGACAGCGTCAGCAACCAGGTCCGGATGAGCGGCACCTTCGTGCCGATGTACGGGCTGAACAACATGTTCGGCCAGATTCCGGTGCTCGGCCTGTTCCTCGGCGGCGGCAGCAACGAAGGCCTGATCGGCGTCACCTATGAAGTCGTCGGCACCCCGGCGCAGCCGGTGCTGCGCGTTAACCCGATCTCGGCGATGGCGCCCGGCGTGTTGCGCAAGATTTTCGAGTTCAACACCGGCAAGCAGAACGGCAACCAGATCGAGTTGCCGCCGAATAATTAGCGCGCTCCTCGCAATGACGGGGAAAGGTCTGGATACACGTCCGCGTTCTCGCGGCGCTGATCGCTCGAAGTTTTGCATTTCGTTTGCCCTCCAAGAGACAGAGGGCGCAGGGAAGACCGGGTGCGCGCCGCACCCGCGGTCTCGCGTGCAATAGATGCATCGTAGTGCGCACACGAGCATACAGGTTTGGCGGAGAGCACCGGCCTTCCCTGCGCAATGGCTTTACGACTTATACGTG
>JBBRSX010000042.1:0-41725 GCA_038244925.1 Hyphomicrobiales bacterium | reverse complement strand
TCTCGTGGAATGCTGCTTCAGCAAGCTCAAGCAATTTCGACGCGTCGCAACCCGTTTCGAAAAGACCGCCCGAAATTACCGCGCAGTCCTCACGCTCGCTGCCATCATCCTATGGATGCGATAAGTGTCCACACTTCCTAGAGCATGATCCGGAAAAGTGGAGACCGGTTTTCCGAAAGATCATGCTCAAACAAAAATAGGACTCCAGCGCTCTAACCACCGGCAATACGAGGCGTCAGCATAGGCGGCTTCAGCCGCTTGCTCGCAGTGGCCAGTGGCCGATGATCCCAAAGCGCGCCGCCGCGTCGTCCTGACGAAACAGCGCGATCCGGTCGATCTCCAGTGTCGCAGGACCGATCTCGGCAAAACGGCTTTGCAGCATCGGCACCACGCTGTCGCGCCGCTCCGCGGGCAGCCGTCCCGTCAGCGTCATGTGAAAGCGAAATTCTTCCATCACGTATGGATAGCCCCAGCGGTCGAGATATTCGAACTGCCGCGGCGTCAATTTCTCCGGATTGCGTCGCACCCGATCTTCCGGCGTCAGCGGCGCACGGAAGAAGTCGAAGGCGCGGGTACACTCGGCGGCAAGCTCCCGGAGTTCCGCTGATGGTTCGGCCGGGATGACGGCGATGAAGTCGCTGATGGTGTCGACGACCGGTTTGATCAGCGGAACCGGCCGCGCCGCATCGGCAAACAACTCGCAGGCTCCGACAAGCTGAGCTTCGGTTCGACCCGGTGCTAACGCCATCGGCGCCTTCAGCGTGGCGTGAAAGCCGTATTTGCGGGGGTCCTGCGTCACTTCGCGCCAGTCCGGCGGCACGCCGTCCGGAAAGGGCAGGTCTTCGTCGCGATAGGCGTCGTAGCCGAGCAGCGAGGCGCCAAATTGGTCGAGCACGCTACCGGGCGCAGCAGCGTAGTAGATTGCGTAACGTGGATAATTTGCCATGGCGCCAGAATAGAGCCGTGTCACGCGGCTGCAACTGCCTTGCGCGGAGCCAAGGAATGAACGAGGCGATTGGCCTCGGTCAGATGCACCAGACGCCCGCCGGCAATCACCGCGACGATTCGCGGTCGTAGCGGCATCGTGTCGTCGACAAGCAGGATGTCGGCGCGCCTGCCCGCGGCAAGCGTACCGCGGTCGGTCAAACCGGCGGCCTGCGCTGGCGCCGAGGAGATCAGCTGCCATGCCCCGGCCAGCGGCAGCACGCCATCGGCGGCGAGGCGAAACGCTGCCAGCAACGGCGCCGGATAGTAATAGTCGGACGCCAGCACCGAGCAGAGCCCCTTGGCGATCATGTCGGAGGCTTTTGTCCATCCGGTATGGCTACCGCCGCGCACCACATTGGGTGCGCCGAACACAATGAAGTCGCCGGCGCTGGCGGCCTCGCGTGCGGTTTCCTCGTTGACGGGAAATTCGGCAATGCCGACGCCCTGCGAACGGAACCCCTTGCGCATGTCGGGGCTCTCATCGTCATGCGACAGCATCCGCACATTGGCGGCACGCGCCGCTTGCGCCAGCCGGGCGATCGATGCCGGGACCTCATGGGCACGGGATACCACTTGCTCCACCAGCCGATCAAATGCCTCGCCCGAAAGACCGGTTCGCTCCACCATGCGGCTGCGCTTCTGCGGCTTGGCAAGGCTGGCGACGGTCGAATCCATGTGGTCGTTGAAGGCGAGCAAATCGATGCGTCCTTCCGCCAGCCATTCCACGATTTCGGGTTCGGCGTCGAGATTGTAGGTCTCCTGGCGCAAATGGAAGCGGGTGTCGGCGGCAAGCTGCGGCCGCATCGCCTCGATCGCCTCCAGCAGCCGCCGCGCATTGTCGGCGCTGCGCAGGCCAGGCTCCCACGACCAGGTGGTGGCGTGATACACGGTCGTGATGCCGTTGCTGATCGCCTGCCGGTCGCTGTCGACCAGCGCGACATCGACGGGGAAATCGACGCCGGGGCGCGGCATCATCTGGCGCTCAAAGGCGTCGCCATGGAGATCGACGATACCCGGCAGCACCAGCAGGCCGTCGGCATCGATGGTGGGCGAACTGTGTCCGTGGTCCGAACCGACGGCAGCGATTTCACGGCCCGCGATCCGCAGCGACGCATCGACAATTTGACTACCGAGTAGCGCCCGGCCGCCTTCGATCGACATGTCGGTCACGATGCGGCGCCTTGATGCTTGAGGGGTGTGCCGGCGGAGATGGCTTCCGCCTCGTATTTGTCGAGAAAGCTTTCGATGTCGAGCTTGCGGAAATCAGGCAGGGCACGACGCAGCGTCTCATGGTCCCAATTCCACCAAGCTAGCCCTGCGAGCCGGCCGGCGATTTCCTCGGGGAATCGCCGCTTGATCACGCGCGCCGGATTACCGCCGACAATAGCGTAGGCCGGGATGTCCTTGGTGACGATGGCGCCGGCGGCGACCACGGCACCGGTGCCGATGTTGCGGCCGGGCAGGATGACCGCGCCGTGTCCGATCCAGACGTCATGGCCGATATGGACATGGTGCGCGCGCCGCCAGGCGAAGAACTCGGCATCGTCGGCCTCACCGGGGAAATAGGCGCTGGCGCGGTAGGTGAAGTGCGCTTGGGTAGCGCGATGCATCGGATGGTTGCCCGGATTGATTCTCGTCATCGCCGCAATCGAACAGAATTTGCCGATCGTCGTGTAGGTGATCTGGGCGTCGTTCACGACGTAGGAATAGTCGTCCATGGAGACTTCAAGCAAAATGGTTCGCGCGCCGACCTCGGTATAGGCGCCGAGCTTGCTGTCGCGCACAGAGGAGGAGGGATCGATCGTCGGTTCGGTGGAAAGCTTCTTGCCGGCCATCTGAATTCCCTTCAGCCATCGAGGAGAGCGCTCGGAGGAGAGCGCTCGTCATCGTGGTGCTTCATGACAGCGTCATGACGATTGCATGACTGGCGCCGCGGGTGTGGACGATTGCCGCACCGCAGCGCGTTTGTCACACAACTGAAATATCCAGCCGCTAGCGATGGATCACGATTGATCGTCTGGAGCATTGCATGCTGGTGGTGGAAGGTTTGACGTGCCGTTTCGGCACAAAAGCCGCGGTGGATAATGCGTCATTCTCGATCGCGCCTGGCAGCTTTGTCGGCGTGATCGGCCGTTCCGGTGCCGGCAAGTCGACACTGTTGCGGATGATCAATCGCCTCGCCGAGCCGTCCGAAGGCCGCATCATGTTCGAAGGCGTCGATGTCACCTCGCTGCGCGGCAGGAATTTGCGGCAGTGGCGCGCGCGCTCGGCGATGATCTTTCAGCAGTTCAATCTGGTCGGCCGGCTCGACGTGCTGACCAACGTGCTGATGGGCCGGCTGGCCGAAATTCCGTCCTGGCGTTCGCTGACGCAGACCTGGCCCGAAGAAGACAAGGCGCTGGCGATGTCGGCGCTCGAGCAGTTCGATATGGCCTCGCTTGCGGCGCAGCGCGCCGATCAGCTCTCCGGCGGCCAGCAGCAGCGCGTCGCAATCGCCCGCGCGCTGGTGCAGGAACCCGATATCATTCTCGCCGACGAGCCAATCGCCTCGCTCGATCCCCGCAACACCCGGATCGTGATGGATGCGCTACTGCGCATCAACAAGCATTTTGGCATTACCGTGATCTGTAACCTGCATTCGCTAGATCTGGCACGAAACTATTGCGACCGCCTGATCGGCATGTCCGCCGGCCGGGTGGTGTTCGACGGCGCACCGGCTGTCCTGACCGACCTGATCGCGCGCGAACTCTACGATCTCGAAGCCAACGACGTCATGGGTGGTGCGCCCGCGCACGTGCCCGACGAAGCGGCGGTCCCGGAACTCGGTACCGTGGCCGCCTGAGCTGAGTGTCACTTCCGTAACAGGGTAGCCGTTGTAAGTCTGCAAGCGGCCAACAAGCGTAACCACAACGAGAGGGTATATCATGATCAATCGTCGCATCGTTCTTGCCGGCGCAGCCTTGCTGGCGTTTACGGCCTCCGCTTCGGCGCAGGACTGGAAGGGCAAGTATCCGGAACTGACTTTCGCCGTCGTGCCGGCCGAAAACGCCTCGGGGGTTACCGAGCGCTGGACCCCGTTCGTCGCTTATCTCTCCAAGGAACTCGGCGTAAAAGTCACACTGCGCATTGCCAACGACTACGCCGCCGTGATCGAAGGCCAGCGCGCCGGCAACATCCAGATCGCCAGCTACGGTTCGGCATCGTTCGCCCGCGCCCGGCTGACCGGCGTCAAGACCGACGCGTTCGCCAACGACATCAATGCCGATGGCTCGACCGGCTACTACTCGATGTTCTTCGTCAAGGCCTCGAGCCCCTACAAGAGCATCGATCAGCTGAAGGGCAAGAACCTTGGCCTGGTCGATCCGAATTCGACTTCGGGCAATAATGTGCCGCGCTTCGAGCTCGACAAGATGGGCATCTCGGACGCCGACACCTATTTCGGCAAGGTGGTCTTCACCGGCAGCCATGAGAACGCGCTGCTGGCGCTGTCGCAGGGCACTGTCGACGTCGCCGCCAATCAGTGGACCAGCGACAACGATTCGACGCTGGCGCAGATGCTGACCAAGGGCATGCTGAAGAACGCCGACGGTTCGGCGATGAAGAAGGACGATTTCCGCATCATCCACAAGTCGGCCGCGATCATCAACGGACCCTACGCCTACAATTCGGACCTCCCGGAAGATCTGAAGGCCGCGATTGCCAAGGCGTTCACGGAATCCCCGACCAAGGACAAGGCCGCGTTCGACAAGCTGTCGGACGGCCAGAAAAAGGGCTTTCACCCGGCCACCACCAAGGATTGGGACGGCACCGTCGAGCTGATCAAGTTCGTCGACAATCTTCGCAAGAAGAAAGCGTCCTGATCTGACGGCACTCACGAGACAGGCCGGGTCCATGCGACCCGGCCTTTTTCGGTTCGGCCTCAACCCGGCACCATAAGCTTCGATGACCTCAGCCGTATCCATTCTCCCAGACGCGCAACTGGCCGTGCTCAACGACGCCTATCGTGCGGCGGTGGCGCGCAAGCGGCTGCGGATGACGCTGGCCGCGGCGGTGTTTTGCGCGGCGCTGATCGTCGCGGCCGTGGGTGCTGAAGTAAACCTGCGCACGCTCTTCAAGTTCTTTGGAAATTTCCTCAGCTATTTCGACCGCATCTTCACCCTCGAAGACGGCACGCGGGTGTGGACCAATCCGGCCGAGTGGTTCTGGGGCTGGCAGAAATGGCTCCGGATGCTCGGCGAGACCATTCTGATCAGCTATGTCGGGACCCTGATGGGCGCGGTGCTTGCCTTTGCGCTGAATTTCTTCGCCGCGCAGAACACCTCGCCGGGACCGTGGCTGCGCTTCATCGTGCGGCGTCTGCTGGAATTCGCCCGCACCGTTCCCGGCATCGTGTTCGCGCTGATCTTCGTCATCGCCTTCGGTCTCGGTCCGATGGCAGGCGTGCTGGCGATTGCGATCCATTCCACCGGCGCGCTCGGCAAACTGTTCTCCGAGATCGTCGAAAACGCCGACATGAAGCCGGTCGAAGGCGTGCGCTCGACCGGTGCGAGCTGGCTGTCCTGCATGCGCTTTGCGGTGCTGCCGCAGGTGTCGGCCGGCTATGCCAGCTATGCCCTGCTGCGCTTCGAGATCAACGTCCGCGAGGCGTCGGTGATGGGCTTTGTCGGCGCCGGCGGCATCGGGCAGGAACTCGTGGTCGCGATCCGGAAATTCTACTATTCCGACGTCAGTGCGATCCTGGTGACCATCATCATCACGGTCTTCATCATCGATATCGGCACGGGCTGGATGCGTGGCCGGCTGTTCGGCAAGGAAGCGCGGACATGAACCAGCTGCCGAAGCCCGACCGGGAACGATTGCGGACGAAATACCCTGACGTCTTTGCCAGGCCGGCTTCGGCGCGCCTCGCCATGCCGGCGATGTTGATTGCGGCCTTTGCCGTCTTCGTCTTCGGGTTGATCAACCTCGACTTCTCGCCAACCAAATTGTTTACCGGCCTGCACCAGCTCGGCTGGATCTCGGTGATGATGATTCCGCCCGATCCCGGGTCGTCGCTGCCGATCTATCTTTCCGCCCTCGGGGAAACCCTCTCGATCGCGCTGCTTGGAACGACTCTCGCCGCCGTGATGGCGTTGCCGGTCAGCCTGCTGGCGGCGCGCAACATCATTCCTTCCAATTTCATTCGCTTTCCGGTGCGACGCTTTCTCGATTCGATTCGCGGCGTCGACACGCTGATCTGGGCGCTGGTCTGGATCAATGTCGTCGGTCTCGGCCCGTTCGCTGGTGTGCTCGCGATCGCGGTGTCGGATTTCGGGGCGTTCGGTAAATTGTTTTCCGAGGCGATCGAGGCTGCCGACCGCAAGCAGGTCGAGGGCATCCGGGCCTCCGGCGGCAATGCGCTGCACGAGATACGCTTCGGCCTGATGCCGCAGGTGCTGCCCGTGATCGCAGGGCAGGTGCTCTATTTCATCGAATCGAACACCCGCTCGGCCACCATCATCGGCATCGTCGGTGCCGGCGGCATCGGCCTGCAACTCGCCGAGCAAATCCGCGTGCTGGAATGGCAGAAGGTGTCGTTCCTGATCCTGATGATTTTGGTCGCGGTCGCCGTGATCGACTGGATATCGACCAAGCTGCGCTTTGCCATCATCGGCCAGCGCGCGGTGGCGTAAGCCTCAACTATTCTCCACCAGAAACTCGACGCGTTCGGCGGCAAAGCGCGAGCGCTTGGTCACGATCGGTTTGCCTGATGTATCGACGTCAGTGCTGTCGACCACGAGCACCGGGCGCCCCAGCGCGAGATCCAGCCGTGCGGCGTCAGTGGCATCGGCGATGGCTGCGCTGATCTTGGTCGATGACCGCCGGAAATCGCGGACGCCGTAATGCGCGACCAGTTTTGTCATCGAGCGGACGCTGGCGAAGACCTCGCCGGCGCCGGGGAAGCGTTCGGCGGAGAGCCATGATGTGCTGACGCAGATCGGCGTGCGGTCGGCGAGCCGCACCGACTCGATCCGGATCAGCGGCGCGCCGGTCTTCAAGCCCAGTTCGCGCGCAAGTTCGCGCGTCGCATCTTCTTCGGACGCGTCGATCAACTGGCCGCGCGGCTCACGGCCGCCGGCGCCGACGATTTCCGAGAACCGTGTCCGCGAGCGCAAGGGATAAGCGAGGCGCCCGGCTTCTACATAGGTGCCGCTGCCGCGCTCGGCGCGCACCAGCCCGCGCTCCGCCAGTGTGGCGAGCGCGCGCCGCACGGTATGGCGGTTGACCCGGTAGGTCTCGGCAATCTCCATCTCGCCCGGCAGCTTTTCGCCCGCGGCAAAGCGGCCGTCGGCGATGCCGCGCTCGATGCCGTCGGCAACCTGCCGCCACAGGGCCACGCCAGAGGCGGTGTCCTGCATGCTCATGGGATGAAATCAATCATTCGGAAAAAATTACCTTGTCGTCACGAAACAGTCATGTCATTCCCTTATCGAGTTGTCTAGTATCATAGACAACTTGATTCCGGCAAGGCCGATATGATGGCAAGCGACGAAAGTCAGAGAAACGAAAGCGCCGGGCAGGCACGGCGCAAGGCCACGATGGCCGTGCTGGCGCATTCCGTGGCAGCCGAGATATCGGACCGCCTCGGCGCCATCGCATTGCCCGCGCACGAGAATTTGCGCGAGCCGGAGAACGGCCTCGTGATGGTGCGGGGCCGGGTCGGTGGCGATGGTGCTCCGTTCAACCTCGGTGAAGCCACCGTATCGCGCGCGGCGGTGCGGCTTTCGACCGGCGAAGTCGGCTTCGGCTACACGCTCGGCCGCGACCGGCAGAAGGCGCGGATGATCGCGCTGTGCGACGCCATGGTGCAGTCGGCTGCGTTCGCTGACGTCGTGGAGGCGAAGGTTGTCGCGCCGCTGCGCGAAGCCATGATCGCGGCGCGGAACCAGAAAGCCGCCGAAACGGCGGCGACGCGAGTCGATTTCTACACGCTGGTGCGCGGGGAGGGTTGAGACATGACGACGGTTGCCGAACTGCCCGCAGGATTTGCCGATAAGGTGCTGTCGGCGCAATCGACCTTCCGCTCGGTGATGGATGCGATGGCGCGCCCCGGCAGCGTCCAGCGCATCGTCGCCACCGCCGGTACGCCGGCGGCCATGATGCGCGGCAGTGCTGCCATCGCGCTGACGTTGTTCGATCACGATACGCCGATCTGGCTGGATCCTGCGATGTCGGCGACTGCTGATGTCTCCAAGTGGCTCAAGTTTCACACCAGCGCGCCGGTGGTTACGGACTCGTCGATCGCGAGCTTCGCGCTGATCGGCGATCCCAAAAACCTTGCCGTGCTCGATCGCTTCGCGTTCGGCAGCAACGAATATCCGGATCGTTCGACCACGCTGATCCTGCAGGTCGAAAGCCTGACACGAGGCGCAACTTTCGAAGTGCGCGGCCCCGGCATCGACGGCACCGCAACCCTGCGGGCGTCGATTTCGCCTCGCGACCTGTTCGAACGGCTCGCCGTCAATGTCGCGCTGTTCCCGCGCGGCATCGATGTCGTGCTGGTTCATGACGACGCCATCGTCGCGATACCGCGCACCACGCGGCTGGTCGCCAAAGGAGACTGAGCATGTATGTAGCCGTCAAGGGCGGCGAGCGCGCCATCGAAAACGCCCATCGCCTGCTCGCGCATGAGCGCCGTGGCGATCGCGACGTTCCCGAACTGTCGCTGGGTCAGATCTCCGAACAGCTTTCGCTCGGCGTCGACCGCGTCATGACCGAAGGCTCGCTGTACGACCGTGAACTCGCGGCCCTCGCGATGAAGCAGGCGCGCGGCGACATGATCGAGGCGATCTTTCTGGTGCGCGCCTTCCGCGCCACCTTGCCGCGCTTTGGCGCCACCGAGCCGGTCGATACCGGTCACATGCAGGTGCGGCGCCGGATTTCCTCGACCTTCAAGGACATTCCGGGCGGGCAGATTCTCGGCCCCACCTTCGATTACACCCATCGCCTGCTCGATCCGCAGCTTGCGGAAGGGTTTTCGCCCGAACGGCCTGCGACCGGCGAAGCGTCCACCGCGGCGACGCCGCGCGTGACCGATATTCTCGGTCGCGACGGACTGATCGAGACGTCGCCTGAAGCTGACGGCGATGCGCCGGTCGGCGATCTCACGCGCGAACCACTCAGTTTTCCGGCCGAGCGCGATCTGCGTCTGCAGAATCTGGCGCGGGCCGACGAAGGGTTTCTGCTGGCACTGGGTTATTCAACCCAGCGCGGTTACGGCCGCACCCATCCGTTCGCCGGCGAAATTCGCTTCGGCGAGGTCGAGGTCGAATTCATGGCCGAGGATGCAGGCTTCGCCGTTCCGCTCGGCTCGATCGCGATGACCGAATGCCAGATGGTCAACCAGTTCAAGGGGTCGGCCACCGAAGCGCCGTGCTTCACGCGCGGCTATGGCCTCGCGTTCGGGCAGAGCGAGCGCAAGACCATGTCGATGGCGCTGGTGGATCGCTCGTTGCGCGCCCGCGAACTCGGCGAGGAAGTGATTGCGCCGGCGCAGGACGAGGAATTCGTGATGTCGCATTCCGACAATGTGCAGGCGACTGGCTTCGTCGAACATCTCAAGCTGCCGCATTACGTCGATTTCCAGTCCGAACTCGGCCTGTTGCGCAAACTGCGCAAGGAATTTGCCGAGGCCAATGAGGCGCCGCCGATGCAGGAGGCCGCGGAATGAACGCGCCGACGTACAATTTTGCCTATCTCGACGAGCAGACCAAGCGGATGATCCGCCGCGCGATCCTCAAGGCGATCGCGATCCCCGGCTATCAGGTGCCGTTCGCCAGCCGCGAGATGCCGATGCCCTATGGCTGGGGCACCGGTGGCGTGCAGGTAACGGCGGCGATCCTCGGGCCTGAGGACGTGCTGAAGGTGATCGACCAGGGCTCCGACGACACCACCAACGCGATTTCGATCCGAAAGTTCTTCGGCAAGACCGCGGGTGTCGCCACCACCACCGCGACAGCGGACGCCACCGTGATCCAGACCCGGCACCGGATTCCCGAGGCGCCGCTGCATGGCGGCCAGGTGCTGGTCTACCAGGTGCCGATCCCCGAGCCGCTGCGCTTCCTCGAGCCGCGCGAGACCGAGACCCGGCGCATGCATGCGCTCGGCGAATACGGCCTGATGCACGTCAAGCTGTACGAGGATATCGCGCGCTTCGGCCATATCGCGACCGCTTACGCCTATCCGGTCAAGGTGAATGCGCGTTATGTGATGGATCCGTCGCCGACGCCGAAATTCGACAATCCGAAGATGGACAATTGCCCGGCGCTGCAACTGTTCGGCGCCGGCCGCGAGAAGCGGATCTATGCGATCCCGCCGCACACCGAGGTGGTGTCGCTCGACTTCGAGGATCATCCATTCACGCGCTACCGCTTCGACGCGCCCTGCGCGCTATGCGCCGCCGTCGATACCTATCTCGACGAAATCGTCACCGACGACATGGGTAGCCGGATGTTCGTCTGTTCCGACACGGATTACTGCGAGTCGCGTCAGTTGGCCGGCCATCACGGTACCGAAAGCGCGGCACCTCACAAGGAGCGGGCGCATGGTTGATCGGCAAACCTCCGCGCCGGACGACCAGCCGTTGCTGGTGGCTGACAACCTCGGCAAGAATTACGGCCGCCTGACCGCCTGCCGGGACGTCTCGTTTGCGCTCTATTCTGGAGAAGTGCTGGCCATCGTCGGCGAGTCCGGCTCGGGCAAGTCGACGCTGCTGCAATTGCTGTCGGCGCAACTCGCGGCGAGCGCGGGGACGGTGTCCTACCGGATGCGTGACGGCGTGCTGCGCGATCTGGCTGATCTCGGCGAGGCGGAACGCCGTTTTCTGTTCCGGACCGATTGGGGCTATGTGCATCAGGATCCCGCGCAGGGCTTGCGGATGGCGGTCTCTGCCGGCGCCAATGTCGGCGAACGGCTGATGGCAGTCGGCTGGAATCACTACGGCCGCATCCGCGACACCGCGTCGTCCTGGCTGGAGCGGGTCGAGATCGACATCGGCCGCATCGACGATGCGCCGCGGACCTATTCGGGCGGCATGCGGCAGCGGCTGCAGATCGCGCGCAATCTCGTCACCGAGCCGCGGCTGGTGTTCATGGACGAGCCGACCGGCGGGCTGGATGTTTCCGTGCAGGCGCGCCTGCTCGACCTGATGCGCAACCTCGTCAGCGAGCTTGGTCTCGCCGCCATCGTCGTCACCCATGACCTCGCGGTGGCGCGGCTGCTGTCGCATCGCGTGATGGTGATGAAGGGCGGGCGGGTGATCGAAACCGGGTTGACCGACCAGGTGCTCGACGATCCCCGCGAGCCCTATACGCAACTGCTCGTTTCCTCGATTTTGCCGGCATGAGCTGAAACAATGACTGCGATGATCGATATTACCAACGCCAAGAAGACTTTCACGATGCACCTGCAGGGCGGCATCGAACTCCCGGTGGTGCACGGCGTCTCGTTTCACGTCGAGCCTGGCGAGTGCGTGGTGCTGTCCGGTCCGTCCGGTGCCGGAAAATCCTCGATCCTGAAAATGATTTTTGGCAATTATCGTTGCGACGGCGGCCGCATTGGCATCCGGCATCAAGGCGCGGTGATCGATCTGGCCACCGCCGAGCCGCGGGAGGTGCTCAGCGTCCGCCGTTGCACCATCGGCTATGTCAGCCAGTTTTTGCGGGCGGTGCCGCGGGTGGCGACGATCGACGTGGTGGCCGAGCCGTTGATCGCGAACGGTATTGCGCGCGCCGAGGCACGCGAAAAAGCCGGCGCGCTGCTTCGCCGTCTTAATATTCCCGAGCGGCTGTGGGCGCTGCCGCCATCGACCTTCTCGGGCGGCGAACAGCAGCGCGTCAACATCGCCCGCGGGTTCATTTCGGATCTGCCGATCCTGTTGCTGGACGAGCCGACGGCCTCGCTCGATGCCGCCAACCGCGCCGTTGTGGTCGAGCTGGTCGCCCAGAAAAAGCGCGAGGGCGTGGCGATGGTTGCCATCGTCCATGACGACGAAATTCGCCATCTGATCGCCGACCGCATCGTTGACGTGACATCGTTTGCCGCCGCCGCATGAAGGAAGAAACGTGAGATGACTTCGACCCCACACGAAACCGTCCTCGGCAACGCCGGCATCGTGCTGGCCGATCGCGTGATCCCGCGCGGCTGGGTCGCCATATCAGATGGCCGTATTGCTGAATTCGGCGAAGGTGACGCACCCGCCGGCAGCGTGGATACCGCCGGCGACCTGATCATGCCGGGGCTGATCGAGCTCCACACCGACCATCTCGAAATGCATTACGTGCCGCGCCCGAAGGTGTTTTGGGATCCGATCGCGGCGGTTGTTTCCTATGATGGCCAGTTGGCCACCTCGGGGATCACCACCGTGCTGGATTCGCTGCGGGTCTGGCGCGAAGACGGCGCCGAGGACGTCGATGGCCGCGCCGGCGTGCTCGCGGGAGCAATCACCACGGCGCGCGATGCCAATCTGCTGCGCGCCGATCACTTCCTGCATCTGCGCTGCGAAATTCCGATGCCCAGTGTGGTCGAAGAGGCCAAGGAACTGATCGACCGGCCGGATATACGGCTGATGTCGCTGATGGACCATACGCCGGGGCAGCGCCAGTTCCGCGACGAAGCCAAGCTGCGCGAATATTACCGCGGCAAGGGCGCCGGGATGACCGACGCGGAACTTGACGCGTTGTTCGAAAAACGGTTCGCCTATCAAAAGGCCTATGCCGCGACCAATATGCGCCAGATCGTCGCATTGGCGCACCAATACGAGATCCCGCTCGCCAGCCATGACGACACGACAGATGAGAACGTCGCCGACGCGATCCAGGATCGCGTCTCGGTGGCAGAATTTCCGACCACGATCGAAGCCGCGCGCGGCCTGCACCAGGCCGGCATCGGCATTTTGATGGGCGCACCGAACGTGGTGCGCGGCGGCTCGCATTCCGGCAACATCGCCGCCGTCGACCTCGCCCGCGAAGGGCTGCTGGACATCCTGTCGTCCGACTACATCCCGTCGAGCCTGTTGATGGCCGCACTGCAACTGCCGCAGCGGGTTCCGGCGATTGATCTCGCTTCCGCCGTCCGCACCGTCACCAAGACCCCGGCCGAAGCGGTCGGGCTTGCGGATCGCGGCGAGATCGCCGTTGGCAAGCGCGCCGACCTGATCCGGGTGCACGTCGCCCGCGAGGTCCCGGTGGTACGCAGCGTCTGGCGGGAAGGGCAGCGTGTCGCATGACGGAAACTCTGATCATATCGACCGACCGTACCGACCTGATCGGGCCAGGGCGGCTCGTTCTTGTCGTCGGTCCCAGCGGCGCCGGCAAGGATACTCTGCTTGGTCTGGCAAAGGCTGCTTGCGCCGACGATGCCAGCGTCGTGTTTCCTCGTCGCGTGATCACGCGGCAGGCGTCGGCATCCGAGGACAATGAGGAAGTAAGCGCCGGCACGTTTCAGGAAGCGGTGGAGCGCGGCCATTTTGCGGTGCATTGGGAAGCCCATGGCCACCGCTACGCGCTGACGCGCGCGATCGACGACGACATTCGCGCCGGGCGCACCGTCGTCGCCAATGTCTCGCGCACCGTCATTGCCTGGATGCGTCGCGCCTATGCCGACGTCGTGGTGATCTCGATCACGGCGCCGCCGAACGTGCTCGCGGAGCGTATCGCGCTACGGGCTCGCGGCAGCGACGGCATACACGCACAGCGGCTCAGCCGCACCGTCGAGGATGCCTCGGCGGCGCCTGACGTCACCATCGTCAATGTTTCGAGTGCCGAGTATCACGCGCGCCAGTTTGTGCGGATCATCAAGGGCGAGAAGTGGGTCGAATAACAGGAGATCGGGAATGACCGTGGTCGCGACCATCGAACAGCTTGAGGCCATCTACGGGTTTCCCAACGATGCCTCGACGGTCAAGGTCACGGACCGCGTTACGCCGTCCTACCGCATGCTGATGGACCAATCGCCGTTCGCCGCGCTGGCGACCTGCGGACCGGAAGGGCTCGACTGCTCGCCGCGCGGCGATCTCGCAGGCTTTGTTCGCGTTCACGACGACAAGACGCTGATGATGCCGGACCGCCGCGGTAACAACCGCTGCGATTCGCTGCGCAACATCGTGCGGGATCCGCGGGTGGCGCTGTTGTTCCTGATTCCGGGTTCCGGCAGCACGCTGCGCGTCAACGGCCGTGCCTACGTATCTGTCGACCCCGACCTGCTGCAATCGTTCAAGATGGACGGCAAAGCGCCGCGCACCGTCATCGTCATGACGGTTGAGGAAATCTATTTCCAGTGCGCGCGCGCCATCGTCCGTTCCGATCTCTGGAATCCCGACAAGCGGGTGGACCTGAAGAGCCTGCCCACACCCGGCCAGATTCTGGCCGAGATGAGCGACAACACAGTCGGCGGCGAGAAATACGACCGTGAATGGCCGGAGCGCGCGCGGCAGACGATGTGGTGAGCAGAAAAAGCGCCGAGCAAAAGATAGTTAGGCGGCCAGATCGAGTAAAAGCTGTGAAGAACCCCTGACCAACACCTTGCGGCCCGTCGTTGTGATGATCGGCGTTTCATCGCGCATGGCAACGAGGCCCAAGGCGATCAGACTGTCCACGGCATGTCGGCTGATGCGCGGCAGCGGCGATGCTGCTGTGCGCAACGCCTTCAGCGCTTCCCATTGGCCCGGTGTGAGATCGTAGTCGAATTCGTCTTTCATGGCGCCTTAAGTCTCCCAGTTCTTGGGTCGCCTCATAGCGGGCGCACATGAAGTTCGTGCGACCACAGCGAGTCAGGATTTCGACGGATGGTGACGCGCTGTCACATCATCGTGTCATTGGAATCGATCGATTATTTCGAATCACGCAAGGCAGCCGGACAAAAACGCTGGCGCAGATCGCGTGAGCAGGAGGCGTCAAAAAAGATCGCCTCAATTGCCGCAATCCTTAATGGTCAGGTCCCTAACAAAACGTAAATTTTCGGACCCGTGACAACACGGGCCGCCGCTGCGGGGGGCTGTACGACGCACCAGGCCGCCGATGCCATGATGCACATTTGATTAAGGGCACCTGTCAAGTCTGCGCCCGGGATTTCACTGCGATCATACCAATGGTGTGCAAGGTTGGTTTCAGGAATCAGGAGAAGCTTCATGGCCGTCAATCCGCGATCAGCGCAAACCGAACTCGGACCCGGCGTCGACACGCGTCGCGCGATGCGTCTGCTCATCGTCGACGACGATATCGTGCAGCAGGAATTGCTGAAGCGGGCGGCCGGTCGTTCCGGGTTCGAGATTGTCGTCGCCGGCTCCTGCAGCGAGGCGATACGCCACCTGGAAACCAATGGTTTCGAATGCGTGATGCTCGACCTCGAGCTCGCGGACGGCGACGGTGTCGAAGTTTGCAAGACCATGGTGCGCACGAACTATTCCGGCGCGCTGATCATCATCAGCGGCACCGATTCGCGCCGCCGCTCCAGCGCTCGCGCTTATGCCAAGTCGCTCGGCATCAAAGCGCAGGGTTTGCCGAAACCGGTCGACCTCTCCTCGCTCCGGGTCTGCCTCGCCAATCTGGGCAAGGACATCCAGGGCCTGCCCGCGATCCACGACTGGGGCGGCGTTTTCGTCGGCCGCACCAAGGAAGCGCACCGCGCGGAGACTATCCCCGCCGCACGCTCGCGCCGCCGTCAACAGGCAGCGTCACGCCCGTAACGAAGCTCGCTTCGTCGGAGGCCAGAAACAGCGCGGCATTGGCGACATCCCAGCCGGTGCCCATCTTCTGGCGCAACGGCACCTTGCTGTCGCGCTCGGCCTCGACCTCGGCGCGGCTCTTTTTGAATTCACGGGCGCGGGTGTCGACCGCCATCGGCGTATTCATCAGGCCGGGTAAAATGACGTTGGCGCGGATGCCGTATTGCGCGTTCTGGTAGGCGAGCTGCTCGGTAAAGGAAATCATCGCCGACTTGGTCGCCTTGTAGGCGACATAAGGGTAGGTCGTAATCGCTGCCATCGACGAGATGTTGATGATGACGCCGCTCTTTTGCTGGCGCATGATCGGGATCACGTGCCTGGCCGCAAATATACAGCTTTTCAGGTTGATCGCCACGCAGCGGTCGAACGCCTCCTCGGTGATGTCGAGCAGTTCGGCGTCGCCGCCGGACAGGCTGACGCCGACATTATTGTGCAGCACGTCGATGCGGCCCCAGCGGCCATGCGCATCCGCCACCATCGCCTTGAGGTCGGCATTTTTGGTGACGTCGGCCTTGAACGCTGCCGCGGTGCCGCCTTTGGCCGCAATCATGTCGGCGGTTTCCTGGGCAGAGCCGAGGTTGTGATCGACGCACAGCACCTTGGCGCCTTCGCGCGCAAAAGTCAGCGCGGTGGCGCGGCCGTTGCCGATGCCTTCACCGGGGCTCTGGCCGGCGCCGACTACGATGGCGACACGATCTTTCAGACGCATTTCAGTTCACTCCCGGGATCGGGTACTGCTGCAGTACCTCTTTGTAGTAGGGTTCGTTGTCCATCTTCATCGTCGCCAGCACGCGGACCACGGCGCAATAGAAGGCGATGGTGAGCACGAGATCGGTCATGAGCTCGTCGGACAGCTCCTTCTTGATCTCGGCAAAGGTCGCATCCGACATCGCCAGTTCGCGCACCATCTCGCGAGCGCCGCGCAAAATGGCTTTCGCCAGCGGTTCGAGTTTCGACGGCTTGCCCTCGGTCTCCGTCATCATCGCCTGGATATCGTCATCGGTGACGCCGAATTCCTTGCCGATCTTGACGTGATGGGTGAACTCGTATTCGGATTTTTCCATCCAGCCGACCTGCAGGATCGCGAGTTCACGCAGGCGCGGGTCGAGCTTGCTCTTGAAGCGGATGTAGCCACCGATGCCGTTGAAGGCGCGCGCCATGTCGGGCGAGTTGACCAATAGCTTGTGCAGGTTGGTGTTGCGCTTGAGCATGTCGCGATACTCAGGGGCAACCTGGTCGGCTTCGAGATAGGGCAGGCGGGCCATTTTTTGTTTTTCCTTGTTTGGCGCTGTCGAGGGTTGAACGCGGCGGGCTAGCCGTAGAGCGCTTTATGCTCCCGTTCGTAATTCGCGTAGGAGTCCTTCATGCTGGCCAGATTGAGCAGCATGGTTGCGACCGGCTTTTCGTCCGCCCCGAACACGGTGGTGCGCACCCACATGCTTTCGGTACGGCGGCTGCCGCTCAGCGCCACGACTTCGCGCTCGGTGATATAGGTCTCGCCGGGGAATAGGGGCCCGCGCAGCAGGCGGATTTCCTGATCGGCGAACAGGCCAACTGCCGGTCCGCGGATCGGCAAGCGGTCCTCGCGGGCGCGGTATTGAAACATCACGCTCAGCATTTCAAAGGGGATGATGGCCCGTCCCCAGGGATTGTGCTCCTGCGAATAGTACGCCGACGGCTCGGTGATGACCTTCAGCTTCTGGCCAAGCGAAAACGGATAGAGGTCGCCCATGTTCTGGTCGAAATCCATTTTCACGGTCTGCCGTCCGGTCTTCATGCCGACCTTGAGATCGGCGAGGATGACGGGGTCGGCGAGCGGCTTCAGTTCGCCGAGCCGGTGGTGGAGCGCGGTTTCCGTGCCGTCGCCGCCGACCGAGGCGGTGCCGCGCAAAATCTCGGTGCCGTCGCGCTTGGTCATGCCGATCGCGCAGGTTTTTTGACCCGGTTTTGGCTTTTCGATGTTGGCCTGGACTTCTTCGCCCTCGAAGGCCGGATTGCGGTAATGCGCGGACAGGCAGCCGGTCTCGAACCAGGCGTTGCCCCAGATCCGCTCGCACAGCGGCGCGAACTGGCTGAAATGGGTCGGACCTTCGATGGTGCCGCCTTGAAAGCCCAGTTTCTGTGCGGTCGCATCGTCGTGGATCGAGGCGTGGGAATCGTAGACCTGCGCATGCAACATCTGCTTGGGACTGCGCCACGGTCCGGTGAGCAAATTGCCGTTCTCCGATATCTCGGTCGTGAACGCCGCTTCCGTCATCCTTAGCCGCTCCCTTTGGCTTCTCCCTTTACCGCTAGCGTTTCAAAGAAGCGGGCTTTCGGCAAGGGGCGGGGGGAGCATCCACAGGCGTTCGAGATATGTCCTGCGGCGATGGATTCACGCTGGGCACGCATAGCAAATTAGGTACATTCTAATCTGAACGAGACCGGTTCGAACAACTGGCGAGACCTGAGCGCGACGGGGAGCTGATAATGGCGTTGATGGAAGTTGGGCTGGACGACAAGTACCGTCTGGATGCGAAGCGGATTTTCCTCTCGGGTACGCAGGCGCTGGTCCGGTTGCCCATGTTGCAGCGCGAACGCGACCGCGCGCAGGGCTTCAACACCGCGGGCTTCATTTCCGGTTATCGCGGCTCGCCGCTCGGCATGTACGACCACGCGCTGTGGCGCGCCAAGAGCTTCCTTAAAGAACACGACATCGAGTTCGCGCCCGGCCTCAACGAGGATCTCGCGGCGACGGCGGTGTGGGGCAGCCAGCAGGTCGGCATGTTTCCGGGCGCCAAGGTCGATGGCGTGTTCGGCATCTGGTACGGCAAGGGCCCCGGCGTCGACCGGTCGCTGGATGCGCTCAAGCATGCCAACTCCGCGGGCACTTCGCCGAACGGCGGTGTGATCGCGCTGGCCGGTGACGACCATGGCTGCCAGTCCTCCACGCTCGCCCATCAGAGCGAACAGGTGTTTGCATCGGCCTTGATGCCGATCGTCAATCCGGCGACGCTGCAGGATTATCTCGATCTCGGCATCCTTGGTTTTGCGCTATCGCGCTATTCCAGCTGCTGGGTCGGCTTCAAGGCGATCTCGGAGACGGTCGAAAGCTCGGCCTCGATCGTCAGCGATCCCGATCGCATCAAGATCATCATGCCTGACGATTTCGAGATGCCGCCGGGCGGCCTCAGCATCCGCTGGCCGGACGCGCCGCTGGAGCAGGAGCGCCGGCTGCACGGCCCGAAGATGGACGCAGTCGCCGCCTTCACCCGCGTCAACCGTTTCGACCGCATCGTGCTGGATTCCAAGCCAGCGCGGCTCGTCATCATGGCAACCGGCAAGGCCTATCTCGACCTGCGGCAGGCGCTGTCCGATCTCGGCATTACCGATAGCGAGGCCCAGGCGCTGGGACTGCGTATCTACAAGGTGGCGTTGACCTGGCCGCTGGAGCAGTCCGGCGCCCGCGCCTTTGCCGAGGGCTTGCAGGACGTGCTGGTCGTCGAGGAGAAGCGCGGCTTCATCGAGGACCAGTTGCTTCGCATTCTCTACAACGTCGATGCTTCCAGGCGGCCTTCCGTGGTCGGCAAGCGCGACGAGACCGGCGCGCCGCTATTGCCAAGCGAAGGCGAGTTGACGCCGACCATGGTAGCGGCGGCGATCGTCGCTCGCTTGCGCCGACTCGGCCATCGCAGTCCCGCGTTGGAGCAGCGTTTGGCAAAACTCGAAGCGTTCGATCGCCCGGCCGAAGGCATCGGCGCGGCCAAACTCCAACGCACGCCGTATTTCTGTTCGGGCTGCCCGCACAACACCTCGACCAAGGTGCCCGAGGGCAGCCGGGCGATGGCTGGCATCGGCTGTCACGGCATGGCGCTTTCGGTGCCGACGCGGCGAACCCAGACGATCTCGCATATGGGCGCCGAAGGCGTCACCTGGATCGGGCAGGCGCCGTTCACCAGCGAACAGCATGTGTTCCAGAATCTCGGCGACGGCACCTACACCCATTCGGGCCTGCTGGCGCTGCGCGCGGCAGCGGCAGCCGGCGTCAACATCACCTACAAGATCCTCTACAATGACGCCGTCGCGATGACCGGCGGTCAGCCCCCCCAGGGCGGGCGGACCGTGTAGCAGATCGCACAACAGGTTTCGGCCGAGGGCGCGAAACGCCTCGCGATCGTCACCGACGAACCGCAGAAGTATCCGCCGAATTATTTCCCGGCTGGCGCAACCATCCACCACCGCCGCGATCTTGATGCCGTGCAGAAGGAACTGCGCGAGGTCAAGGGCCTCACGGTCTTGATCTACGACCAGACCTGCGCCGCCGAAAAACGCCGCCGCCGCAAGCGTGGGCTTTATCCTGATCCGGCAAAGCGCATTTTCATCAACGAACGCGTCTGCGAAGGTTGCGGTGACTGCTCGGCGGCCTCCAACTGCGTCTCGGTGCAGCCGCTGGAGACCGAGCTTGGCCGCAAGCGCCGGATCGACCAGTCCAACTGCAACAAGGACTTTTCCTGCATCGAGGGCTTTTGCCCGAGCTTTGTCACCGTGCATGGCGGCAACCTCCGCAAAGCCGACCGCAAGGCGGCCGATCCGTCGGCGCTGTTTGCTGACGTGCCGCTGCCTGTGGTGCCCGCGCTCGACGGCGCGTTCAACATCCTCGTCACCGGCATCGGCGGCACCGGCGTCATCACCATCGGCGCGCTGCTCGGCATGGCGGCCCATGTCGACGGCAAGGCCTGCTCGACTCTCGACTTCACGGGACTTTCGCAGAAGAACGGCGCGGTGATGAGCCACGTCCGCATCGCGCCATCGGCGGACGATCTCGCCAATGTCCGGATCGGGCCCGGCAGCGCCAACCTCATTCTCGGCTGCGATATCGTGGTCGCGACCTCGATCCCGGCGCTGAGCCGGGCCGAGCGCGGTGTGACGCGCGCGGTGGTCAATGCAGATTTGTTGCCGACCGCGAGTTTTGTGATCGATCCCGATATCGACTTCCAGGTCGGCGCGATGCGCGACTCGCTCAATCAGGCTGTCAGCGCTTCCGACCTCGACGTTCTCGACGCGACCGGGCTCGCCACAGCGCTGATGGGCGACAGCATCGCCACCAATTCCTTCATGCTCGGCTTTGCATTCCAGCGCGGCGCGATCCCGTTGTCGCTGGAAGCGATCATGAAGGCGATCGACCTCAACGGTGCGGCGATCGAAATGAACAAGCTGGCGTTCTCCTGGGGCCGGCTCGCCGCGCATGTTCTGCCGCGCGTGATCTCGGCCGCTCGCTTCAAGAACTCGGGCGCTGCGCCGGCCAAGCGCACGGTCGATGAGAGCATCGCGTTCCGCGCCGGCTTCCTCACTGACTACCAGAACGAGGCCTATTCGAAGCGTTACCTTGCGGAAGTGGAGCGTGTTCGCGCCGCCGAAGCCAAGGCCGCGCCGGGATCGCAGGATCTGACGGAAGCGTTCGCCAAAGGCCTGTTCAAGCTGATGGCCTACAAGGACGAGTACGAAGTCGCCCGGCTTTATACCGATGGCGAGTTCGCCAAGTCGCTGAAGGAGCAGTTCGATGGCGATCCCGGCGTCAAGGTTAGCCTCGCGCCGCCGATGTTCGCGCAACGCGACAAGAATACCGGTCACTTGCGCAAGCGTGAATTCGGGGCGTGGATGTTCAAGGCGTTCGGGCTGCTGTCGCGGATGAAATCGTTGCGCGGCACAGCGTTCGATCCGTTCGGCTATACCAGCGAACGCAGAACCGAGCGGTCGCTGCCGGGTGAATACTCGGCGATGATCTTTCGCCATCTCGATGCAGGAAAACCGCTGGATCTGCCGCGGCTGGTGGCGCTGGCGAAATCGGCGGAACTGGTGCGCGGCTACGGCCACATCAAGGAAGCCAATGTCGCGAAGTACCGCCGGGAATGCGCGCGGCTCGAAAGCGCGATCGGGCAGCCGGTTGCTGAGGCGGCCGAGTAAACTGATTACATCGGTCGCGAAAATTGTCGCGACCGACATAGTTCCCCGGTAACCTTTTGGGCGGGAATGGCTGGAATTGCCGCGCCGACTTCCTACATGATGGGCGTAGTGGTTTTTTGGTTGATTTCAGGAGGCTGTTGATGGTCCTGAAAAGCGCTGTTGCGGCAGCACTTTGCACCGGGTTCCTGTTTTCGGGCGCCCCGGCGATGGCTGACGAGTATCGTCCCAGCGAGTTTTTGGGGCTCGATCTTTCCAAAGCCGTGCTCTCGCCGAAGCGGCTTGGGCCGGAGGCGGAGTTCGCGCGGATTCCGATCGAGGCGAAGAGCGATGCCGTGCGACCGTGGCTAGATTTCGCGGCCAGAACGCCGGTGCGCGATGCCCATGTTGTGCATGAGCCCATTGTGCATGAGCGCGTTGTGCATGAGCGCGTTGTGCATGAGCGCGCGGCGGCTCGCGTCAAGCTGGCGCATCACCACAGCAATCCGCTCGATGCGCAAGCGCGGGATACGCGGGTCCAGACCTGGCCGTGCAAGTCCGGCGGCATTTGCGGCTGGCAGCGATAGCGCCACCCTACGGTTCCACCATCCCGCGTCATCCACCTGTCGTAAAACCTTCGGCTGGGAGTCAAATTCCGCAGGCACACCCTTGTCATGATTCGACGAGGGTGACTCGATGCCGTCTCCGATACGTCCCAAGCATGCCCTGAACCGCCGTCAATTGCTGGTCCGCTCGGCCGCCTCGGTCGCGGTGGCCGGCTTGGGCGGCCTCGCCAAACCCCGTCTGAGCCGCGCCGCGGATCGTCCTCTGATTACCTGCGGCATTCAGTCGGGCGACGTCACGGTTGATTCCGCGATGGTGTGGTCGCGTGCCGACCGTGCGGCGCGAATGCAGGTCGAGTGTTCGACCACTGAAAGCTTCAAGAATATCATCCGCACCATTTCCGCCGACGCGCTGCCGGACAGCGACTTCACGTCGAAAGTACTGCTCGATGGTCTGCCCGCCGGGCAGGAAATTTTCTATCGGATGCGCTTCGATGACATCGCAAGCGGCGTCGCCGGCGAAGCCAGGGTCGGGCACTTTCGCACGGCGCCGGCGGAACGCCGTTCGGTGTCGTTCGTCTGGTCCGGCGATGCCGCGGGCCAGGGCTGGGGCATCGATCCCGCGCGCGGCGGGATGCGGACCTATCGCACCATGCTCGACAACCGGCCGGATTTCTTCATTCATTCCGGCGATCACATCTATGCCGACTGCCCGGTGCCGTCAGAGCTGAAGCTGCCGAACGGCGAGATATGGCGCAACATTGTGACCGAGGAAAAATCCGTCGTTGCGCACAGCCTCGCGCAGTTCCGCGGCAACTACAAATACAACTGGCTCGACGAAAACTTTCGCGCCTTCCACGCCGAAGTGCCGATGTTCGCGCAATGGGACGATCACGAGGTGACCAACGACTGGGCGCCGCTCGGCAGCTACGACGAGAGCGGCTTTGCCGACGACGGCGTCCCGAAACTGGTAACGCGGGCCCGCCGCGCGTTCCACGAATTCATGCCGATGCGCCAGCCGTCCAGCGACAGCGGCCGGGTCTATCGCCGGATCGGATACGGCCCGCTGCTCGACGTCTTCATGCTCGACATGCGCAGTTATCGCGACAACACCTGGAACAAGCGCGACGACAACAGCGACACCTTCATCCTCGGCCCGGCGCAACTGGCGTGGCTGAAGCGCGAACTGGTGGCCTCCAACGCGACCTGGAAGGTGATCGCCGCCGACATGTCGATCGGCCTGATCAGCGAGGACGCGATGGCGCTCGGCGACGGCCCGCCTGATCGCCGCGAGCACGAGATCGCCGATCTGCTGTCCTTCATGAAGCGCGCCGGCATCCGCAACACGGTGTGGCTGACCGCCGACATGCATTACACGGCCGCTCACCACTACGATCCGAACCGCGCAGCCTTCAGGGATTTCGAGCCATTCTGGGAATTCGTCTCTGGCCCGCTACATGCCGGAACCTGGTCGGCCGGCGACCTCGACAATACGTTTGGGCCCAAGGCGGTGTTCCAGAAGGGTTGCAGTGCGGAGCAGGGCGACAATCTCGCGCCCTGCTTTGGTCTGCAGTTTTTCGGGCACGTCGAGATCGACGGTAAAACCGAAATCATGACCGTGACCCTGAAGGACGCCGGAAACCAGGATCTATGGTCGGTCGATATCGAGCCCCGTCCGGACGCGCGGCCCGGCCAGATGATGGCGCAGCATATCTGAACGGCGCCTTGATGATTCAGGGCATCACATAACAGTAGCCGCCCACACGAGCAGGGCGGCAAGGAGCACGATCACGCCGAGCACCGCAGCCATGATCGCGGGCAGTCCGTGACTGTCCAGCCATTTTCGCAACGCCCGTTCCATCGTACCCCTGACCTGATCTTGATTTGCCCTGCACCCGGCAGGCAGGCTATTCCATAGCGGCCTATTCCTCGCAATGAAATACCCGTCCGCGCGGCGTCCGCCACGGACGCGGCGCTTTACCTCCCTCAGGAGCCATTATGGAAAATCTGCAGACCCAGGGTATCAGCCTGCCCAAGCTCGGCCTCGGTACCTTCCGCATGCAGGGCGATGCCTGTCGCGCCGCGGTCGAGAGCGCGCTTTCGCTGGGCTATCGCCACCTCGACACCGCGGAGATGTATGGCAACGAGGAAGCCATCGGCGCCGCGCTGGCTTCCTCAAAGGTCGCCCGCAACGACCTGCATATCACCACAAAAGTCTGGAACGAAAATCTGGCGCCCGACGCGATCCGCCGCGCATTCGACGCTTCCCTGAAGAAGCTGCGGCTCGACCATGTCGATCTCTATCTGGTGCATTGGCCGGCGCGAAACATGAACCTGCCGGCGATATTCGAGACACTGATGAAGCTCAGGGACGAAGGCCGCACCCGCGCCATCGGCGTCGCCAATTTCAACATCGCGCTGCTGAAGGCGGTGGTCGAGGAGATCAGGGCCCCGATCGCCTGCAACCAGGTCGAATACCATGTGATGCTGGACCAGACACCGCTACGGAAATATCTCACCGCGAAATCGATCCCGCTGGTGGCCTATTGCCCGCTGGCACAGGGTCGGGTGGCTTCCGACGAGGCGCTGGCCGCGATCGGTCGCAAGCATAACGCCAGCGCCGCCCAGGTGGCGCTGAAATGGCTGCTCGACCAGGACGGCATTGCCGCGATCCCGAAGGCGTCGCGGGCCGAAAGCCAGCAGGCCAATCTCGACGCGCTGAAGGTGACGCTCGACGACGCCGACCGCAAGGCGATCGCGGCCTTGCCGAAGGACAAACGTTGTGTAAATCCCGGTTTCGCACCGGCATGGGATTGATGGCGATTCCCGCCTTTTCCGCCCGCCGGAATTCAAGGTTTTCGCTACACAGGGGCTGAGGTCCAGTCCATACTGGGTCGCATCCAAGGGAGGTCTAGAAAATGCGTGAAGCCGTTATCGTTTCCTATGCTCGCACGGGACTGGCAAAGTCCGGCCGTGGCGGGTTCAATATTACCCCTCCGATGTCGATGGCGGGCCACGCCATCAAGCACGCCGTCGAGCGTGCCGGCGTCGACAAGGAGTATGTCGAAGACTGCTATCTCGGCAATTGCGCGCATGGCGCGCCGAATATCGGCCGTCAGGCTGCATTGCTGGCCGGCCTGCCGAAGTCGACCGGTGGCGTCTCCGTGAACCGGTTCTGTTCCTCGGGCCTGCAAACCATTGCGATGGCCGCCAACAGCATCCGCTCGGATGGCGCCGATTGCATCGTGGCCGGCGGCGTTGAAAGCATCTCCGTCCCCGGCGGCGGCGTGCCCAAGGAATCGATCGATCCGGATTTGCTCAAGACCGCGCCCGCTATCTTCATGGCGATGATCGACACCGCCGATATCGTCGCCGAGCGCTACAAGCTCAGCCGCGAATACCAGGACGAGTACTCGCTGGAATCGCAGCGCCGCATGGCGGCCGCGCAGCAGGCCAACAAGTTCAAGGACGAAATCGTCCCGATGAAGACCAAGATGAAGGTGGTCGACAAGGCGACGAAGGCGGAGAGCATCGTCGACTACGTCGTCGACCGCGACGAGTGCAACCGTCCGGAAACCACGTTGGAAGGTCTTGCCAAGCTCGAGCCGGTCAAGGGCGCGGGCAAGTTCGTCACCGCCGGCAATGCCAGCCAGCTCTCGGATGGCGCGGCTGCGGTCGTTCTGATGGAAGCCAAGGATGCCGAAAAGCGCGGCCTCAATCCGATGGGCCGCTTCGTCGCTTGGGCGGCGGCGGGCTGCGAGCCAGACGAGATGGGCATCGGCCCGATCTTTGCCGTGCCGAAGCTGTTGAAGCGCCACGGCCTCAAGATCGACGACATCGATATCTGGGAGCTCAATGAGGCCTTCGCGAGCCAGTGCCTGTATTCGCGCGACAAGCTCGGCATCGACCCGGAGAAGTACAACGTCAACGGCGGCTCGATCGCGATCGGCCATCCCTTTGGCATGACCGGCGCGCGTCTCACCGGCCACATCCTGCAGGAAGGCCACCGCCGCAAGGCCAAGTGGGGCGTCGTCACCATGTGCATCGGTGGCGGCCAGGGCGGCGCGGGCCTGTTCGAGATCTACTGAGATTTTTGAACCGCGCGGCACAGCGACCACGCAAACAAAGAAAATGGCTCCGCGAGGAGCCATTTTCCGTTTGGCGATGAGGCCTCAGTAGCGATGCTTCTTGATCACTACGACGCGGTCGTTGTGGTGGCGGTCGTGGTGCCAGCCGCGATCACGATGCCAATCGCGGTGCATTTCGGCGCGCGCGCCGTAACCATGGTGATAGCCGTGACCGCCACGCTTGATCACAATGGTCTCGGCGCTCGCAATTGACGGCGCCGCGATAACGATCGCGCCAAGCGCGGCCAATACATATCCAAACTTCTTCATTCTGTCCTCCTCGATTGAATCGGGGATGTAACAGCGCAGCCGTGCGATCGTTCCAACGGAACCCAGACAGATTCCTGAACGTGTATTCAGTAACGGTTAACGCGCGCGAGACCCTACGGCTCGATGCTGTCAGTCCATGATCGCCTGATACACCAGCGCGTTGATCTTCTGCCGGTAGTGCCAGCGGATCGGGCCGGGCGCTGCGGAGAGATAAACGACGACGAGTTCTTCCTTGGGATCGACCCACCAGTCGGTGCCGCTGGCGCCGGGCCAGGAGAACTGCCCGACCGATCCCATCATCTTGATTACGCCGGGTGTGGTGCGCACCGCCAATCCGAGACCAAAACCGTAATCGGCGCGGGTCGGATCGGCATTGCCGACGAGATTCTTGATATTGGGACCCAGCTGGTCTGACAGCATGTAGGCGACAGTCCGTGGCCCGAGCAACCGCGCTTCGTCGGAGCGGCCGCCATTCATCAACATCGTCGCAAAGCGCAGATAATCCGACGCGGTGGAGGCCGCGCAGCCGCCGCCGCATTCGAACTTGAGTGGCTTGGTGAGTTCCGGGCTGCGCGCCTGCGGCTTGCCGGTGTCGGGATCGACAGGCAGCGGCTTGGCGTAGCGCGCGGCTTTTTCTGCCGAGATCGAGAAGCCGGTATCGGTCATGCCCAACGGCGCGAACAGGTTGGCCTGCAGATATTGTCCGAGCGACTGGCCGCTGATCTTTTCGATGGTCTGCCCAAGCACGTCGAGGCCAAAACCGTAATCCCACACGGTGGCGGGCTGATACAGCAACGGCAGCGAGGCTAGCTTGTCCATGAAGGCCGCGCCGTCATAGTCGCGCGCGGCGTCGCCGCTGCCAGCCGGGTACAACTTGTGCACGGGCGAGTTGCCGCGGCCGCCGTAAATCAATCCGGAGGTGTGCCGCATCAGGTCCTGGATCGTGATCGGGCGGTTGGCCTCGACGGTGCCCGCGAGCCCGTTGCCGTCGAGCACCGCGACACGCGCGCCCGCAAATTTGGGGAAATATTTGCTGAGGGGATCGTTGATCAGCAGCTTGCCCTGCTCGTACAGCATCAGGCCGCCGACAGCGGTCATTGGCTTGGTCATCGAGGCGATGTTGAAGATGGTGTCGGTGGTCATCGGAATATTGGCGGCCTTGTCGCGCCAGCCATAGGCGTCGAATGCGACCAGCTTGCCGCGGCGCGCGATCGCGATCACGGCGCCGGGAATTCGGCCGGCGTCAATGTCGGCCTTGAGCGCTACGGGGATCCGCGCCAGCCGTTCGCTGGACAGGCCGACCTCTTCGGGTTTGGCGCGGGGCAGGGGATCGTCGGCGAACGCGGCGGTGGATGCGAGCAGGCCAAGGGCTGCCGCGACTAGTCTCATTGAAACCATGGACGCCTCCCGTTGGGCTCTTCGGCCCTTGATTGACCGCTTCAGCCTAGGGCAACGCCCACTGGGAGACCAGCGGCGCGGCCGGTCATTTTGCGTGGGCTCAACCGTGGGCTGACGCCTCTGCTTGCGCAAAGCCGAAGGTCAGCGCATCATCGTGCCATAAAAAATCAAATCAGGGGGAGCGTTGCCATGACCGGGTTTTCACGCCGTGATTTTCTGAGCCTATCGGGATCGGCCGCCGTGACCGCGATCGCCGGGCGGGCCAATGCCGCGATGGGCCCCAATGACAAATTCGACCTCGTCATCAAGGGCGGCGACGTGCTCGACCCCAGCCAGTCGCTGCGGGGCAAACGCGACATCGGAATTCGCTGGGGCGTGATCGAGGCGATCGAAAACGAAATTCCGGCCGCCCGCGTCGCCAAGAGCATCGACGCCACAGGCAGACTGGTGACGCCCGGGCTGATCGACCTGCATTGTCATGTCTACCCCTACGGTTCGGCGATCGGCATTCCCGCCGACGAACTGGTGCAGTTTCAGGGGACGACGACCGTGGTGTCGGCAGGCGATGCCGGCGTCAACAACCTCGCCGCGCTGCGCCGTTATATCGTCGCGCAATCGCGCGCGCGGATTTACGCCTTTGTCCACATCGCGAATAACGGCCTGTCGGCATTCCCGGTCGCCGAGCTCTACAACATCGACAACGCGCAGGTCGAAGCCTGCGCAATGGCGCTCGCCGAAAATCCGGACTTTCTGATCGGCGTCAAGGTGCGGATGTCGGAGAACGTGATCTACAAGCACGGTCTTGAACCGCTGAAGCGCGGTATCCAGGCCTGCGAGATGTGCGGCTGGCCGGCCAAGATGATGGTGCATATCGGCGGCGTCGAGACCAGGGAACTGATGTCGCAGATTCTCGACCTGTTGCGGCCGGGCGACGTATTGACCCACGCCTATTCGGGCGCGCCGAACAATGCCGGTGCCTTCACCAACATCGTGCAGGACGGCAAGCTGCTGCCGGCGGCGCTGGCGGCGAAGCAGCGCGGCGTCATTTTCGATGTCGGCCATGGCGGCGGCAGTTTTGATTTCACGGTGGCGGAAGTGGCGATCCCCGGCGGCTGCACGCCCGACACCATCTCCTCCGATATGCACGTCTACTCCGGCAATTCGCCCGGTATGCCCTATCTGCCGAACGTGATGAGCAAGTTTATGGCGATGGGCTCTTCGCTGGAGCAGGTGGTGGCCATGGCGACCACGGCGCCGGCGAAAATCATCAACCGCGCGCCAAAAATCGGCACGCTGCAGGTCGGCGCGCCCGCCGACGTCGCGATCATGGATCTGGTGGAGGGGCCGGTCTCGTTCGTCGACACCCGCAACAACAAGCGCGACGGCAAGGCGCTGCTCAAGCCGGTGCAGACGGTGATCAATGGCGTGCCGTTCGGCCGGCCGTATCAGTCGCCGTTCGCGGTGCGGTAACCGGCCGCGATCGCAGCGCCCGCGCGGTGTCGATTTGATCCCGATCAATGCGGGGGTCCTTTCGCTTGGCGATCATGCCACAAGCGAAAGGGTCGAACGTGGCAAGCAGTGGAAGTCGTTCTCGTGCCGAAGCGCTGCCGGAGGGTCGCCTGCGGGCGCTTCCACGTGACCATGACGGACGCCTGCCTTACGAAAGCGAGTTTCTGACCCAGCTTGGCGACCGGGTGCGCGCGATGCGGGCCTCCTTTGGCATGTCGCGCCGGGAGTTGGCGCGCCGATCTGGAATGTCGGAGCGCTATGTGGCCCAGATCGAGGCCGGTAAAGGCAACGTATCGATCGTGCGGCTGCTGCGGATCGCGGTGGTGTTTCGCTGAGTCTGGCGCTCGTCCAAACGACGGAGGATATGCCGATGGGAGAGCTCGTCCTTGCCGCCAAAGTCAGCCATGTCCCGTCGCTGATGTTGTCGGAAGTCGCAGGCAGTCCGCTCAAGGGGGCGCGCGAAGGTGCTATCCGCGCGCTACGCGAGCTTGGCCGCCGCGCCAGGGAGCGCCGGGTCTCGACCTTCGTCGTGTTCGACACGCACTGGCTCTCCAATTTTGGCTATCACGTCAACGCCAACCCGCGTCATCGCGGCTCGTTCACCAGCCACGAAGCCCCGCAGATGATCCAGGATCTGCGCTACGATCTGCCGGGGGATACCGTGCTCGGCGAAGCGATTGCCGGCGAGGCCGCCGACGCCGGCCTCGGTGTTATCGCCCACAAGGTTTCCAGCCTCGGGCTCGAATACGGCACCATCGTTCCGATGCACTTCATGAATCCCGATGGCTGGGCCAAGGTGGTCTCGGTCGCGACCCCGCTGTTCACCTCGCTGGAGGAGAGCCGAATCCTCGGCGAGGCGACGCGGCGCGCGATTGCGCGCTATCCGGGGCGGGTGGCTATTCTTGCCTCCGGGTCATTGTCGCACCGGCTGTGGCCCAACAAGAAACTCGGCCCGGAAGCCTGGACGTCGATCGCGAGCGAGTTCAACCGGCAGGTCGATCTGCGCGTGCTCGAACTGTGGCAGCAGCGTCGCTACCGCGAGTTCATCGCGATGCTCCCGGATTACGCCGTCAAGTGCAACGGTGAGGGCGGCATGGCTGATACCATCATGCTGTTTGGCGCATTGGGGTGGGACGGTTTTGGCGGCGCCGCCGAGCAGCTTTGCGAGTATTTTCCCTCCAGCGGCAGCGGTCAGGTCAACGTCGAGTTTCACGTCGGCGGATAGGCCGGCTGCTTCTGCTCACGGCTATCGCCGACGATATCGGCGATCACGGCTGCCATTACCAATGCGCCGCCAACCAGCGTCCGCGAGCCGGGAACCTCCTGGAACGCGACCCAGATCCAGAACGGCATCAGCGGTGTCTCCAGCGTGGAAATCAGCGCCGCCTGGCCGGACGGCAGCAGACGCGAGCCGAGGACAAACAGGCTGAGCCCGAGCGCTACCTGGAAAAATCCGAACATCGCGAGGATGAACAGATCGTGGCCGGATACGCTGGTTATTCCGTGGGCGAAGGGAATGCTGACAATGCTGCCCAGGAAATTCGACAACGCCGCGGCTGCGACCATCGGTGTGTTCTTGTGGCGCCGGATGGTGACGGTCATGGCGGCGATCACAAGCGTCATGAAGCACGCCAGCGCGATGCCGAGGATGTCGGAACCGATGCGCGCGTGGCCGACGATAATGCCGACCCCGCAGAGCGCCACGACGCTGGCCAGCATGGTTCGAAATCGTGGGACTTCCTTAAGCCAGACCCAGGCGAGCGCGGCGGTGACGAAAGGCCCTGTTGCGATGATGATGGCGACATTCGAGACGTCGGTCAGTTGCAGGGATGGGATGAATGCCACCATGCCCATGGTCGACAACGCTGCGATCAACCAGCCGGCTTTTCCGATCCCGGTCAAATCCCGCAGACCGGCCCGGCCTTGCGTCAGTACCAGCAGGACCGCCATCAGGGTCCCGCCGAATAATCCCCGCCAGAACAGGATCGTCCAGGAATCGAAGGGGAGCAGCCGCGTGAAGAACGGGGCGGTGCTCCAGGCGATGGCGGCGGCAACGACCAGCGCGATCCCCGTGCGATGTTGCGACTGCGCCCCGGCCATTCCGCTGATCCAGTCCGTTGCCGGGAACGTTGCCGTTGAAGCGGCCTGAAGTCAGGTCCGCGCCCGCTTCTCGACGTTGGCGCTGCGTTCCGGCACGCCGAACTCCTTGCGGCAGACGTCGGCAAGCAAGGCGACGCCCTCGCGGATCTGCTCGTGGGAGGGACTGGCAAAGCAAAGCCTCAGCCGGCTGCCCGAATAGGCCTTGTCGGTCGACCATTCCGGCCCGGGATTGATGGCGACGCCGGCAGCGAGGGCGGCCTGATAGAGCTTTAGCGTATCGACATTGTCGGGCAGTTTCACCCACAGGAAGATGCCGCCCTTGGGGTCCTCGAATTCGGCCGCGGTGCCGAACTGTTCGTTGAGCGCTTCCATCAGCGTATCGAGCTTGGCGCGCAGGCCGCGGGTCAGTTTTGGCACATGCGCCGAAAAATGCGGCGCGCAATATTCCGCCAGCACCATCTGCTCCAGTGCGCCGGAGCCGGCGTCGGTCTTCAGCGCCAGCATTCGCGACATCATCGCCCAGGGCGCGACGATGAAGCCGACCCGCAGGGCAGGGGCAATCGATTTGGAGAACGAGCCGATGTGAATGACGTTGCCTTGCTGGCTCATGGCATAGATCGCTGGTGGCCGCTGGCCGGTCCAGATCAGGTCGGCGTAGCAGTCGTCCTCGAAGATCGGCACGCCGTATTGCTGCGAAAGTTTCAGCATCTCCGCGCGACGCTTTTCAGACATGATGGTGCCGGTCGGGTTCTGCACCGTCGGAATCGTGTAGATATATTTCGGCGTGATGCCGCGGCTCTTGTGGTCGGCGAGAACAGCCGCCAGTGCATCCATCCGCATGCCGTCGTCGTCGAGGGGAATGCCGACCGCCTTGACGCCAAGCCGGGTCAGCCGGTTGATCGCGCCCTGATAGGTCTCCTGTTCGATCAGCACGGTATCGCCGCGTGTCAGCAATGTCGAATTGATGAGGTCGAGCGCCTGCAGCGAGCCCGACACGATCATGATGTCGTCGGCGGTACAGCTGATCCCGGCATCGCGCTTGAGTTTTGTGGTGAGAAATTCGCGCAGCGGGCGATAGCCCTGCGGGCCGCTGTCGAGGCCGTAGGTCGCAAGCGTCTTGCCCTCGCGCTTGAGTACGGCAGTGACCGCTTCGACCAGCGCATCGACCGGCACCTGGTCGGGATCGTTGTTGCCGCCGACGAAGCTGTACTTTGCGAGACCGGTCCACCGCGCCGCTGGCGCCGGCAAACCGGCGGGCAATAGCGGCGCAAAATCGAAAGGTGTGGCGGTGGACATGGACATTCACTCCCGTTTGTTTTTCGTTGAGAGGCCCGCTTGCTGCGGCCTCCATTCGTTTACGCGTAATCAGGTCAGTTCTTGCCGACGATCCGGATTGGCCGGCCCTGGCTGATGAAGGCATAATGCCCGGCGCCGACGCTGCCGACCATCAGCGCCTCGGTCGTGGGTTCGGCGATCTCGCTCACTGCCGCCCAATCGACCACGAAATTGGCGCCGGTGCCGCCGCGCACGTCGGGCGCGGCGATGAAGACCTCGATGGTCGCGAACGGCTTCAGCGCGATCGGCGCCTTGAGGTAGCTTTCCACCATTTTTCCCGATGTGTCGAAATAGGCGATCCGCTTCAGAACCAGCGGCTTGGTCTCCGAGGCGTTGTGGACGCTGAGCGTGGCCGAAAAATCCGCCCGCAGCCTGCCCGCGCTCATCGACACGCTGGAATAGACCGGCACGTAGAATGCGCCGGAGACGGCGAGATTCTCCGCCGGTAGGGCGGTGAGGGAACCGGCGAAGTTCTGCTCAATGCTTCCCGCGGTCTGAGCGTCGGCCCCGACCGGGTCCAGGATCGACATGGCGGCCAGAATCGCGAGGAAAAAGCCGGCTGTGCGGATGTGACACATTGCTCGTTTGACCCGGGCACCGGGGCCTCTAGGTTGCGGGAAACAAAAGTCCGGAATCATGCACGAACTCATTCGCGATATCACTCTATGCATCCTGTTCGCCTGGCTGCTTGGCCTGCTGGCCCATTTTTCCCGGCAGCCGCTGATCCTGGCCTACCTTATCGCCGGGTTTTTGATAGGTCCATTCGGCGTGGGCTGGATCAAGTCCCAGGAATCGATCCAGGTCATCTCCGAGCTCGGCCTGATCTTCATGCTGTTCATGATCGGGCTCGAAATCGACCTCAAAAAGATCGTGCGCGCCGGCAAGGTCATCCTGTTCGCCGCGGGTGGCCAATTGATCGGCGGCTGCCTGCTCGGGATCCTGTTCTTTGTGGGGATCGGGCTGTCGATGGGGAGCGGGCATTTTGACGCGCTGTATCTCTGCATCGCCTGTGCGCTCTCCAGCACGGTCATCATCGTCAAGGTGCTGTACGAGAAACGCGAGCTCGACACGCTGCCCGGGCGCATCACGCTCGGCGTGCTGGTGCTGCAGGACATTTTTGCGATCCTGTTCCTCGCGGTACAACCGAGCCTGGACAATCTGCAGGTCAGCGTGATCCTGATCTCGATCGGCCGGGTCGGCGTGCTGGTGGCGACCGCCTTGGTGCTGAGCCGCTACGTGCTGCCGCGACTATTCCACCAAATCGCGCGCCGGCCGGAACTGATCTTGCTGGGGGCGCTGGCCTGGTGCTTCCTGATCGGCGAGATCGCCGAGCAACTGCATCTGTCGCGCGAGATGGGTTCGCTGGTCGCCGGCGTTTCGCTGTCGACGTTCCCCTATGCGCTCGACGTCACCGCCAAGGTGACGACGCTGCGCGATTTCTTCATCACGCTGTTCTTTGTCGCGCTCGGCATGACCATTCCGATTCCCGGCCAGTCCGTGATCGGGCTGGCGCTGATGATCGCGGCTTTTACGGTTGTCAGCCGCGTGGTGACGACATTTGTGCCGTTGTATCTGATGAAGCAGGGCCTGCGCGCCAGCCTGCTGCCGGCGATCAACCTGGCGCAGATTTCTGAATTCTCGCTGGTCGTGATCCAGACCGGCGTTGCCGCCGGCCATATCCAGACCGAGACTTCAAGTGCTGCGTCGTTCGCTTTCGTGGTTCTGGCGGTGCTGAGCACCTTCGTGATGGCGCGCAGCGATCAGGTCACGCGCGGGCTGATCGGTCCGCTGAAACGGATCGGGCTCCGCGATCTCGACCACAGCCATGATGCCGACGCCGGCCACGAGGCCGGCCATGGCGAAGCCCGCCGGATCGTCATCCTCGGTTTCTTCCGCGCCGCCAGCGCGTTGCTGGCCGAAATCGAGCGGCGCAATCCGGCCGCGCTCGACCAGATCACGGTGATCGATTTCAATCCGGTTGTGTTCCAGACGTTGACGGACCGCGGCATGCATGTGGTGTATGGCGACATCAGCAACGTGGATACGCTGCTGCATGCAGGGGTCAGCAAGTCCGAACTGATCATCCTCAGCATACCGGACGCGCTGTTGAAGGGCGCCAACAACGAAAAGCTGGTGCGCCACGTCCGCACGCTGAACCCCAAAGCGAAGATCGTCGCGACCGCGGACCTTCTGTCCGACGTCGAGGATCTCTACGCGGCCGGCGCCGATTACGTGTCAGTGACGCGGCTCAGCGACGCCCACGAGCTGTACAAGGTGATCGACGCCGCGCATGCCGGGCTGCTGGAAGACAAGCGCGCCGAGATCGATGCGGTGCTCGGCGAGCGCCGCGAAGTGCTGCCTTAAGTTTTGCAGGCTGGGTTTTATAGGCTGCTCTCCTGCGCCATGGCGTCGGCGAAGGCGGCGCGGCGGCGGGCGATGAAGCCGGCGATCAGAATCGCGGCGACCAGCAGCCAGACCGTGATGGCGATCGGGCTCTGAACATAGATCCAGAGATCGCCATCGCTCAGGAACAGCGCCTCGCGAAGGTGCTTTTCGATATTGGGCCCGAGGATCAGGCCGACTACCAATGGCGCGAGCTGGAATTTCAGCTTGTTGAAGGCGTAGCCGACGATCCCGGCGGCCAGCAGCACCCAGACGTCGAAAATGCTGTTGCGGACGCTGTAGGTGCCGATCACGGACAGCACCAGCAGCAGCGGGATGAACAGGTAGTGTGGAATACGCAAGCGACTGACCCAGACGCCGACCATCGGGATGTTCAGCGCCAGCAGCATCACGTTGCCGATATAGGCCGAGGCGATCAGGCCCCAGAAGATTTCGGGATGCTGGGTGATCAACAATGGTCCGGGCTGGATGCCCTGCACCAACATCGCCGAGATCATCAGGGCTGCGATCGGCGTAAAGGGAATGCCGAGCGCCAGCAGCGGCACCAGCGAGGCGGTAGCGGCGGAATTGTTGGCGGCTTCCGGGCCGGCGACACCTTCGATCGCGCCGGTGCCGATTTCGCTAGCATACTTCGACGTCGCCTTTTCCAGGCGGTAGGCGGCGAACGAAGCCAGCGTCGCCGCAGGTCCCGGCACCAGTCCGAACAGGAAGCCCAAAAATGTGCCGCGCAGCCACGACGGCACCGCGCGCTTCCATTCGGTGCGGGTCGGCAGCAGGTCGCGCATCTTCACCGACTCCGGCCGGTTCGCCGCGTGCGCTTTGTCCTCGACCAGCAGCATCAGTTCGGCGAAGCCATAGAGCCCGACCACGACCGGCACCAGCGACACGCCCTCGGCGAGATCAGGGATGCCGAACGTGAAGCGTGTCTCGCCGGTGACCGCCTCCTGGCCGATGGTGCCGAGCATCAGTCCGAGCGTCATCGGCAGCAGAGCCGAAGCCAGCGTGCCGCCGGATATGCGTGACATCACGATCAGCCCGCCGGCGGTGAGGGCGAAGAATTCCGCCGGCCCGAACAGGATCGCAAGATTGGCCAGCGACGTCGAAAACATCATGACGCCGATGACCGCGATGGTGCCGCCGACGAACGAGCCGACCGCGACAATGGTCAGCGTCGCGCCGGCGCGGCCTTTCTTGGCGAGCTGGTAGCCGTCGATCGCAGTGACGACCGAAGCGGACTCGCCGGGGATGTTGAGCAGGATCGCGGTGGTCGAGCCGCCATACATCGAGCCATAGAAGATGCCGGCCATCATGATAAGGCCCGCGGTCGGATCGAGCGAGAAGGTCAGCGGCAGGATCAGCGCCACGCCGGCGACCGGCCCAAGCCCCGGCAGCACCCCGATCGCGGTACCTGCAAATGCGCCGACAAAGGCGGCCAGCAGGTTGGTGGGGGTGGCTGCGATGTGCAGTCCGTAGAGCAGGCCCTGGAGGGAATTCATCTTATTTTCCTGTCGTCATTTCGGGGCGACGCGCAGCGTCGAGCCCGGAATCCATAACCACGATCGGGAGTATGGATTCCGGGCTCGCGCCAAGTGGCGCGCCCCGGAATGACGGATGCTAAAACAGCCATTGCTTGAACAGCCCGCCGGGCATCTGCACCTTCAGCAGCCGCACGAAGAACACTTCGAAACTGAGCGCGATCACCACCGCGTAGATCGCAAGCCGCAGCACCGACCGCTTCGGGTCATCCGACAGCAGCCACATGCTCGCCAGCAGAAACAGCGTCGACGCGATCATGTTGCCGATCAGCGGCATCGCCAAGAAATAGAGCGCGAACGCGGCCAACACCAGCAGCAGTCGACGCAGGTCAGCGCCATCAGGCAGCGAGAATGTCGCCGGCATCGGATCATCGGCGCCGCCGTGTTTTTCGAGCAGCACGGAAATGGCCGAGATCGCGAGCAGGAGGCCGACGGCGATCGGAAAAATCGCGGCGCCCGGCTTGTGCCAGCGGCCGACCGACAAGGTTTGCCAAGCATCGACGGTGTAGCCCGCGGCCAACAGCAGCGCGAGCAGGCCGACAAACCGCCGCGCCGGCTGCAGCCCGAAACTTCGCGTCGGCGTCACTTGTCGTCGTCCAGGAATTTGATGACGTCACGGAACTTGGCGTCGTAGCCGACCAGTTCCTGCTTCATGTCGTCGCCGATTTTGGGATCGGAGGTATAGCCGTTGGCCTTCAGGAAAGTCTTGAACTCGTCGCTTTCGACGATGGTCTTCGAGGCCGCCGTCAGTTTTTCCAGGATCGGCTTCGGCAGGCCGTTCGGCGCGATCACGTAGTAGCCGACCGGAAAGGTGTCTTTCCACGGTGTCTCGCCAATCGGCTTGGCGTCCGGCAGCAGATCGTATTTGCCCTGCTGGAACACCGCGAGCACGCGCAGCTTGCCGGCATCGATCTGGCCCTTCATGCCCGGCGCGAAGCCGGCGGTGCCATCGACGCGACCGCCGAGCGCCGCCAGCGTGGCTTCGCCGCCGCCGCCGGTGAACGGTACCGTGACGATGCGCAGCCCAGCCAGCTTGTTGAGCTGCTGGATCGCGATGTCGTTGATCGAGCGCAGGCCGGAGACCGAAACCTTCAGCTTTCGCGGATTGGCACGGGCCTCGTTGAGGAAATCATCGAGCGTCTTCCAACGGGAATCTGCCGCTACCGCAAGGATCACCGGCAGGTCGGACACTTTGGCGATCGACTGGTAGTCATTCGCCGATTTCCAGGCGAGGCCTTTCATCTCCAGCGGCTGATAGGCCAGCGACGAACTGGAGCCGAGGCCGATGGTATAGCCATCCGGCGTGGCGCGGATCACGGCGCCGGTGCCGATGGTCGCGGAAGCGCCGGGCTTGTTCTCGACGATCACCTTGACCTTGAGTTGCTTCTCCAAAAGCTCGGCATATTTTCGGCTGATCGGATCGGTCGAGCCGCCCGGCGCGTAAGGCACGTAGAAGGTGATGTCACGGGTCGGCCACTCGTCGGCGCCGCGCGTGGGCTGGGACAGGCCGGCCACGGCTGCCAGCAGGGCGATACCGGCCCATGCCGCCTGACGGAAATTCGATTGAAAACGCATCATGTCTCTACCCAACACCGGTTTCTTGTTTTTGTGGCTGCGACCATGGCGATGGAGACCTTGCCTCGTCAATGATTTTTCCTGTTCCGGCCATGTCGCGGCAAAGCCTCCACCATGCCCGTCAGTGGCATCCTGCCCTGCGTATTGACGCTGGCGCGGGGCATGTTGACGCTGGCGCGAGCCTTGGAGTCCGGCTAATGCACACCCTGCACCAAGCGAGATTTTGAGAAAATGGCCGATACGATCCAGGAAGTTCTGCAAGCCTTTGCCAATGGCGAACTCGTCGTCGTCACCGACGATGACGACCGGGAGGGCGAGGGCGATCTGATCGTCGCGGCCTCGCTGTGTACCGCCGAGAAGATGGCCTTCATCATCCGCCATACCTCGGGCATCGTCTGCGCGCCGATCACCACCGAGGACGCCCGCCGGCTGCGGCTTGATCCGATGGTGGCGCATAACGACTCCAACCACACCACCGCATTCACGGTCTCGATCGACTACAAGCCCGATGGTGGCACCGGTATTTCGGCGGACGAGCGCGCCTCCTGCTGCCGCGCGCTTGCCAATCCCAATGCCGGCGCCAACGATTTTGCCCGGCCGGGCCACATCTTCCCGCTGATCGCCCGCGACGGCGGCGTGCTGCTGCGCTCCGGCCATACCGAGGCCGCGGTGGATTTGTGCAAGCTCTCGGGCCTGCCGCCGGTTGGCGTCATCAGCGAGTTGATGAACGATGACGGCACCGTGATGAAGGGCGAGCAGGTCGCCAAATTCGCCGCCGCCCACAAGCTCAAGCACGTCACCATCGCCGATATGATCGCCTACCGCCAGGCGCGCGAAAAGCTGATCGAGCGGGTTGCAACGTTTACGACCGAAAGCCCGATCGGGCCGCTGCAGGGCTATGCCTACCGCTCGCCCTTCGACGAGATCGCCCACGCCGCCTTCGTCTATAACGGCATCGGCGACGGCAAGAACGTGCTGACACGGCTGCACAAGCCCAACATCGTCAAGGACCTCTTCACCGGTCAGGCCCGGATGCAGGTGGTGCTGAACCATTTCAAGCAGGCCGGCCGCGGCGTGCTGGTCTATCTGCGTGATGGCGCGGCCGGGGTGCCGGTCGAGCCGGTCGGTGAACAGAAATCGGCAGAAGCCGATCGCAACCGGCAATGGCGCGAAGTCGGTGTCGGTGCGCAGATTTTGCGCGACCTCGGCATTACCTCGATCCGGCATTTGACCTCGTCGGTGCACGACTACAAGGGACTGTCCGGCTTCGGCATCGAGATCGTGTCGAACGAGAAGCTGGAGGGGTAGTTAGCCTCGTCATTCCGGGGCACGCGAAGCGTGAACCTCAGGGGTGCAATTGCCCCCCCGAGGTCTCGTGCTAACGCACCCGGAATGACGATGGGGTGAGAGAATCCCTCAATCCATTGCGCTTCGGCCCATAGACCTTTAGTTTGGCGGCCAATTCCGCAACGAGGATGCGAAAGGGATTTTTATGAGCGTGCGCCCTCAGACCAAGGACAAGCCCACGGCTGCTGGTTTCCAGTGGGACGATCCGTTCCTGCTTGACGAGCAGCTCACCGAAGACGAGCGCATGATCCGCGACACCGCGCGCGCCTATGCGCAGGACAAGCTGCTGCCGCGCGTCACCAAGGCCTATCTCGAAGAGAAGACCGACCGCGAGATCTTTAACGAGATGGGCGAACTCGGCCTGATCGGTATCACGCTGCCCGAGGAATACGGCTGCGCCAATGCGAGCTACGTGGCCTATGGCCTGGTGGCACGCGAGATCGAGCGCGTCGATTCCGGCTATCGTTCGATGAACTCGGTGCAGTCCTCGCTGGTGATGCACCCGATCTACGCCTATGGCGACGAGAACCAGCGCAAGAAATACCTGCCCAAACTTGCCACGGGAGAATGGGTCGGCTGCTTCGGCCTGACCGAGCCGGACGCCGGTTCCGATCCCGGTGGCATGAAGACCCGCGCCGAGAAGGTCTCCGACGGCTACCGGATCACCGGCAGCAAGATGTGGATTTCCAATGCGCCGATCGCCGACGTCTTCGTGATCTGGGCCAAATCGGCCGCGCACGACAACCAGATCCGCGGCTTCATCCTCGAGAAGGGCATGAAGGGCCTGTCGGCGCCGAAGATCGGCGGCAAGCTGTCGCTGCGCGCCTCGATCACCGGCGAGATCGTGATGGACGGCGTGGTGGTGCCGGAGGAGGCGCTACTGCCCAACGTCTCCGGCCTGAAGGGGCCGTTCGGCTGTCTCAACCGCGCCCGCTACGGCATTTCCTGGGGCGTGCTCGGCGCCGCCGAGGACTGCATGCACCGTGCGCGGCAATACACGCTCGACCGCAAGCAGTTCGGACGGCCGCTGGCCGCGACCCAACTGGTGCAGAAGAAGCTCGCCGACATGCAAACCGAAATCGCGCTCGGCCTGCAGGCCTCGTTGCGCGTCGGTCGCCTGATGGACGAGGGCAAGATGGCCCCGGAGATGATCTCGATCGTCAAGCGCAACAATTGCGGCAAGTCGCTCGACATCGCCCGGGTATCGCGCGACATGCACGGCGGCAACGGCATCCAGATCGAATATCACGTGATGCGCCACACCGCGAATTTGGAAACCGTGAACACCTATGAAGGCACCCACGACGTCCACGCCTTGATCCTGGGCCGGGCGATCACCGGGATTCAGGCGTTTTCGTAAAGTCTCACATCGTCATTCCGGGGCGCGCCAAAGGCGTGAACCCGGAATCTCGAGCAACATCATTTCCATCTCGTCGAGATTCCGGGTCTGGCCCACCCAAGTCGGCTGTTGCCGACTTGGGGATATGATATCGCTGAACTCGGGTAGACCCGAGTTCAGGGGCCATCCCGGAATGACGCGCCAGAGCAAAGCCCATGGCCGATAACGAAGACATCCCGTTCAACCGCGACTTCCCGCTCAAGCCTGGCGTCGTTGATGAGGCGCGGCCTGGGGTACGGCGGGTGCTCTGCAACAATCCGAGCCCGTTCACCTTCACCGGCACGGTCAGTTACATCGTGGGCAAGGGCAAGGTCGCGATCATCGATCCCGGTCCCGATAACGAGGCGCACGCCAAAGCGCTGCTCGACGCGGTGCGCGGCGAGACCGTGACGCATATTCTGGTGACCCATACCCATCGCGACCACTCGCCGAACACCGCGCGGATCAAGGCCGCCACCGGCGCCACGGTTTACGCCGAGGGTCCGCATCGCGCTTCG
>JBBRSX010000041.1:0-43271 GCA_038244925.1 Hyphomicrobiales bacterium | reverse complement strand
TTTGACTTGCAGTCTGGATTGATCCGGCGATGAACCTCTCCGAATACCTCAAACCTGCGCTCGGCGTCGCGTTCTTTGCTGTTCTGGGCGTCGGCTATTACTGGTTCGAGCACCGTTCCCACGCCGAGGAAAAGGAAACGCCGGGCCAGGCGCTGGTGATCGTGACCAAATCCACCAATGCCTGTTTCTCCGACATGGTCCGGGTCACCGGCTTCATCGTGCCGCGCCGCGAAGCGCAGGTCGGCGTCGATCAGGAAGGGTCGCGCGTCACAGACCTGTTCGTCCGCGAGGGCGACACCGTCACCGAGAATCAGGAACTGGCGCGCCTGACCGCACCGCCGCAGCAGCAGCCGGGAGCCCAGGGCCGCGGGCCGATATCGCTGCGCGCTCCCGCCGCCGGCCTTGTCACCGAGGTCAGGACCGCGGTCGGCGCGCAAGCCTCGCCGCAGGCCGGACCGATGTTCCGGATTTCCGTCAAGAACGAAATCGAGCTGGAGGCCGAGGTACCGAGCGTCCATCTGCTCAAGCTCAACCCCGGCGCCACGGTGCGGATCAGCCGCGACGACGCGCCCGATGTGGTCGGCAAGGTCCGCCAGATCTCGCCGCAGATCGACCGCGCCACCCAGCTCGGCAAGGTCCGGATCACGCTGAACAACAATCCCACGCTCAAGGTCGGCATGTTTGCCCGCGCCAATATCGACGCCAAGCGCTCCTGCGGCGTCGCCGTTCCCCGCACCGCCATCGACCGTCTCACCTTGCAGGTGGTCAAGGGCAACACCGTGGAGACGCGGAGGGTGCGGGTCGGACTGACCTCCGACACCTCAACGGAAATTCTTGAAGGCCTCGACGTCGGCGAAACCGTCGTGGCCGACGCTGGCACCTCGCTGCATGATGGCGACCAGATCAAGACCATGTTCGCCGATGAACTCGAGCGCACGCGGACCCGCTAATGGCTTTGAATATCTCGGCATGGTCGATCCGGAACCCGCTTCCGTCCATCGTCTTTTCAATCATCCTTTTGGTGCTGGGCTGGGTGAGCTTCACCAAGCTAGCGGTGACGCGGCTGCCGAGCGCCGACATCCCGGTGATCTCGGTCGCGGTCTCGCAATTCGGCGCGGCACCTTCGGAGCTTGAATCGCAGGTCACCAAGACCATCGAAGACGGCGTGTCGGGTGTCGAAGGCGTGCGGCACATTTCATCCTCGATCACCGACGGTCTGTCGGTGACGACGATCCAGTTCGCGCTTGAGACCAACACCGATCGCGCGTTGAACGACATCAAGGACGCCGTTACCCGCGTTCGCGCCAACCTGCCGCAGAACGTCACCGAGCCCTTGATCCAGCGCGTCGACGTGATCGGCCTGCCGATCGTGACCTATGCCGCGATCTCGCCCGGCAAGACGCCGGAGCAATTGTCCTACTTCGTCGACGACGTCGTCAAACGCGCGCTGCAGGGCGTGCGCGGCGTCGCGCAAGTCGAGCGTATCGGCGGTGTCGAGCGCGAAATTCTGGTCTCGCTCGATCCCGACCGGCTGGCGGCTGCGGGGCTGACGGCTGTCAATGTCAGCCAGATCCTGCGCGGCACCAATGTCGACCTCGCCGGTGGCCGCGCTGAAATCGGCAAGAACGACCAGGCGATCCGCACGCTCGCGGGCGCAAAGACACTGAACGAACTCGCCGGCACCATGATTCCGCTGTTCGGCGGCGGCGAAGTCCGGCTTGACGACCTCGGCACCGTCACCGACACCATCGCCGATCGCCGCACCTTTGCCCGCTTCAACGGCGAACCGGTGGTCGCACTCGGCATCAAGCGCTCCAAGGGCGCCAGCGACGTGGTGGTCGCGGCCGCCGTGCAGAAGCGCATCGACACACTCAAGGCCTCCTATCCCGACGTCGACCTGAAGCTGATCGACACCTCGGTCGAATTCACCAAGGGCAATTATGAAGCGGCGATCTCGACCTTGTTCGAGGGCGCTATCCTTGCCGTCGTCGTCGTGCTGCTGTTCCTGCGCGATATCCGCGCCACCATCATCGCCGCGATCTCGTTGCCGCTGTCGATCTTCCCGGCGTTCTGGGCGATGGATATTCTCGGCTTCTCGCTGAACCTGGTCTCATTCCTCGCGATCACGCTGTCGACGGGTATTCTGGTCGACGACGCCATCGTCGAGATCGAGAATATCGTGCGGCACATGCGCATGGGCAAAACGCCTTATCGCGCAGCACTCGAAGCCGCCGACGAAATCGGCCTCGCCGTGATCGCGATCTCGCTGACGATCATCGCGATTTTCGCGCCGGCCAGCTTCATGTCCGGTATCGCCGGACAGTTCTTCAAGCAGTTCGGCATCACGGTTTCGGTGCAGGTGTTCTTCTCGCTGCTGGCCGCGCGCTTCGTGACACCGGTGCTGGCCGCCTACTTCCTGAAGGATCATCCGCACGACGACCCGCCGCCCGGCCGCGTGCTGAAGAGCTACACCCGGCTCGTGACCTGGTCGGTGAAGCACTATTTCATCACCGTTCTGGTCGGCTTCGGCATCTTCGCCGCGTCGATCTGGAGCATCACCTTGCTGCCGCAGGGCTTCCTGCCGGCGCAGGACACCGCGCGTTCGCTGATGGCCATGGAGCTGCCACCGGGCTCGCAACTCGCCTATACCGAGAAGGTGACGGAAGAGATCGTCGCCCGCCTGCGCAAGCGGCCGGAGGTCAAGAGCATCTTCGTCGATGGCGGCCGGGTGCCGCCGGGCACGCTGGAGGTGCGGCGCGCGGCGCTGATCATCAACTATACGCCGAAGAAGGAGCGCGACAGCGCGCACACGCAACGGCTGCTCGAACTCGACATCAGCAAGGAGCTCGAGAACGTTCCGGATATCCGCTTCTGGTTCCTCGACGAAAACGGCCTGCGCGCGATTTCGCTGGTCGTGACCGGCACCGACAGCAACATCGTCAACAACGTCGCCAGCGAACTTGCGACGCAGATGAAGCGGATTCCGCTGATCGCCAACGTGATCTCGGAAACCTCGCTCGACCGTCCCGAGCTTCGGATCCGGCCGCGGGCCGAACTGGCGGCGCGGCTCGGCGTCTCCACCGAAAGCCTGTCGCAGACCATTCGCGTCGCTACCATCGGCGATGTCGGTCCGGCGCTCGCCAAATTCGACGCTGGCGACCGTCAGGTGCCGATCCGGGTCCAGCTTGAGGATAATGCGCGCGGCGATCTGAAGATGCTGGAACAGCTGCGAGTACCGCTGGGCCAACGCGGCGAGCGTGGCGGCGTGCCGTTATCCGTTGTTGCCGACATCCAGCTCGACCAGGGTCCGACCAGCATCAACCGCTACGACCGGGAACGGCAGGCCACCGTGGCGGCCGACCTCGTCGGCAACTCCGCGCTCGGCGACGCGACCAAGAAGATCTACGACCTTCCGGTCATGAAGAGCCTGCCGAAGGGCGTGAAGGTAAGCCCGTCGGGCGATGCCGAAAGCCTGAACGAATTGTCGGAAGGCTTTGCCACCGCCATCACCGCCGGCCTGATGATGGTCTATGCGGTGCTGGTGCTGCTGTTCGGCACCTTCCTGCAGCCGATCACCATCCTGTTCTCGCTGCCGCTCTCGATCGGCGGCGCGATCGCGGCGTTGCTGTTGACCGGCAAGCAGCTGACGACGCCGGTGTGGATCGGCATCCTGATGCTGATGGGCATCGTCACCAAGAACGCCATCATGCTGGTGGAGTTCGCGGTCGAAGCGATCCGCGAAGGCAAGCCGCGCGACGAGGCGATCATCGACGCCGGCATGAAGCGCGCACGCCCGATCGTGATGACGACGATTGCGATGGCGGCAGGCATGATGCCGTCAGCGCTGGCGTTCGGCGCCGGCGGTGAGTTCCGGTCGCCGATGGCGCTCGCCGTGATCGGCGGTCTGGTGTTCTCGACCGTGCTGTCGCTGGTGTTCGTGCCGGCGATGTTCATGATGATGGACGACCTCGGCGCCTTCATCTGGCGCTTCGGCAAACTGCTGCTGGCATCGCATGCCGAGAGCGAACCGGCGGATCACGGGCACGATCACAAGGAGCCGCCCGCCAAGGGCCCGCCAGCGGTGCCGCCGGCGATGTCGCCAGCGGCGGAGTGAGGCGAGGCGCTACTCGTCTCGGCTACCTATCGCTCTTCCAAGCTCTTCGAGACGTGTGCCGGATGTGCAAAATCTCGACGGCATCGCGCACGCGATAGAATATCTTGTACGGGTAACGGATGACAAAGATCACCCGCACGTCGGGATCGTCTGTGCGGTAACCGCTGTGCGGATGATCTCCAAGTTGCTGCACCGCTTCGCGAATGCTTGCCGCCACACGTCTCGCACCACCGGCAGATCGCTCTCTTAAATATTCGAGAATCTACTCTCGATCCGAGAACGCCCGGGGCGTGTAACGTACTCTCATCCTTCGTGGCGTTTGTCGGCTTCGACAATGAGATCGTCCGGCACAAACTCGCCGCGATCGGCTTCAGCCAAACCCAGCCTGACCGCCGCACGCTCGTCGTCCGACATCGTGTAGATGCCGGTACGACGCGCTTCGATTTCGCGCGCGTACTCGGCAAGCTCCTCCTGGTCCTCGCGGGGCCAGTTGGCGGCATGATCAAATACTTCCCAGAGTATCTTGTTCATGCCGGTACCTTATCACAGCAGGCAGCCATGACGAGGCGGAGAATCTACTCGTTCCGTGCCACCGCCGTCAGCTTGGTCATGTTCTGCAACATGATCCGGCCGCGCTGCAGGTCCAGAATGCCGTCCTTGCGCCAGAGCTGTAGCTGACGATTGACGCTTTCGCGGGCGGCGCCGACGAAGACGCCGAGTTGTTCCTGCGAGATGTGCACTTCCGAACCAAAGTCGTCCGAGAGCGCGCAGAGACGGCGCGCGAGACGAACCGGCAGCGGCTGCAGCACGGATTCCTCCATCCGCTCGCTCTGCCAGCGGATCCGCTGGCACAACAGCATGATGATCTTGATCGCGACCTTGGGCTCGCGCTCCAGGAAGGCGAGAAAATCCTCACGTCGCAGCACGAACAGTTCCGACGGTTCGCCGGCGGCGGCGTCCGCGGTACGGCTCTGGCCGTCGAGCACGGCGACCTCGCCGAACAGATCGCCGGGGCCCATGAAATTCAGGGTCAGGCGGCTGCCGTCGGCGGCACCGGTCTCGATCCGGATCTGGCCGCGGCGGATGCCGTAGAGGGCATCACCAGGATCGCCCTTCTGGAACAGCATTTCGCCGACCCCCAGTTGCGCGGTGTGGCAAAGCCCGGAAATACGCTGCAATTCATCAGCGCCCAAATCCGCAAACATCGGATTCATTTTCAAAATGACCGCAAATTCGGCCTGTTTACTCATTGTATTGCCTTCCAAATCAGCCTCAACCAGCCTCCCGAGCCGGTTAGCAAAATTCGCCCACCTGGAAGTGTGTCATAAGTCACATAACTTTGCAGTACCTTTGGATTATTTTTGGCTTCTTTGGGCCCTGTCCCTTTCCGGGATAAGCTCGCCCGATCGTTCGCGTGCGCGTTGGCACGGCCGATCTTGATGCCGGTTGCCCGGTCTGGAATGTCGATATGAGAGCACTGAAAATCGCCGGCGCCGCCATTGCTGCCGTGATCGCCGTCATCGCGCTGCTGCTGGTGATCGGCGTGCCCACGGGCTTCCTGACCTCGCAGATCGAAGCCCGGGTCGAGCGCGAGAGCGGCTACAAGCTCACCATCAACGGCGGCACCAAAATCGGCCTGTGGCCGTCGCTCAACGTCACCCTGAACGACGTCACGCTGCGGGATCCCAGGGAGCGCGACACCAGCACCAGCCTCACCGCCAACAGCATCCAGGCCGATTTGACCCTGGCCAGCGTGTGGGCGGGCAAGCCCGAAATCACCGAACTCGTCATCGTGCGTCCGGTCGTGACCCTGCCGCTGCAGCGCGAACGCCTGAGGGAGACGGCCGCACCGGCGAAACCCGCTTCCGCCGGCGCCAATGCGTTTTCGATCGAGCATATCAGCGTCACCGGCGGCACGATCGTGTTTTCCAATTTGCGCGACCGGGTCGAGAACCGGATCGACACCATCAATGCCGACATCACCGTCGATACCGACCGCAAGATTCGGATGACAGGCAATGCGCGCAGCGGCGAGTATCCGCTGAAATTCGACATCAAGGCAGCGCCACCCGCCCCGCCGCTCGAGCGGCAGAATATCCCGGCCGAGATCAAGCTCGACGCGCCCGGCCTGCTGCAGGCGCAGCTTTCGGCCAAGGCCGAAGTGCGTCTCAACGGCTCGGTCGTCATGATCAACGGCCTCTCCGGGTCGATCGGCGACGGCGCCTTCAACGGCTGGGCCTCGGTTGATCTCGCGAGCAAGCCGCTGGTCAAACTCGATCTGGATTTCCAGCGGCTGGCGCTGGCGAAGTCGCCGAATAATAGCTCCGCGGCGCAGCCCTGGAGCAACGCGACCATCGACTTCAACGGCCTCAACTATATCGACGCGCAGGCGCGGATTTCCGCGGCCGAGATCACCCTCGGCGATGGCCATTTCGCCCCTGCCGCGATCGAAGCCACGCTCACCAGCGGTGTGTTGAAAGCACAGGTTTCCAATCTCGGCGCCTATGGCGGCACCGCCAATGGCGACGTGACCGTCGATGCCTCGACTTCCAATCCGACCTTCACGCTGCGCGCGGACCTCGCCGGCGTACGCGCGCTGCCGCTGCTGAAGAGCCTTGCGGACTTCGACAAGATCGATGGCAGACTGCAGACCAAGATCAGCGTGCGGTCGTCCGGCAACAGCCAGCGCGCGATCATGACCAACATGTCGGGCACGACGTTTGCCGTGTTCCAGGACGGCGCCATCAAGGGGCTCAACGTCGCACAGATGATCCGCTCGCTGACGGCGAGCACGCTGTCGGGCTGGCAGGAGAACAGCGAACAGGCGACGGACCTGTCGCAGCTTTCGGCGTCTTTCAAGATAGACAAGGGACAGGCGCAGACCACCGACCTCAATCTGGTCGGGCCGCTGGTGAAGATGACCGGCGTCGGCACCATCGATCTCGGCACCAAGCAGATCGGATTCCGGGTCGAGCCGAAACTTGTCATGACCACCGAAGGTCAGGGCCGCGCCACCGAGCCGGTCGGGCTCGGCATCCCCGTGATGATCGAGGGACCGTGGGGCGCGCCGAAAATTTATCCGGAGATGCAGGGCATGCTGGATAATCCGGAAGCCGCTTATGCCAAGCTCAAGGAAATGGGCAAGGGACTGTTCGGCGCCAATGGTGCGGGACTTAACAGTGCCGGCATTGGGGCTGCGATCGGCGGCCTGCTGGGCGGCGGACAGCCGGGCGCGGCGGGTGCGCCGGCCGGCACACAGCCCGGCAAGCCGAACGATCCGCTCGGCGGCCAGCTCGGCGAGACCATCGGCAATCTCTTGCAGCAGGGCCTGAGCGGGTTGGGCCAAGGTGGGACCAGTCAGGGTGGGACGGGTCAAGGCGGCACGGCGGCGGCGGCACCGCGCCCGAGCCAGGGCCGCAACATCGCAAGCCCGAACGCGGCGACCCAGGCGGCGCCCATTGAGTCCACCGCACCCGCGGCGCCGGCCCCGGCTGACGCTACCGCGCAGCAAGACAGCCAGCCGATGAACGACGTGTTGCGGCAGCTGTTCAACCGCTGACGCGGACCTCCTCCCGTCGTGCCCGGGCATGACGAATATTCCCGCAATCCCCTGCCCAAATTCGGGGCTAACCATGCTGGCGGAGGGCCGGTCAGGGGCCTTAATTCGTGCTAGACAGGCCCCATGTGGGGCCCCATCCGGGCGCCCGCGCGGCAGGCAGCGGAGGCGCGCTTTGAGGAGCGGCGCACGAGGGTTTCGATGAACGCGGTCAAGGGCAAGATCTGGTTCCTGCGCGAAGGCCTGTTCGCCAAATACGTCATGGCCCTGGTCGGCCTCGTCGTGTTCGTGCTGGCCGTCAACGGCGCGATCGAAATCTGGATCAGCTATCGCGGCATCAAGACCACGCTCAACGACGGCATGTCGGAGAAGGCGGAGGCGACCGCCAAGCAAGTCGACCAATCGATGGCCGACCTCGAGCGGCAGATTTCCTGGGCGACGCGGGCCTATTCCAACACGCTCGATCTGCGCCGCACCGATTACGTCCAGCTGCTGCGGCAGGTCCCTCAAGTCAGCCAGCTCTCGCTGCTCAACCCCGAGGGCCGCGAGCAGCTCCGGGTGACGCGCCGCACCGCGCTCGAAGGCAGCAACCTCGATTTCTCCCGCGACCTCTCCTTCACCCAGGCCACCGCCCGGGGCACCGGCTACGCGCCGGCCTATTTCCGCGGCGAGCGGCCGTTCATGACGATCGCGCTGTCGCATTCGGATTCCAACGTCACCGTCGCCGAGATCGACCTCGGCTTCCTCAACGATTCCCTCGGCGACGCCCAGGTCGGCAAGGTAGCGTTTGCCTATGTAGTCGACGACAAGGGGCAGGTGCTGGCGAGTTCGTCGAAGGCACCCGAAGTCAGCAAAAATCTGGCGTCGCTGCCGCAGGTCGCCGCCGTCATCAAGCGCGGCGGCGCGCGGCTGGCGGCCGGCACCGACAGTGCCGGTCATGACGTGCTGACGACCGCGAGCGCGGTGCCCAAACTTGGCTGGACCGTATTCTACGAACAGCCGACCGCGCAGGCGTTGACCCCGATCCGCGATCAGCTGGTGCGGATCGCGCTGCTGATCACGCTCGGCCTCGTGGTCGCGATCATCGCAGGCACCATCATGGCCCGCCGCATGCTGGTGCCGATCACGGCCCTTCGCGCCGGCGCGCGGCGCCTCGGCGCCGGCGAGTTCGGCCACCGCATCGAGGTCAAGACATCGGACGAACTCGAAGAGCTCGCCAACCAGTTCAACAGCATGGCCGGGCAGCTCGCCGAGACTTATTCGGACCTCGAATGGAAGGTAAAGGAGCGAACGCGCGATCTGGCGCAGTCGATCAACGAGCTCAAGGTGCTCGAGGAAGTCGGCCGCGCGGTCGCCTCCTCGCTCGACCTCAACGCGGTGCTGCCGACGGTCGCCGCGCGCGCGCTCGAAATCACCCATGCCGACGCGGTCTTGATTTACGGCCATGACGCCGCGGGCCACACCTTCAATCTGACGGAAGCCATCGGCATCGACAAGGCAGCCGAGGGCGGCCATCGCGTCATCGACGAGGCCGGCAGCCCGCTCGGCGACGCTGCCGCGCAGGGCGAGCCGATCTCGATTCCGCAGCTGGAGAAGACGCCGGAGCATCCGCTGCGCGACATGGCGATCGAGGCCGGCTTCCATTCGGTGCTGGTGGTGCCGCTGGTCGACCAGCAGGGCATTCTGGGATCGCTGGTGGTGCTGCGTCGTAACGCCGGCGAATTTTCGCAGAACCTGATCGGGCTGATGAAGACGTTTGCACATCAGGCGGTGCTGGCGATGCGCAATGCGCGGCTGTTCACTGAAGTGGATCACAAGAGCCACGAACTCCTGGCCGCCAACGACACCGTGCGCCAGCAGGCCGACAAGCTGCAGCAGCAGACGGATCAGCTCAAGGACTGGAACAAGTCGCTGGAAGAACGCGTGGAGACGCAACTGGGCGAGATCGAACGCATCCGCCGGCTCGAACGCTTCCTGGCGCCTCAAGTGGCGCAACTGATCGCGTCCGGCGACGGCCAAGAAGGCCTGCTTGACAGCCAACGCCGCGAAGTCACGGTCGTGTTCTGCGACCTGCGCGGCTTCACGGCGTTCACCGAGAGCACCGAGCCGGAAGAGGCGATGAACGTGCTGCGCGAATATCACGCGGCGCTAGGCGAACTCATTTTCAAGTATGAGGGCACGCTCGACAAATATGCCGGCGACGGCGTGATGATCCTGTTCAACGCACCGATTCAGTTCGAGGACCATGTCAAGCGCGCGGTGAAGATGTCGGTGGAGATGCGCGACACCATCGGCCCGCTGACCGAGCGCTGGCGCAACCGCGGCCACAATCTCGGCTTCGGCATCGGCATCGCGCTCGGCTATGCCACGCTCGGCCAGATCGGCTTCGAGAACCGGCTGGAATACGCCGCGATCGGCAGCGTCACCAACCTTGCTTCAAGGCTGTGCGACGAAGCCAAGGCCAACCAGATCGTGGTGTCGAGGCGCGTCTACGGCATGGTCGAGGAATGGGTCGAGGGCCGCCCGATCGACGATCTCAACCTGAAGGGTTTCAATCACCCGGTGCTGGCCGCGGAAATTCTGAGCTGGCGCGAGGAAGTCGACAACGTGGTCGATGCAGCCACGGCGACCAAGCGGAAGAAGAAGAACTAATCCCCGTCGTCCCGGCCCATATGCGCAACTGCGCATCGGGAGCCGGGACCTATCGGGGGCGGCAGACTCAAAATTGGATCAGATTGAGGCTCATCGTCGAGCTGGTTGGCGCATTCGGAGAACTGCCGCTCATGGAAGCCCAACGCGGCCTCGCGGGAATCGGACTTTATATCCGATCTGACTACCGGCCTTCCGGCTTGGCGCTGTCATCGTGTCTCTGCTATCGATAATGTCGAAACCGGAAACAAACGCTGATGACCCTTCTCCGCGCGCGCAACCTTTCATCAAAGCTGGCCGTCCTGCTGGCTTTGAGCCTTTGTCTCTCATCGCAGCCATTATTCGCCGCCGATGACCCCGAAGTCGCCCCCAGGGGCGCCGCGGTCACCGTCCTGAAGGCCGCGAAGTCCTGTTTTGCCAATATTGTCGAGGTGTCCGGCACCATCATTGCGCGCGACGAGACGCAGGTGCGGCCGGAGCGGCAGGGGCTGAAGGTCGCCGAGGTGCTGGCGGATGCCGGCGATACCGTCACCGCCGGCCAGGTGCTGGCGCGGCTGAACCTGCCCGAAGGCGGCCAGGTCACGGTGCAGGCGCCGGTGGCCGGGCTGATTTCGGCGACCACGGCTTCCGTCGGCGCAATGGCCTCGGGCAAGGGCGAGGCGCTGTTTTCGATCATCGCGCGCAGCGAGTTCGACCTGGTCGGGCTGGTGCCGACCCGCGATATCGCGCGGCTCGCGGTCAACCAGGCCGCGCGGATCAAGGTGATCGGCGCCGGCGAGGTCGACGGCAAGGTGCGGCGGCTGTCCACGACCGTGCAGCCGGACAGCCAGCTCGCCCAGGCCTTCATCAGCATCACCACCAACCGGCGGCTGCTGGTGAATTCCTCCGGCCGGGCGCTGATCACGACCGGGCAAAGCTGCGGCGTCTCGGTACCGCTGACCGCTATTCTTTATGGCTCCGCCGGCACCGTGGTGCAGGTGATCAAGCGCGCACGCGTCGAAACGCGGCGGGTGGAAACCGGATTGATGTCGGGCGGCCAGGTCGAGATCCGCGACGGCATCGCCGAAGGCGATATCGTGGTGGCGCGCGCGGGCGCGCTGCTGCGCGAGGGCGATCCGGTGCGGCCGGTGACGGCGGCGGATGTGAAGTAGGTAAAGGTGCACTCCCTCTCCCGCTTGCGGGGGAGGGTTGGGGTGGGGGTGCCTCCGCACAGTGTGCCCGTTGATAGATTTCCCCCACCCGCCGCGCTTTGCGCGTCGACCTCCCCCGCAAGCGGGAGAGGTGCAGCGCAGCAAGCCGCGCGAAGCAGAGCATCAGCCACCGCGTCTCACCGATGGATCACGCAGTATAGGTCCCTGCGTTCGCAGGGACGACGGGATGAGAGAGTTGGGCGTTTAGCGCCTGCGCCTTAACCGCCGAAGCGGATGTCTTCCAGCAGCGACGAGGACACCGACGGCACCTGTTCGCCTTCAGAGGCGCGGGAGATGGCGACGCGGGTCTTGTTGAAGGTCTGTTCGGCGCCGGTCTGGGCGCTGAGGTTGGCGAGCAGCTCGGTCACCAGCACGCTGTACTGGCCCTTGCCGTCCTCGGTCACCTTGCCGGGGGTCGCCGAGGTCAGCACCAGCGCGTTTTCCGGCGGCGAGATCGGGGCGAGGCCGTGGCTGAACGAACGGAAGCGGCGCTCATAGGGGTTGCGGCGGGAAGCGTCGACGACGACGAGTTTTGCTTTCGCGCCCTTCTCGGTCATCGCGTCCAGCACGTGCTCGACGCTGACGCCGGCGCGGCGGACGTCGCCTTCCTTCCAGATCGTGGCATCGACCGGGATCATGAAGCTTTCGCGGCCGGCCTGGATGCCGTAGCCGCCGAAGAACAGCATCACCACGGTGTCCTTGCTGATCTTGGCCTTCATCCGGCCGATGGCGCGGGCCATGTCGTCCCTGGTGGCGTCTTCGACCACGTCGACATCAAAGCCCTGCGAACGCAGCGCCGCGGTCAGGCCGCGGGCGTCGTTGATCGGCTGCGCCAGGGGCGCGGAAGCGTCGGGATAATGGCCGTTGCCGATCACCAGCGCGACGCGGTTGGCGCCCTTGCCGATCGAGCCGGTGTGCTCGGTGCCGATCGCCTTGGCGACGTCGAGCGAGCGCTTGTTCAGCGCAGCATGGGCGCCGATCGCCAGCGACACCATGCCGACCAGAACGGCGGCCACGGCAATCGGGCGGCGCGAGATGCGAAGCTTTAAATTCATCGTTTCCATTCCCAATCGTTTTCCGGCGCGCAAGCGTTAGTCGCGCCAAGTCCGCCAGGGTTTTGAGGGTTGCGAAGTCTGTGCCTTCCAATTGAGATCAATTTGCGGCACCGCAACAAAGAAAGCCTTAACCCGCACAGCCCTCCCGGGCAACCTCCTTTGGCGCATGGAGCCGATGGCGCTGGACTATGGCCGGAACCCGGATCAATTTATGTGATATTCATCACATTTGTATTTCCAACGGATTTGTATCATTTTCAAGGGCTTGCTGGTTTCACGCCACGGGCGGCCGCCGCAGGGTGCGTCAACTTGGTACCTCCAGTTCACCGTCCCGGCGGAAAGACACGGCATGGGCTTCCATACGATCGCCGGCGCGGCGTTTCGCGCGCTCACGGTTCGGAAAGACGGCCCGTCGCTGTACGACGTCTGCGACCCCGTGCTGCTGGACTATCGCGGCGGCGACCCCCATCTCGGAAAATTTTATCGAACCGCGCTCGGCAACCCGGCATTGCGGCCGCTGCTGCGGCGGACCGGGCTGCCCGCCCTGAAGGAAGAGGCCCGGCTGGAAGCCTTGCGCGCGGCGCTGACCCACGCCCGCGACGCCGACGAGCCGGACTGGGCCGCCGTTGGTGCGCCGATCGCCGCGCTGATGGCCGATATCGGGGTTCGCCACCCGCAGCCCGCGGCGGCCACGACGGTCCGCGCGCCCGACCAGGCCGAGATCGAGCGCGCGATCCGCCGCTGCGGCGCGCATCTGCTGCGCTCGTTTTCCAGAAACGGCTTCATCCCGACCTATGCCGCGTTCAACCTGATCGGCGACCCTGATATGGGCGGGCGCGAAATGCTGATGGCGCTGACCGGGCTGAACGCGCGCGGCTACAAGAACTCGACCCTGCTGTTCAGCCTGGCGCGGATCTTCATCGCGCATTCGCCGGCCCGCGCGCTGATCAACCCGCCCTGGACCGGGATTGCCGAGCCGATGTGGGAGCCGATGCAGATCCGGCACCGCTCGGCCTATTACGACGCCTTCTTCACCGAGGCGCTGCTGAGTTTTGTCGAAACCGGGCTCGCCTCGGGCGATGAGACCGCGGCTTCAAAGCGCGCGATTTCGGACATGGTGGAATTTTGTCTGAAGACCAGCGCCGAGGAAGTGCCCTCGCATGACGGCTCGAACGTGCGCGTCATCACCGCGCTGGCGCCGGGCTCGGGGCCGCGCTTTTCAAAATTCTTCGCCCAGATCAAGCAGGATTTGGGTTTCGGCATCTACGTGCCGGATTGCGACACCACCGCGTGCTCGTTCTCGGCCGCGACCCAAGCGGGCTCCACCGATCCGATCCTCGATCAGCCACTGCTCGACTTCTACAAGGGTTATCAGGTCCGCGAAGGCGCCAACGAACCGCGCGTCACCGTCCCCCTCAACGACCACATCGATTACGAGGGCGGCGTCGTCACCTGGATCGACAATATCAAGGGCGAGCGGCCCTACGGCAACGACCTCGATCCGACACTGAACCTCGACATTCTCGAAGTCAGTTTCCGCAATCTCGCGCGCTGGAAGATTTTGGAAACGCCGGCGCGGCTGGAAACGTTGCATCGCATCGTCGGCTTCCAGCGCAGACTGGTCGAAAGCGGCGCATTCGCCGATCCGCGCTCGCATATCTATTACCTGCCGGAACTCTACTGCGCCTATTTCGGCCGCTGCCATGCCGCGTTCATGGCATTGCCGCCGTCGGCGCGGCAGGCGATCGATCCCGGCGGCGCGTTCGAGTTGATCCGCGGCAAGGTGCTGGCCTATGTCGAGGGTGAACTGATCACGCGCGAGATGAACGCATTCGACGCGGCGTTGGCGCTGATGGCGCTGGCGCATCTCGGCGCCGACGTATCGACGTTTACCCCGGCGCTGGCGTGCATTGTCGCCAGTTTTGGCGAAGGCGGGCGGCATGGCCCCTACAAGGCCTATGAGTGGAACAAGATGAAGACCCCGACGCGGATTCTGGTCGGCGGCCCCGAGGTGACCTCGGCGTTCGTGCTGATGGGGCTGGCGTTGGCGCGGAGAAGGATAGCGAATAGCGAATAGCGAATGGCGAATAGCTTCTTCCCCACTCGCTACTCGCCACTCACCATTCGCCTCACCCAATGACGGGAAGTTGAAGGCGGGTGCGAGCCCGGCAGTTGGCAAGCCGGTCGCATTACCCGCACAATGATTAGGCAGATTGATTATTGCGTTTAACTCCGTGCCGGGATTGCCGATGAAATCGAAGTTCTTGCTTGCCGCCGTTCTGCTCGCGCTGCTGCCGGCAACCGCCGATGCGGCCGACATTTCAGGCGTCCCGAAAATCCGCGAAGGCGATCATATCCAGATCGGCAACAGCCGGATTCGTCTGGGCGGCATCGACGCGCCGGCGGTGGACCAGCTCTGCCTGAATACCAAGAGCGAGCGCTGGACCTGCGGCGCCGCCGCGCGCGACGAACTGATCAAGCATGTCGGCAACAAGAGCTGGACCTGCCATGTCAGAACCACCGACCGCCGCGGCCGCACCGTGGCGCGCTGCGAGGTCGAGGGCGAGGACATTCAGAAATGGCTGGTCGCCAGCGGCTGGGCACTGTCCTACACCCGCGTCAGCCACGATTACGATGCCGACGAGAAAGCCGCGCGCGAGGCCAAGGTCGGGATGTGGCAGGGCGCGTTCATCGCGCCGTGGGACTGGCGCGCCCGCAACAAGAAGACCACCATTCTCGGCGCCGCCAAGCCGCCGGAAAATGCCTCCACGATCCTGCTGGCTTCGGCCTCGGGGCCGGTGGCGCCGTCGCCCGACTGCACCATCAAGGGTAACGTCAACACCGCAGGCGAATGCATCTACCACACGCCGAAGAGCCGCTGGTATGCGCGGATCCAGATGAAGATCAGCAAGGGCACGCGCTGGTTCTGTTCGGTCGACGAGGCCGAATCCGCCGGCTGCCGCGAAACCAGGCGGTAGGTGTCCGACCTTTACGACGAGCTGGAATCGCAGCGGCAGCGCAAGCGTTCGCGGCTGGATCGGTTTTTGCGGTTCGCGCTCGTGGTCGTCATCGCCTACACCGCGCTCGCTTACCTGCTGCTGCCGCTGTTCTGGACCCATTACGAGCACCAGAAAGGCCTCGCCGATCTGCCGATGGTGACGCGCACCGCGCAAGACATTCCCGGCGATCCCATGAATGTCGGACTGGTCGGCAAGTTGAGCGATGTGGTCTGCGCGATGCACGCGGCCGGCTGGTATCCGGCCGATCCGATCACGCTGAAATCGTCAATCGAAATTGTCGGCTCCGTGCTGCTCGACCGGCCCTACAAGGATGCTCCGGTCAGCAACCTCTATTATCTCGGCCGCCGCGAGGACCTCGCCTTTGAAAAGCCGATCGGCCAGAACGCCGATCGCCGCAACCATGTGCGCTACTGGAAGGTGCTGGACCAGGGCGAGGAAAAGCGCCCGGTGTGGCTCGGCGCGGCAACGGAAGATCGCGGCGTCGGCGTCAGCAAGTACACGGTTGCCGTCACCCACCACATCAGCGCCGACCTCGACGCCGAGCGCGCGCTGCTGGCGGCCGACCTGGAAAACGCCGGGATGGTCGACGCCAAATATCAGGTCACCGGCATCGGGCCGACGCTGACGGGCCGCAACGGCGGCGGCGACCCCTATTACACCGACGGCGAGATCTGGGTGCTGCGGCTGGTCGAAGCCTGCAAGAAGCGCGACGGCCCCGCGGTGACGATCCCGAGCCCGCCGGCGACCGAGATGAAGGACCAGATCTGGCACGCGATCGCGGATTCGATCGGAAAGTAGCGTGACTGAAATTGACTCAACCAGCGAGAACACTCGGAGCAATTCCGCCTTTTTGCGGCCCTGGATTGCTTTGCCGCGCTCGCATGCCCAAACGCCTCGCGTTTGTTGCAGACAATGACGGCTTCGATCGCATATTGTGTGGGCTTCGGGCTGAATCTCCGACAAGGAAAACCAACACATGACCGTTCGCGCGGGCCGGGAATTTCTGGCCATCCCCGGGCCTACCACCATGCCCGACGAAGTGCTGCAGGCGATGCATCGCCCGGCGCTCGACATCTACTCCAACGAGATGGTGGAGCTGACGCACAGCCTGCTCGCCGATCTCTCCAAACTGTTCGCGACCAAAGGCCAGTCCTACATCTACATCGCCAACGGCCACGGCGCGTGGGAAGCCACGCTATCCAACGTGCTGTCGCGCGGCGACAAGTTGCTGGTGCTGGAAAGCGGCCGCTTCGCGATCGGCTGGGGCAACGCCGCCGCAGCGATGGGCGCCGATGTCGAGGTGCTGAAGGGCGACTGGCGCCGCGCCGTACGTCCCGCCGAAGTCGAAGCACGCCTGAAGCAGGACAAGGATCACACCATCAAGGCCATCGTCGCGGTGCAGGTCGATACCGCGTCTGGCGCCTATAACGACATCGAGGCGATCGGCAAGGCGATCAAGTCATCGGGCCATCCGGCGCTGTTCATGGTCGATACGGTGGCTTCGCTCGGCTGCATGCCGTTCGAGATGGATGCGTGGGGCATCGACGTCGCGATGTCCGGATCGCAGAAGGGGCTGATGACGCCGCCGGGCCTGGGCTTCGTCGCCGCCAACGACCGCGCCCGCGCGGTACACAAAAAGGCCAACCTGCGTACGCCCTACTGGGACTGGACCGAGCGCGAAGGCAGCGAGCACTATCGCAAATATGCCGGCACCGCGCCGGTGCATCTGTTGTTCGCGTTGCGCAAGGCGATCGACATGCTCAACGCCGAGGGACTGGAAAACGCGTTTCTCCGCCATAGCCTGCTCGCGGAAGCCACGCGCCGCGCCGTTGCGGTCTGGGGCGAGGGTCAGGTGCTCGGCTTCAATATCGCGGAAGCTGCTGAACGCTCCAACACGGTCACGACCGTGACGATGAACGGCCACGATCCTGCTGCGCTGCAGCGCTACTGCAAGGAAAAATGCGGCGTGGTGCTGGGTACCGGGATCGGCGACCTCTCCGGCCAGGCGTTCCGGATCGCCCATATGGGCCACGTCAATGCCCCGATGATTTTGGGCACCCTCGGCGTCGTCGAGGTCGCCCTCAATGCCCTCGACATCCCCCATGGCAAGGGCGGAACCGAAGCCGCGATCGAATATCTCGGCGAAAACGTCAGCGCGTAACGTTGCTATCCCTCCCATCGCAACCGGGGTTTACCCCGGTTGCGCACTTTCAGTTGACGCAAGTCGGGCAGGCCCGACTTGCGACGGGGTTTACCCCGGTTGCGCACTTTCAGTTGACGCAAGTCGGGGAGGCCCGACTTGCGTCGGGCAGGGATAAGACCGCGCCCTTGCGCGAGCTTGTTCCGTCCTTCCACTTTCGACGGCTTTTCATCCCCGCATTTTTCGTGCTTATACTGGTATACAAGTAGACAAGCGCCGGACGCTGATCCGCGCACGAAAAAATGCTGGAGGAATCCGATTGGCGTCCGTTGATTTGCGTGGCCTCACCAAACGCTTTGGAGCGCTTGCGGTGGTCGATAACGTCTCGCTGCGGATCGATCACGGCCAGCTGGTCTGCCTGCTGGGGCCCTCGGGTTGTGGCAAGACCACGACGCTGCGGCTGATCGCCGGGTTCCTGGAGCCTTCCGACGGTGAAATCCATGTCGGCGACCGGCTGGTGTCGTCGAAAGCGCGTACGCTGCCGCCCGAGCAGCGCAAGATGTCGATGATTTTCCAGAGCTACGCGCTGTGGCCGCATATGACGGTCACCGAAAACATCGTCTATGGCCTGCGGCTGCGCAAAATGGACCGTGACACCATTGCGAAAAAGCTGGCCGCCATTCTGTCCACCACCAAGCTCGAGCCGCTGGCGCAGCGCTATCCCGGTGAACTCTCCGGCGGCCAGCAGCAGCGCGTGGCGCTGGCGCGCGCCCTGATCGTCGAGCCGGAAACGCTGCTGCTCGACGAACCCTTGTCCAATCTCGACGCCAATCTGCGCGAGGAGATGCGGTTCGAAATCCGGCGGCTGCACGACGAATATCGCTACACCACGGTTTATGTCACCCACGACCAGTCCGAGGCGATGACCACCGCCGACCTGATCGCGGTCATGAACGGCGGCAAGATCGACCAGCTCGGCTCGCCCGAAGACATTTACGCCCGGCCGGAGTCGGAATTCGTCGCGCGCTTCATCGGCGCCAGCAACGTGATCAACGGAACCGCGCGCGACAGCAACCACGTGGCCTTCGCGGGCGCGACGTTGCAGGTGATCGGCACGCCGCTCACCACAGGCCAGAGCGTTGCGGTCGCGATCCGCCAGCACGATATCGGACTTTCGACAAAGGCCCCGGCCTCGCCCGACAACACGATGAAGGCGGTGGTGACCCGGCAGGTCTATCTCGGCGCCAACAGAGACTACATGGTCGAAGTGGCCGACGGCACCATGCTCAGGCTCACCACGCCGACTGAAACCAATGTCGACAAAGGCAGCGAAGTCTGGCTGACATTGCCGCCCGACCACTGCCGCGCGCTGAGCCGATAACAAGAAACCAGACGGGAGGACGCGATGAAAACAACAATGCCGTCACGACGCGATATCCTGAAAGGCTCGACCGCCCTCGCTCTGGGCACCGTGTTCGCCTCCGCTGTCCGCGCCGAGGCGCCGCCGGCGGAAGCGATCACGCCGCAGCTGATCGAAGCGGCCAAAAAGGAAGGCAAGGTCGTCTGGTACACCTCGATCGATCTTTCGGTATCCGAGAAGATTGCCGGCGCCTTCAAGGCGAAATATGGCGTCGAGGTCAGGGTCGAACGCACCGGCGCCGAGCGTGTGTTCCAGCGGATCGGCCAGGAATATGCCAGCAGCGTTTACGCCGTCGACATCGCCAACTCCTCGGACGCCGCCCATCTGCTGGCCTGGAAGAGGCAGGGCATCCTGCTGCCCTACGTGCCCGAAGACGTCGCGAAATATTACAAGCCCGAGCATCGCGACCCCGACGGCACCTATGCCGGCTTCCGCGCCACGCTGAGCCCGATCGCCTACAATACGAAACTGGTAAAGCCCGAAGACGCGCCCACGAGTTTCAAGGACCTGCTCGATCCCAAGTGGAAGGGCAAGATCGTCAAGGCGCATCCCGGCTATAGCGGCACCATCCTGACGGCCACCTTCGAGATGGTGCGCGATATCGGCTGGGAATATTACGAAAACCTCGCCAAGCAGAACATCATGCAGGTGCAGTCGGCGACCGATCCGCCAAAGAAGCTGTCGCTCGGCGAACGCAGCGTGATGGCCGACGGCACCGAGTACAACATTCTGCTGCTGAAGGAATCCGGCCAGCCGGTCGAATTGGTCTATCCGACCGAAGGCACGCCGTTCATCGTCGGGCCGAACGGCATCTTCAAAGCCGCGCCGAATCCCAATGCGGCAAAACTGTTCCAGAACTACTGCTTTACGCCGGAAGCCCAAACCATCGTCATCGACGCCGGCGGCCTGCGTTCGCTGCATACGCAGGTCAAGGAGCATCCCGGCCGCAAGCCGCTGGCGGACATCAAGCTGATGAAGGAAGACGCCGCCGGCGCCGAAGCGCAAAGCGAAGAGATCAAGGCGCGTTATCAAAAAATCTTCCGCGTCTGAGACGACGGCCAAAGGGAGTTACAACCATGAGAAAAAAACTCAGCCGGCGTGACGTTCTGCAAGGGGCTGCCAAGGCCTCAGTTACGTTGGCCGCGGGAAGCGTGTTCGCGTCGCCGGTTCGCGCCGAAGCACCGGCACCGGTCGCGATCACCCCCGCATTGGTCGAAGCCGCCAAGAAGGAAGGCAAGATGATCTTGTATTCCTCGATGGACCTGCCGGTCGGCGAAAAGCTCGGCAAGGCGTTCGAGGCGGCGTATCCCGGCATCAGCGTCCAGATCGAGCGTTCCGGCTCGGAACGGGTGTTCCAGCGGCTCGATCAGGAATTCGCGAGCAACATCCACGCCGCCGATGTCGTCAACACCTCGGATGCATCGCACATCATCTCCTGGAAGAAGAACGGCTGGCTGGCGCCTTTCGTGTCTGATGATATCGCCCAGCACTTCCTGCCCGAATATCGCGACCCCGACGGCATGTCCGCGACTTCGCGGATCTATCTGTCCTCGATCGCCTACAACACCAAACTCGTAAAGCCCGAGGACGCTCCGAAAAGCTATGCCGACCTGCTCGATCCCAAATGGGCGGGCAAGATGGTCAAGGGTCATCCCGCCTATAGCGGCACCATCATGACCGCGACCTTCCAGCTGGTTCGCGAACTGGGCTGGGATTATCTCGACAAGCTGTCGAAGCAGCGCGTGATGCAGGTGCAATCCTCGACCGATCCGCCAAAGAAGCTGTCGCTCGGCGAGCGCGCTGTGATGGCCGATGGCAACGAATATGGCGTCGTGCTGCTGAAGGAAGCCGGGCAGCCGGTCGAGCCTGTTTATCCGACCGAGGGCACGCCGACGATCTCGGGCCCGACGGCCATCTTCGCATCCGCGCCGCATCCCAATGCCGCGCGGCTGTTCCAGGCGTGGCTGCACACCCGCGAGACCCAGCAGTTCTTCACGGACTACACCGCGCAATATTCGGCGCATGCGCAGGTGGTGCCCCACCCCGGACGCCGTAAGCTCTCCGGCATCAAGCTGATGAAGGAGGATGCCGCCGGCGTCGAGAAAATGGCGGAAGAGATCAAGACGCGCTATGCGCGGCTGTTCAAGGTTTAGATGCTGTATGCCTTCCTCACCATCGTCATTCCGGGGCGTCGCGTAGCGACGAGCCCGGAATCCATAACCACGATAATGAGTATGGATTCCGGGCTCGCGCTACGCGCGCCCCGGAATGACGAAAGATAGAGATCAAATGACCATCACCACCACCGTCCCTCCCAAAGCCAAAATCGACTGGACCAAACCGGTGCTGACGCTGGTTGCGTTCTGCATGGTGGTGCTGATCGCGCTGCCGCTGTCGTGGCTTGCGATCTATGCGTTTACCGACAAGGCGAGGCACCCGACTCTGCAGAACTTCGTCACCTTGTTTACGAATCCGGATTTCCTCGATCCGTTGCTGACCACGGCGATCATCGCCACCACCTCGGCGCTGATCTGCTGCCTGGTCGCGGCGCCGATCGGCTGGCTGGTCTCGCGCACCGACATGCCGGGGCGGCAGACCATCCGCGCGCTGGTGACAGCGTCGTTCGTGACACCGCCGTTTCTCGGCGCCGTCGCCTGGGAGCTGCTGGCCGCGCCGAACAGCGGACTGCTGAACCAGCTCTATCGATTCCTGACCGGCGCCGAATCGGACGCGCATCTGTTCAACATCTATTCGCTGGGCGGAATCATTTTCGTCATCTCCTGCTACACTTTCCCGTTCGTGTTCGTGCTGGTCGCCAACGCGCTCGACAACATGCCGGGCGAACTCGAGGATGCCTCCGCCATTCTCGGCGGCAAGGCCTGGACCACCGCGCGGCGCGTCACCATTCCGCTGGCGCTGCCGGCGCTGGTCGCGGGCGCGCTGATCGCCTTCCTGCAGGCGATGACGCTGTTCGGATCACCGGCGATCCTGGCGCTGCCCGCCGGCTTCCACACCATGACCACGAAGATCTGGAGCCTGTTCCAGTATCCGCCGAAGCTCGAACTGGCCGCCGCCGCTGCGGTGCCATTGCTGGTGCTGACCATATTGCTGCTGCAAGGCCAGAAATACCTGCTCGGGCGCCGCGGCTACTCGGTGGTCGGTGGCAAATATGGCGCGCCGCGCCAGGTCGAACTGAAAGGCTGGCGCTGGGCCGCGCTGGCGTTGTGCCTTGTCGTGCTGCTCAATCCCGTGTTCCTGCCCTATCTCGCACTGCTCAACGCCGCGTTCTCGCCGAACGCGACCACGCTGGTGACGCCGTCAACGGCAACCCTGCACAACATCGTCTTCGTGTTCACCGAATTGTCGTCCACCCAGCTCGCGCTCAAGAACACGGTGATCCTCGGCGCGTCGACCGCGACCATCGGTACCGTCCTGGCGCTTGTCATCGCCTATGTCACCACCCGCCGCGTGATCGCGGGCCATCGCATCCTCGGTTTCCTCGCCACCGCCCCGGTTGCGGTCCCCGGCATCGTGCTCGGCGTCGGCCTGTTCCTGAGCTACACACGGCCGCCTTTCGTGCTCTACGGCACGCTGTGGATTTTGCTGATCGCATTTCTGACCATCAACCTGCCGTCGGCCTATCAGCAATTGCAGGCGGCGTTCGCGACCATCCATCCCGAACTGGAAGACGCCAGCCGCATCCTCGGTGCGACGCGGCTGCAATCACTGCGCCAGATCACCGCACCCTTGTTGCGCACCGGCGTGATCGCGACCTGGTGCTTCATCTTCATCGGCGTGATGCGGGAACTGTCGGCCGCAATCGTGCTGTTCACCTCGCAGACCAAGGTGCTCAGCGTCCTGATCTACGACCTCAACGAAAGCGGCGATCTCGCCGCGATCGCGGTGCTCGGCATCGCCATGCTGGTGATCACGTTCACGGTTGTAATGGCGGTGAACCGGATCCCGGGCGGCAACGCGGCGGCGAGGCTGCGGAATAGTTAGCCGCGATGCCGTAGGGTGGATAAAGACGCGTCAGCGTCGCGCCCACCGTCCATCCCCAACCGCGGGCGTAAATCGTAGGCACGCTTCGCTTTGCTCACCCTACGGTCATCGCTCCAGCCGATACGCTTCGACCTGTGCCTTGAGCCGATCGAGCGATGCCAGCGGCGCTGACCGATCCACCGCGTATTTCCGCTCCGCCAGCCACGACAGCAGCTTCAGGTCGATCGCGGGCGAGTGATGGATAACGTCGCCGTAATTATCGAGATTGTGGGTGACGTCCTCTACCGCGCGGAAGTCGTATAGCCGCACATTGCGATATTGCAGCAAGCGCGGCTGCGCATAGGCCGTGAAGTCATAAACGGTCTTCAGCGCCGCCGGCGCGGCGTCGCGCATCGCCACGAATTGCAGGATCGAATAAGGCGGAAAGTAGATATCGAACGTCACATCGGGATTTTTCGCTATCAGGCCAATGGCGTCGCGCTCGAAGGCCCTCACCATCGCATCGTAATCGTAGCCGTCAGTCAGGTATCTGCTGCGCACGGGATCGGTGATATGCCTGAACGCGGCGAGCGCCTTTTTGGCATTGTAGGCTCCGGCGACGTCGTAATCACGCGGCAGCGCATTGATGTCGTCGACATCAGCGATCGGAAACTTGAAGACCAGATCCGAGGTCAGCCGCGCGACAGCCGGCTGCAACGGCGGCAGCGACCGCGCCAGGATCCACAGCGACTCCCGTGCCATCTGGCCGCTGAACAGATAGCCCGCGATGCCCCCGGCGCTGCGCCGATAGAGCGCCGCCGGAAGATAGATATCGGAATCCGGCTCCGGCGCATCGTGAAAGATCCAGTCATCGACCTGCCAGATCACCCGTTTCGGATGCCGCGCCATTGCCGCATCGAGCACAAAGCTTTGCTCGCGCGAGTTTGAACCCGTCATCGACAGTTTCAGCGAGCGGCCGCCGAGGATGCGGTCGATGTCGCTCTGCCGGAAGTGAATCGCAAGCGACGTTCCCATCAAGGCCGTGTCGAACGGCTGGCTCTGGATCAGGCCCGCATCCTGCATCCGCGTATCCGCCGAATACATTGCCGGAAACAGCCGCGACGGACGGAACAACTGCAAGGGATCGACGACGTAGTTCAGCGCTGCGGCCATCAGGATGATCGCCGCGCTTGCGCCGAGAAATTTGACGAGAGCTTTGGACACGGCTGGGGTCAAAACCTGAAATAGATGAATTCACTGTGTTGCTGGATTCCAAGAATCCCGAACGCCAGCACCGCGGCGGTGGCGTAGAGGAACCATGGCCGTAGCCGCGCTTGATCCAGCCGGGCGCCAACGGTGCGCTTCTCATGATCGTAGCCCATGATCGCCTGCGTGTTCGGTGCGAACCACGCCAGCGCGGCATAGGCGGCAATGAAGGCCAGATTGGCGGTCTCGACGCGACCGAGCGCAAGCCGGGTGGGATCAGCCATCCGCACCAGCACGTATACAGCGGAATCGATATCGTTGGCGCGGAAGAACACCCAGGCGACAACAACGGCCAGGAATGTCAGCACGGCTCCGGCTGATGTCGCGACCGGCTGTAGCCGCGGCGTGACGTAAGGTCCAAACCGGTTCCAGGCGTGATTGATGCAGAGATAAGCGCCATGCAGCGCGCCCCAGACCACGAACGTCCAGGCCGCGCCGTGCCAGAGTCCGCCCAGCAACATCGTGATCATGAGATTGACATAGCGCATCGCCGGACCGCGCCGGTTGCCCCCTAAGGATATGTAGAGATAGTCGCGCAGGAACTGCGACAGCGTCATATGCCAGCGCCGCCAGAAATCGATGATCGAGGTCGCTTTATAGGGCGAGTTGAAATTCAGCGGCAGGAAGATGCCGAACATCAGGGATATGCCGATCGCCATGTCGGAATACCCGGAGAAATCGAAATAGAGCTGAAACGTGTAGGCCAGCGCGCCGATCCAGGCCTGGTCGAAGGTCGGCGAGCCCGGGCCGAACACCGGCCCGACCAGCGGCTGGATGGCATCAGCAAGGCAGGTCTTCTTGAACAGGCCGATCGCGAAAATGACCAGGCCGCAGAGAATCAGATGCGGATCCGGCCGCTTGGCTTCGGCGCGCTCGAACTGCGGAATCATATCCCGGTGGTGCAGGATCGGCCCTGCGATCAGATGCGGAAAATACGTCACGAACAGCGCATAATGCGGCAGCGCATAGCGCGCGACATGACCTCTGTAGGCATCGACCAGAAACGCGATCTGGGTGAACGTGTAAAAGGAGATACCGACCGGCAGCAGGATGTGGACGGCAAAGCCGGACGAAAACAGCGCATTGAAATTGGCGGCGAGAAAGCCGGCATATTTGAAGATGCCGAGCACCAGGAGATCGCCAGCGACGCCGGCCGTGAGCACGGAAAATCGCACCCTGGGACGGAAGTCCCGCGCGATCAGCAAATAGCCGATGCCGTAATTGAACGCGATCGAGGCCAGCAGCAACAGCACGAACGGCCAGTTGCTGAACGAATAAAAGGCCAGTGAGGCCAGCGCCAGCCAGATCACGGGCGCCAGATTGCTGCTACGGCCGAGCGCGAAATAGCCGGCCAGCGCCACCGGCAGGAACAAGAAGATGAACGAATAGGAATTGAAGAGCATCAGGCTTTCCCGGCGTGGCCGAAAAGCCTAACCATACAAAGAAGCTGCCAACAACCCTGCGCGGCAGGGTGTGGCAATCCGCACGATTCGATACGATATAAGGGGCTGAAATTTCCTTCTCGTCATGCGCGGGCTGACCCGCGCATCCATCTAGAAACAGCTTTTCCTTGGATTGATGGATTGCCGGGTCAAGCCCGGCAATGACAAGCAAAGGGCGGCCCCGCTGGAACACAATGAGGTTTGAGTGACACAAGCAGCAACCAAAAACTCTTCGCTTTCAGCCCCCTCCGCACTGCGCCGTCCGCATACTTTTACGACGCACGGTATATCCGTGACCGACGACTATGCCTGGCTCAAGGATGCGAAGTGGCAGGAGGTGCTGCGCGATCCCTCGATCCTCGACGCCGACATTCGGACCTATCTGGAAGCGGAGAACGGCTACACCGAAAGCCTGCTCGGCCACACCACGCCGCTACAGAAAAAGCTGGTCGCGGAAATGCGCGGACGGATCAAGGAAGACGATTCCAGCGTGCCGGCGCCGGACGGGCCATTCGCCTATTTCCGCAAGTTCCGCGAGGGCGGCCAGCACGAGATTTTCGCCCGCATGCCGCGCGACGGCGGCGACGCCACCACCGTGCTCGATGGCGACGCGCTGGCGTCCAGCCACGACTATTTCAAGTTCGGCTCGAGCCGTCATTCGCCCGACCACAAGCTTCACGCCTGGAGCGCCGACACCAAGGGCTCGGAATACTTTTCGATCCGGGTGCGCGACTGGGCCGATGGAAAAGACCGCAGCGATCTCGTCGAGGAAACCGACGGCGGCGTGGTCTGGAGCACGGACGGCAACAGTTTCTTCTATGTCAAGCTCGACGACAACCACCGGCCGATGCAGGTCTGGCGTCATCGCCTCGGCACCACACAGGCCGACGACGCGCTGGTTTACGAGGAAGCGGATTCCGGCTGGTTCACCCATCTGCATGAGAGTTCTTCGGGCCGGTTCTGCGTGATCGCCGGCGGCGACCATGAAACCTCCGAGCAGCGGCTGATCGATCTCGCACATCCCGAAGCGCCGCCGCTGCTGGTCGCGGCGCGCGAGGAAGGCGTACAGTATTCGGTCAACGATCGCGGCGACGAGCTGTTCATTCTCACCAATGCGGGCGGCGCGATCGACTTCAAGGTGGTCTCCGCGCCGCTTGCTTCGCCGGAGCGGGCCAACTGGCGCGACCTGATCCCATATCGTGAGGGCGTCTATGTGCTCGACGTCGAGCTCTACGCCCACCACATGGTGCGGCTGGAGCGCGCCAACGCGCTGCCCGCGATCATCATCCGCGATCTCACATCAGGTGAAGAACACGCTATTGCCTTCGACGAAGCCGCGTATTCGCTCGACACCATGGGTGGCTACGAGTTCGACACCACCAACCTGCGGTTCTCCTATTCGTCGATGACGACGCCGTCGGAAGTCTATGACTACGACATGGCTGACCGAACGCGGGTGCTGCGCAAGCGGCAGGAGATCCCGTCCGGCCATAACCCGGCCGACTACGTCACCACCCGCATCATGGCATCAGCGCAGGACGGTGCACAGGTGCCGGTCTCTATCCTGCATCGCAAGGACCTGACGCGCGACGGCAGCGCGCCGCTTTTGCTGTACGGCTACGGTTCCTACGGCATGGCGATGCCGGCCTCGTTCGCCGCCAACCGGCTGTCGCTGGTCGACCGCGGTTTCGTTTATGCGATCGCGCACATCCGCGGCGGCGCCGACAAGGGCTGGGGCTGGTATCTCGACGGCAAGCGCGAGAAGAAGGCCAACTCGTTCGACGATTTTGCCGCCGCGGGGCGCGCGCTGATCGGGGCAAAATACACCAAGGCCAAGCGCATCGTCGGCCACGGCGGCAGCGCCGGTGGCATGCTGATGGGCGCGGTCGCCAACCGCTCCGGCGAATTGTTTGCCGGCATCGTTGCTGAAGTGCCGTTTGTCGACGTGCTCAACACCATGCTCGACGACACCCTGCCGCTGACGCCGCCGGAATGGCCGGAATGGGGCAACCCGATCGAGAGCGAAAAGGATTTTCGCACCATCCTGTCCTACTCGCCTTACGATAACGTCGCGGCGAAAGACTATCCGGCAATTCTCGCCATGGGCGGCCTGACCGATCCGCGCGTCACCTATTGGGAGCCCGCAAAATGGATCGCGCGGTTGCGCGCGACCATGACCGGCGGCGGGCCGGTCTTGCTGCGCACCAACATGGGCGCCGGCCATGGCGGCGCATCGGGCCGCTTCAACCGGCTCGACGAAATCGCGATCGTCTATGCGTTCGCGCTGTGGGCGGTCGGGATGGCGGAGAAGGCGGAGGTGTAACCTCCTCCATTGTCCGCACATTTATCAACTCGTCATGCCCGGGCTCGACCCGGGCATCCACGTCTTACAGCGACCGCTGCAATGAAGACGTGGATGGCCGGGTCAAGCCCGGCCATGACAAAGGATATGACGGATACTACCTTCCGTTCTTCTTCCGCCACGCCGCGAAATCCTTTGGCGTCTGCTCGTCCGTCGGCGGATAGAGGCCGAGGATCGAGCGGCCGTTGCCGACTTCCTCGGTGACGAAATCCTCGAACGCGGTCATCTCGACGGCCTCGTCGGCGATCTCGTCGGCGATGTGCGCGGGAATCACGATCACGCCGTCGCTATCGCCGAGGATGACGTCGCCGGGAAACACCGGCGCGTCGCCGCAGCCTATCGGCACGTTGATCTCGATCGCCTGATGCAGCGTGAGATTGGTCGGCGCGCTCGGGCGATGGTGATAGGCGGGGAAACCCAGTCTTGCGATTTCAGCGGAGTCGCGAAAACCACCATCCGTGATGACACCGGCGCAGCCGCGTTTCATCAACCGCGTCACCAGAATAGCGCCGGCGGACGCCGCGCGGGCATCCTTGCGGCTGTCCATGACCAGCACCGCGCCGACAGGGCAATCCTCGATCGCCTTGCGCTGCGGGTGGGCGCGATCACGAAACACGTCGATCTTGTTGAGGTCCTCGCGCGCCGGCATGTAGCGCAGCGTGAAGGCCTCGCCGACCAGCACCGGCTGATCCGCGCCCAGGGGGTGCACGTCCTGGATCATCTGGATGCGAAAGCCGCGCTTGAACAAAGCGGTGGCGACGGTGGCGGTGGACACGGTTTTTAGTTTGGCGCGGGTGGCGTCGCTCAGTTTGGTCATGGTCTTTCATCCTTACAAGTCGTCATTCCGGGATGGTCCGAAGGACCAGGCCTCAGATGTGCAATTGCACATCGGGGAATCCATAGGCACGATCGTGGGTATGGATTCCGGGCTCACGCTTCGCGTGCCCCGGAATGACGGGTTAGCTGGTTACACCGCGCCGTGGGCTTCCACGTAGAGCGCGTAGATCGAGTGGCAGCTTGCCATATAGAGGCGGTTGTTCTTCGGGCCGCCGAAGGTAAGGTTGGCGCAACGCTCCGGCAGGCGGATGAAGGCGAGCGCCTTGCCGGCGGGGTTGAACACCATCACGCCGTCGAGGTCCTCGGACCTGCCCTTGAGCTGGAACACCTTTCGGCCGCCGACATCCGACGGCTCGGACTGCAGCGCGCCGTTGGAACCCCAGCCGCACCACAGATTACCGTCGCGGTCGACGCGGAAACCGTCAATCGAGCCCTGGTCGGCGGCGTCGATCACCTTGGTCTTGCCGGTCAACGCGCCATCGGCGTCGACGTCGTAGCTCCAGATGCTGCGGTTCGGCGTGCCCTTCCACTCGACGATGTAGAGCTTCTTCTCGTCCGGCGAGAAGGCGAGCCCGTTCGGATTGACGAGGTCGGTGAGCACGGCCGTGATCTTGCCGTCCTTGGCGATGCGATAGACATTGGTGGTCGCCTGCTCGGACTTTTCCTTCTTGCCTTCCCACTCACCGTTGATGCCGAACAAAGGATCGGTGAACCAGATCGAATCGTCCGACCTGACCACGATGTCGTTCGGCGCGTTCAGCCGCTTGCCCTCGAACTTGTCGGCCAGCACCGTGATCTTGCCGTTCTTCTCGGTGCGGGTAATGCGGCGGGTAACGGAATGCTCGCACGTGACGAGGCGGCCCTGGCGGTCGCGCGCGTTGCCGTTGGCGTAATTGGCGTTGGCGCGGAACACGCTGGTCTGGTTCGTCTTCTCGTCGAACTTCATGATCCGGTTATTCGGAATGTCGGAGAACAGCAGATAGCCGCCTTCGGGAAAGTAGACCGGGCATTCAGCCCAGCGCATGCCGGTCGAGACCTGTTCGACGGTTGAGGAATAGAGCCGGTATTTTGCAAAGCCGGGATCGAGAATCTGCACCGCCGGGTCGGGATAGCGCTGGTTTGGCGAGAACGGGAACGATTGCGCGAGAGCCGCGCCGGCAACGAAGGTCGAGGCGGCAGCGGCGCCGGCCCCTGCGAGTAGATGGCGTCGGGTAAAGGTCATGGTGATCCTCCCTGTGATGCTTTTTGGTTGTCATTCCGGGATGGTCCGAAGGACCAGACCCGGAATCTCGAGATTCCGGGTTCGATGCTTCGCATCGCCCCGGAATGACGGTTGGAACTAGTAAATCGAGGGCTCGTCCACCGGCGCGCCAAAGCTGGTTTCGAGAAAATCGAAGTCGCAGCCTTCGTTGGCCTGCTTGATGTGCTTGGTGAACATCCAGCCATAGCCGCGCTCGAAGCGGCGCTCCGGCGGTTTCCATTCGGCGCGGCGTTTTGCCAACTCGGCTTCCGGCACATCGAGATTGATGGTGCGGGCGTTGACGTCGAGCGTGATGCGGTCGCCGTTGCAAACCAGCGCCAGCGGACCGCCGATATAGGCTTCCGGCGAAACATGCAGAATGCAGGCACCGTAGCTGGTACCGCTCATGCGCGCGTCCGACAATCGCACCATGTCGCGCACGCCCTGCTTCACCAGTTTTGTGGGGATCGGCAGCATGCCCCATTCCGGCATGCCAGGGCCGCCCTGCGGACCGGCATTGCGCAGGATCAGCACGTGATCCTCGGTGACATCGAGATCGGGATCGTCGACCGCCTTCTTCATCGACGGATAGTCGTCGAACACCAGCGCCGGCCCGGTATGCTTGAGGAAGCGTGGCGCGCAGGCGCTCGGCTTGATGACGCAGCCGTCGGGTGCGAGGTTGCCCTTGAGCACGGCGAGCGCGCCCTCGGCATAGATCGGATCCTTCACCGTGCGGATGACGTCGTCGTTGTAAACTTCCGCTCGCGCGATGTTTTCGCCGAGTGTCTGGCCGGTGACGGTCATGACGTCGAGGTGCAGATGCTCCTTGATGCGGCTCATCAGACCGGGCAGACCGCCGGCATAGAAAAAATCCTCCATCAGGTATTTGTCGCCGCTGGGGCGGACATTGGCGATCACAGGCACCTTGCGGCTGGCGATCTCGAAATCATCGAGCCCGATGTCCTGACCGGCGCGGCGGGCCTGCGCGATCAGATGGATGATCGCATTGGTCGAGCAACCCATCGCCATCGCCACCGTGATCGCGTTCTCGAAGGCCTTTCGGGTCTGGATCTTGTTCGGCGTCAGATCCTCCCACACCATCTCGACAATGCGGCGGCCGCATTCCGAGGCCATGCGGATGTGACCGGCGTCGGCGGCGGGAATCGACGACGCTCCGGGCAGGGTCATGCCGATCGATTCGGCGATTGCCGTCATGGTCGAAGCGGTGCCCATGGTCATGCAGGTGCCGTAGCTGCGGGCGATGCCGGCCTCGACATCGACCCAGTCCTTGTCGGAGATCTTTCCGGCGCGGCGTTCGTCCCAGTATTTCCAGGCGTCCGAGCCCGAGCCCAGCGTCTTGCCCTTCCAGTTGCCGCGCAGCATCGGCCCGGCCGGCAGATAGATCGTCGGCAGGCCCATGCTGGTGGCGCCGAGCAACAGCCCCGGTGTGGTCTTGTCGCAGCCGCCCATCAGGACGACGCCGTCGACGGGATGGCCGCGCAGCAATTCCTCGGCGTCCATCGCCAGCATGTTGCGGTAGAGCATCGTCGTCGGCTTCAAGAACGATTCCGACAGCGAGAGCGCCGGCAACTCCATCGGAAACCCGCCGGCCATCAGGATACCGCGCTTGACGTCGTCGACGCGCGATTTGAAGTGCATGTGGCAGGGCTGCGCGTCCGACCAGGTGTTGAGGATCGCAATGACCGGCCGGTCTTTCCACTCCTCCGGCGCGTAGCCCATCTGCATCGCGCGCGAGCGATGGCCGAAGGCGCGGAGATCATCGGGCGCGAACCAGCGCGCGCTGCGGAGGTCGGCCGGCTTCTTGTTATTGGCGGTCATGACTGAGTGCCCCACTTCTGGACGGTATTGCGCTCGATGGTGCGGAAGATCAGGTTTTCGACAATGAGACCAATGATGATCACGGTCAGCAGGCCTGCGAACACGGCGGGGATGTCGAGCAGGTTGCGGTTCTCGAAGATGAACCAGCCGAGACCGCCCTGCCCCGACGACACGCCGAACACCAGTTCGGCCGCGATCAGCGTGCGCCAGGCGAAGGCCCAGCCGATCTTGAGACCCGTGAGGATCGAGCCGAACGCGGCGGGAATGAGAATGCGCGCGACGTAGGGCAGACCGCGCAAGCCGTAATTGCGGCCGACCATGCGCAGCGTGTTCGACACGCTCTTGAAACCGGAATGGGTGTTGAGCGCGACCGGCCACAGCACCGAATGGATCAGCACGAACACCAGACTGCCGTTGCCGAGCCCGAACCAGATCAGCGCCAGCGGCAGCAGCGCGATCGCCGGCAGGGGATTGAACATAGCGGTGATTGTTTCGAGGAAATCTGTCCCGATCCGGGTCGAGATCGCCAAAATGGTGAAGACGGCGGCGAGCACGATGCCGGCGCTGTAGCCCATGAACAGCACCTTCAGCGAGGCCCAGGCGCGCAGCGGAATGGTGCCATCTTTTACCTTTTCGAACATCGTGATGATGGTGTCGTGAAAGGTCGGAAACAGCAGTGGATTATCGAGGAAGGTGCCGTAGGCCTCCCAGGCGGCGGCAAGAAAAAGGATGATTACGGCCTTGCGGACGAAGCCGTCGTTCCACAGCAGTTCCAGCACGGTGAGCTTGCGCTCGACCTCCACGGGCACATCAGCCATTGCGGCTGAGGTATCGCGCAGCAGGATTTTGGCTTCGCCCATCGCGCGCTCCCCTAATGTGCCGTGACTTCGTCGGCGAACAGCAGATCGTGGATCTGCTTTTCCAGCCGGCCGGCGCTGCCATCCTCGCTGGAGACTTGGTCGACATCGACGACCTCGGCCTTGACCCGGCCGGGATGCGGCGACAGCAGCAGAATGCGGTTGCCGATCTTGATCGCTTCCGCGATCGAATGGGTCACGAACAGCACGGTGAATTTGGTTTCGGCCCAGAGCTGCAGCAATTCGTCCTGGCAGGTGCGGCGCGTCAGCGCGTCGAGCGCGGCGAACGGCTCGTCCATCAGCAGGATGTCCGGCTCCATCGCCATGCCGCGCGCGATCGCGACGCGCTGCTTCATGCCGCCGGACAGCGTATGCGGATAGGCATCGACGACGCGCGTGAGGCTGACCTTCTCGATATAGGCCCGCGCCCGCGCCTCGGCTTCCTTGCGCGGCAGCCGGCGCGTCATCAAGAGCGGAAACATGACGTTTTCCAGCACCGTCTTCCACGGCAAGAGCTGGTCGAACTCCTGAAAGATCATCATCCGGTCGGCGCCGGGCTCGGAGATCTCGCGGCCCGAAATCCGCATCTTGCCTTCGCTCGGCTTCATGTAGCCGCCGACTGCCTTCAACAAGGTCGACTTGCCGCAACCGGAGGGGCCGAGCAGCACGAAGCGGTCGGAACGATTGACCGTGAAGCTGACCCGCTCGGTCGCGGTCACCACCGCGCTCGACGTCTTGTAGCGCAGCGTTACGTCACTGACGTCGAGAAGCGCGGTCATGTCGCTCAATTGCCCTTCAACTCGTGCGCAACCGGCAGGTAATAGTCGGTCCAGGCTTTCGGCATGGTCTTCAACGTACCGGTCTTGAACAGGTGGGCGGCGAACTTCATGGTGCCCTGCGGCTGCAGGTTCCACTCCATCATGCCGGGCTCCTTGAGCCAAGCCAGCAGATCCTCGACACTGGTCTTGTCGCCGGTGACTTCCTTGTAGATTTCCACCGCCGCCTTGGTGTCGCTGCGAATGAAATCCTGCGCCTCTTTGGTGGCGTCGAACACCGCCTGGATGATCTTCGGATTGGCGTCGGCGAATTTGGTCATGGTGAAAAACTGCGCCTGGCTCAGCGGACCGCCCATCACGTCGGGCGACGACAGCACCACATGGGCGCCGGGCACGTTCTTCAGTTCGAGGAACGTGAACGGCGGAATCGAGAAGTGGTTGCGGACTTCGTGCTGGGCGTTGGTCAACGCCACATAGGCGTCGGGATGGCCGAGCTGCACGGTGTTGGGGTCGAGCTTCGACCACTGGTCGGCGCCGAATGCCTCGGAGGCCGCGATCTGCAGCACGATCGCCTGGGTCGAGACCTTTACGGTCGGCACCGCAATCTTGTCGTTGGGACCGAAATCCCTGATTGATTTTATATTGGCGTCGCGGCTGATCAGCGTCATCGGCTGCGCCGAGGTGGCGACGATGCCCTTGACGCCGCCGCGGGTACGATCCCACAGCAGCAGCAAATTGCCGGTGCCGGTGTTGAGAATGTCGACGCCGCCGGCCAGCAGCGCATCGGTCTGCGCACCGCCGCCGCTCAGATTGATCCACTTGGTGGTGACACCGGGCACGCCGAGCGCAGCCGCATGCTTTTCGATCAGCTTGTTTTTTTCCATGATGTGCGAGGGCATGTAGAAAATGCCCGGCTGCCGCGACAGCGTAATCTCGCTCTTCGCTTGCGCCAGAGCCGGCGAACCCGGCAACACCAGACCCAGCGTCGCGACGGCGAACGCAAAAGCGCGCCACATCCTGTTGTTCATTGTGTATCTCCTCCGGCGGTTGCGTTGACGCTCTTGGCGAAATGCACTAATGTATTAGTGCATTTGACGCAAGCCCCTTCTGGAACGGCCGATTCGATTGATGGCTCCACCGCATATTGCTCCCCGCCGCACTGCACCGGGCACCGCCGATCGGCTCGACCGCGATCGCCAGGCGGCGCCGCAGGTGTTCGAACGCCTGCGCGGCATGATCATCTCGCTGGAACTGCCGCCGGGATCACCGCTTTCGCGCGCCGCGCTGGCGGGGCAGTTCGGGGTCAGTTCGACACCGATCCGCGACGCCCTGATGCGGCTGGAAGAGGAAGGGCTTGTGGAAGTGTTTCCGCAATATGCCACCGTGGTCAGCCGGGTCGACGTGCGGCTGGCGCAGCAGGCGCATTTCCTGCGGCAGGCGGTCGAACTCGAAATCGTGCGCGGGCTTGCGATCCGTCATGACGACGCGTTCGTCACCGAACTCAACGCCACCATCGCGCGCCAGCAGCAATTCGCCAAGGCCGGCGATTTCGAGAAATTCATGGCGGCCGACAACGAGTTCCACGCGCAGCTATACGCCGCGACCGACAAGCAGGACCTGTGGTCCCTGGTGCGCAGCCGTAGCGGGCATATCGACCGGCTGCGCCGGATGCACCTGCCCTCCCCCGGAAAAGCCCAAGACATCGTGCGGCACCACAGACTGATCGTGAAAGCGATCGGTGCCGGCGAGCCCGAGGAGGCGCAGAAACATCTGCGTACCCATCTGTCGGGCACGCTCAGCGAACTGGCCCAGATTCGGGCGCGCTACCCGGAGTATCTGAGCAACTGAACGGCCCCGCTGCCGTGCTCGCGCGGCGCATTCCCGGCGAATCAGATCCGGCGACGCCGGCGGGAGGCTGTCTACCCGGCAGCATGCGGATGGAGAATTTTTGCGGTCGGCTTTTTGACAGTTCGCACGGAACATTCATGCAGAGGAAGCGGTTGCGGCAGCACGCGGTTTCGGCAAGGCTTGCAACCGTTGACTGATCCGGCGGGACCTGGAGAACCTTTATTTGGCAAGAATACTGATCGTGGACGACGATGCCGCGGTACAGACCACCATTCGCCTGTTGCTGGAGCGCGCCGGCCCTCGTGTCGTCAGCGCGAGCGACGGCCGCAAAGGGCTCGTATCGCTCGAAGCCGGACATTTCGATCTGTTGTTTCTCGACATCTTCATGCCGGGAATGGACGGCTTCGAGACCATGCGGATGGTTCGCCAGCAGCACCCGCGGATCCCGATCATCGTGATTTCCGGCCAGCCGATGCCTTCTGAATCGGGGTCCATCCCCGACTTTCTGGCCATGGCAACCAAGCTGGGCGCAGTCACCAGCCTACAAAAGCCGTTCAAATCCGCCGAGTTGCTGGCAGCAGTCGCGCGGTGCCTTGAAACGGCCGGGCGTCACTCGGCATCCTGGCCGGCCGGCGGTGTTGCTTCCTGCCCGTAATGCGCCATAGCATCGGATTTGCCCGGCGGATTATCCGGGATCCGCAATAGAGTGCGCGACAGCAAAGATGACGCTTACAACCAGACTTGCCATCGCGATGATTGCGTTGGTCGCGATCACGGTATCCGCAGTCGGGTGGCTGAGCTATCGCGGCATGGAACAGGCGATTCTGCCGCGTGTCCTCGATCGGATCGAGATGCATTCGCGGTTTGTCGCCAACGATATGGAAGCCCATGTCCGCACATGGCGCGGCGACATCGCCACCTTTAGTGGCCTTGCAGCAGTGACGGGATTGATGCGCGCGCGCCTCAATGGCGGGATCGATCCAACCGATGGCACTCCTGATGCCGTTTGGCGCGAACGGCTGGGAGCCCGCCTGGCCGCGCAGATGCCGCTCAGGCCGGCCTATTCGCTCCGCTTCATCGGCGTCGAGGACGGCCACCGCGAACTGGTTCGGGTCGACCGCTCGGGTCCTAACGACACCGTCCGCATCGTGCCGGAAACGGAATTGAAGCAGATCGGCGACGCGCCGTATTTCCGCGATACGATCAAGCTGGCCCCGGACGGAATCTACGTCTCCCCGGTCGATTTGGACGAAGAGAACGGCGTCATCGAGACGCCGCATGTGCCGACGCTGCGGATTGCCATGCCGGTCGTTGCGCCGGACGGCAAGCCGTTCGGCATCGTCATCGCCACGGCCGACATGCGGCCAGCGCTCGACGGCATCCGGTCATCGGCGCGGCATGGCGAAAGCATCTATGTGGTCGATGCCAGGGGTAACTATCTCGTTCATCCCGACCGGGCGCGCGAATTCGGCTCGCCGACCGACTGGCGGAACGATTTTCCGGATCTGGCGGCCTTGATCGGCACCACGAAAAGCGTCGCGCAGATCGTCGAGACGCAGGCTGGACGGCCCGGCGGCCTGGCAATGGCACCTGCCCTTCTGTTCGGCAGCGCGTGGACCGCGGTCATCGAATCGGTGCCGAATGCCGTCGTCATGGCGCCGGCACAGGCGATCCAGAAGAGTTCGATCACCGTCGGATTGATCGCTGTCTTGTGCGCAACGGCGCTGGCGCTGCTGATTGCGAGATCGCTGACCCGGCCGATCGTCCAGTTGACCAAAGCCGTCGAGGCGGCCGCCCGCAACGGCACCGCAACGATCCCGACCGACGCGCGCGGCGAGACCGGCGTGCTCGCACGCGCGTTCGTGCAGGTGATGGAGCGAGCCAATGCCAAGGCCGTAGCGCTCGAACGTGAGGTCGGGGAACACCGCCGTACCATCGCGGCGCGCGATCACCATGCGGAGCGCGAGCGGCTGTTCAGCGCGGCGGTCGAGTCCTCCAATGACGCCATCATCACGATGTCGCTCGACGGCACCATCACGGGATGGAATTCGGCCGCCGAACGCCTGTTCGGATACACCGCCGCGGAAGCCGCCGGCCAGAGCGTCGCCCTGCTCGTCCCCGAAGACCGGATGTCCGAGGTGCAGGATAGCCTGCGGCGGATCGGCTGGGGCGAGAGCATCGAGCACAACGAGACGATACGCCTGCGCAAGGACGGCAAACCGATCGAGGTCTCGCTCAGCATTTCCCCGATCAAGGCGCCCTCAGGAGCGACCATCGGTATTTCCAAGGTGGTGCGCGACATCGCCGACAGCAACAAGACCAGGCAGGTGCTGCGGCAACAGACCGAGGAGCTTCGCCGCATCTTCGAGACCTCGCAGGATCTGATCCTGGTGATGGATTCCCGCGGACATCTGGTTCAGATCAGCCCGAGCTGCGAAGCCGTATTGGGGTATCGCCCCGAGGAAATGATCGGCCGCAGCGGAAACGATTTCATCCACCCCGATCATCTCGAAAATGCCCGCGAGGAAATGCGCACGGCCCGGCGCGGGATGCGTCCGAGGATTTCCGATACGCGCTGCATGCACCGGGATGGCCGGGCGGTATGGCTGTCCTGGCTCGGAACCTGGTCCGAGCCGGTCAAGCGATTCTTCTTCGTCGGCCGCGATATGACCGAGAGCCGGCTGGCGCAGGAGACCTTGCGCGAAAGCGAGCAACTCGCGCGCGGCATCATCAATTCCGCGCTCGATGCCTTCGTCCAGACCGACGAATACGGCCGCATCCGGGACTGGAATTCGCAGGCGGAGATCATCTTCGGATGGCCACGGACGGAGGTGCTTGGAAAAAGCGTTTTCGAGTTGCTCGCCCCGGACCCGGCCCAGGGGCCGATCCAGACCGACCTGGGCAGCTTTTTGAAGTCCGGCCACGAGCAGGTTTTACGGCCCCGCCGCGAGGTCCTGGCTAGGCGGCGCGACGGGACTGAATTCACCGCCGAATTGAGCATCACGGCACTGAGAACCCGCGACGGCTTCGTGTTCAACTGCTTCATGCGCGACCTCACCGAAAAGATCACGGCCGAGGACCGGATCAGGCAGGCCGAAAAGATGGAAGCCGTCGGCCAGCTCACCGGCGGCATTGCGCATGACTTCAACAATATCCTCACCGTGATCACGGGAACGATCGAAATTCTGGCCGATGCGGTCAAGGGCGAGCCGCAACTGTCCGCGATCACGCGGATGATCGACGAAGCGGCGTCACGCGGCGCCGATCTCACCCAGCATTTGCTCGCCTTCGCCCGCAAGCAGCCGCTGGACCCGCGCGAAACCGACGTCAACACGCTGATCATCGACACCGCCAAGCTGCTGCAGCGCACGCTCGGTGAACACGTCGAGATCGAATCTGTATTCGAGGACGAGATATGCCCGGCGCTGGTCGATCCCAATCAGCTCGCCACCGCGATCCTCAATCTCGCGCTCAATGCCCGCGACGCGATGCCCGATGGCGGCAAGCTCATCCTCGAGACCGGGTCGGTCGTGCTCGACGAAAATTATGCAAGGATGCACAGCGACGTCCGGCCCGGCCGCTACGCCATGATCGCAGTGAGCGATACCGGAACCGGCATTCCGGCCAACATGCTCGACAAGGTGTTCAATCCGTTCTTCACCTCGAAAGGTCCCGGCAAGGGCACCGGCCTCGGGCTGAGCATGGTGTACGGCTTCGTCAAGCAATCGGCCGGTCACATCATGATCTACAGCGAGCAGGGCCACGGGACGACGATCAAGATGTATCTGCCACCGGCCGCAGGAACGTTGCAAACCGCCGAGCCCGCGCTGGCGCCGGTCGTCGAGGGCGGTCACGAAACGATCCTGGTAGTCGAGGACGACAAGCTGGTGCGCGACTACGTGCTGACGCAGCTGCATTCGCTGGGCTACGTCACGCTGGACGCGGCCAACGCGACCGAGGCGCTCGCGATCGCCAATGCCGGCCATCCGTTCGATCTGCTGTTCACCGACGTGATCATGCCCGGCCTCAACGGCCGCCAGCTCGCCAACGAGATATTGAAGATCAAGCCCGGGCTAGGGGTGCTGTTCACCTCTGGCTATACGGAAAACGCGATCATCCATCACGGCCGGCTCGACGAAGGCGTGCTGCTGCTCGCCAAGCCCTATCGCAAATCGGATATGGCGATCATGATCCGCAAAGCCCTCGCCGGGTAAGCGCTGGTGCTGGAGCCTTCTTTTTTGACACGTTTTCTTGACGTGAACCGGTAACCACCTCCGGATCAAGTCCGAGGGCAAGCTTCACTTGAAAACGCCATGGTCAGGCCTGACGCTGGGTGGTCATCACGATGCGGACCAGATCGGCGGCATTCCGCGCGCCGAGCTTCTTCATGATGTTGGCGCGGTGATCCTCGATCGTGCGCGGGCTGATGCCGAGATGGCGTCCCGCTTCCTTGTTGGATGCGCCGGCGGTGAACTGCTCCAGCACCTCGCGCTCGCGCCGCGTCAGCGGTTCGCGGCCGGGAAAATGCAGCGCCGCAACCCGTGATGCAGAGTTTTCTGCCTGCCGACGTGCATATGCCTCGATCGCTTCGTCCAGCCGCGCCACGATCTCGCTGCCGCGAAACGGCTTTTCAATAAAGTCCAGCGCGCCGTTCTTGATGGCGGTGACCGCCATCGCGATATCGCCCTGCCCGGAGATCATGAAGATCGGCGCGGGATAATCCTCGCCGTGAAGCTCTTTCAGAATATCGAGACCGGATTTGCCGGGGATGTTGACGTCGAGCAGGATGCAGGATGGCGTCCGGGTTCTTGCAACTGCGAGCAGCGCGGCGCCATCAGCAAAGCAGATGACCTGATAGCCACCCGCCGTCAACACCAACGAAAGCGTGTCGCGAACCGCCGGGTCGTCATCGACCACAAAAATCTCGCCGCGGGAGAGGGGCGCTTCAGCCATGTCTCATCGTCCATGCGTAGTGAATCATGACGCATACTCAGGTGATGCTATCTAGCCCCTTACCGGATCAAACTGCACCGTATTTGTACGGGACGTTCGCTTAACGCACAAGTAGTGACGCTCGCCCTAGATGGATCGGGAAGGAGCGTCTCCATGCAGAATGCAGCAGTCGCGGGCGCCACGCCCGGGGCCGACGGCCAGAATGACACCTATCAATCGGTCGTTTCGAGTCTCGCCGGCCTTGTCGAGCATGTCCAGGCGAGCCTGCGGCAGATCGAACAGGCAATGGTTCGAGAAGCGTCGCTCGGCGACCAGGAAACCGCCGCCGGCGTCATCGTGCTGGACGATGTCTCGCCCCGCTACGTCAGGGCCACCGCGGCGTTGAGAGTCTGTGATGCCAATCTTGGCGCCGCCCTGCACTCCCTGCTGGATTCCGGGACGCCGTCGCACGGCACCAGCGCCTATGCCGAAAGCCCATCAGTGTTTTCAATGGTGCGGATGTAGGTAGACGGCGGCAGCCTGCTGGAACTCACGCCCACTCCGCCGAAGATTTCTCGTCACCAGCCCGCCATGTGGCTGGTGCACAGCATACCACGATCGCCAAACCACAATCGTCAAGGCCGACTGCGACTTGCGCGCCTGCTGTCACGATGCGGCCTGTTGACGCTGACCGGCACTTATCCACGGACCCCGGCCGAGGCTTTGCCCGACGGGCACGATGGCTCAGCTAATCGTCTCTTCCTTTTTCGATGACGCGCGCTTCTTGGTGTGCTTGCCCCTCAGGAAATGAATGTCCATTTCCGTGCCATTGACGCGAACCAGTTCGCATCGGCGATAGGCAAGACCGGTCGACGACAGCAGCAGGAAGAACTCCTTGAGATTGAGGCCCTGGATCGAGCCTTCGACAGTCAGGGTAGCGTCGGTGTCCGAGATCGCGTTGAGCTGGCAGTCGCGGCGCCACGTGCCGTCGATCGCCATGATGCAGACATCATAGCCCCGGCTGAACGTGACGCGTTCCGTTCCCTTGTTGTCGTCGCTCATTTCCTGGTGTCCTGCCTCAATGCCCTGCCATCGCCGCGATTTTTGGCATCGTTGTTGCGGCGGGTGCGCGGACGCCGCTCGGCCGGTAGAGCCCGCGCTTGTCCGGGAACGGCTTGAACACATCCGTCAGGCCGACCACCGTTTCCGCCGCACCCAGCACCAGGAAGCCATCCGGCTCCATCACCTTGGCGAGACGGCCGAAGATGTTGATCTTGGTGTCCTGATCGAAATAGATCAGCACGTTGCGGCAGAAGATCACGTCGAACACGCCGAGCTGGGAGAAATCGTGCAGCAGGTTGAGCTGCCGGTGCTGAACCATGGCGCGGATTTCGGAACTGATCTGCCAGAATTCGCCGGACTGCTTGAAATGCTTGACCAGCAACTGGATCGGAAGCCCGCGCTGGACCTCGAACTGGCTGTAGATGCCCGCCTTGGATTTTTCGAGCACTTCCTGGGACAGGTCGGTCGCGATGATTTCGACCCGCCATCCCGCAAGCGCCCCGCCCATTTCCTTCAGCGACATCGCCAGCGAATACGGCTCCTGGCCGGTCGAACCGGCCGCGCACCAGATCCGGATGCTCTTGCGATTGGCGCGCGCCTTCATGATCTCGGGCATGATCGAGTCACGAAAATGATCGAACGGCGTCTTGTCGCGGAAGAAGAAGGTTTCGTTGGTGGTCATGGCTTCGACCACCTGGGCAATGAGGGAGGCCGAGCCACCCTTCATCTTTTGCACGAGTTCGCTGATGCCCGGCAGGCCGCTTTTGCGCGACAGCGGCAGCAGGCGGCTTTCGATCAGATATTGCTTGTCCGCGGAAAGGTCGAGACCGGAATGGTCCTTCAACAGCTTACGCAGATACTCATAGTCTGGCGGGGTCACTGGGGGCCTCTCGAAGGCAAGTGGGATTTAGGATTTCAAACCAGCGCCGGCTCTGTGCGCTCGATCAAGCCGACTTCCTCGAATTTCGCGGCAACGATGCCTTTGTCGAACGGCTTCATGATGTATTCGTTGGCACCGCCGTCGATCGCGCGCGAGATGTGATCGATACCTGTCTCGGTCGTGCAGAACACCACCTTGGGCGTTTCGCCGCCGGGCATCCGGCGCAGATGGCCGAGGAACTGGTAGCCGTCGATCACGGGCATGTTCCAGTCGAGCAGGATGGCTTCCGGCATGCCCTTTTTGCACACGACAAGCGCGTCTACACCGTCTTCGGCTTCGACGACGTGAAAAGACATCTCCTCAAGAATGCGGCGGGCGATTTTGCGAACAATGCTGGAATCATCGACAACGAGACAGGTCTTCATCTTTCGGCCTCCTGATTTGACGAAACGTGTGTACCAACCGGATTATGCTGCGAGTGCCACTTTCGGCACGATTTCAAGAACGCGATCGACGTCGAGAACGACCATGAGCTGGCCGTCGAGACGGTGGACGCCGCCGGCGAGCTTGGCCATTCGCGGATCGAGGTTGACGGGATTTTCCTCGCGGCCGTCATCGGGAAGCCTGAGCACCTCGCCGATCTGGTCGATCAAAAGGCCGTAGGACTCGCCGCGCAGGTCGACGCCAACCGCCATCGCCGGCTTGCCGTCGTCGTTCCTCGGCAGGCCGAGGCGAGCGCGCATGTCGACCACGGTGACGATGCGGCCACGCAGGTTGAGCACGCCGGCGATCTCCGCCGACGACA
>JBBRSX010000040.1:0-44043 GCA_038244925.1 Hyphomicrobiales bacterium | reverse complement strand
CGGCAAAATTCGCGAGCGGACCGCCCATGCCGAACGCGAAGACGATGATGCCCATGTGTTCGATCGAGGAATAGGCGAACAGGCGTTTGATGTCGCGGCGTCGATACAGCATGAAGGCGGCAAAGACGACTGAAACCAGGCCCATCGTGACCATCAGCGGACCGGGCGAAATCGCAGCCGGGTTGGCGGCGAGCAGGATCTTGAAGCGCAGCAGCGCGTAGAGCGCGACATTCAGGAGCAGGCCCGACAGCACGGCCGATATCGGCGTTGGACCTTCGGCGTGCGCGTCAGGCAGCCAGGCATGCAGCGGTGCGAGACCGACCTTGGTCCCGTAACCGAGAAACAGGAAGATGAACGCGACATTGAGCAAAGCGGGATCGAATTTCGCCGCATGCTGGATCAACAGCGTCCAGATCATCCCATCCTGGCCTTCGCCGACGATCGGGCGGGCCGCCATGTAGACCAGGATGGTGCCGAACAAAGCCAGCGCAATTCCGACGCTGCCGAGGATGAAGTACTTCCACGCCGCTTCGAGTGCTGCGTGGGTGCGATAGATGCCGACCATGAGTACCGTGGTGAGGGTCGCAATTTCCACCGCAACCCACATCAGGCCGATATTATTCGACACGAAAGCGAGGTTCATGCCGAACATCATGGTCTGAAACATGGCGTGGTAGAAACGCAGGTAGACTGGCGTCAACCGCCCGGTTTCCAGTTCATGTGCGATGTAGCTCGCGCTGAAAATGCTGGTCGTGAATCCCACAAAGGTGTTGAGCACGATGAAGACGATATTCAGGTCGTCGATCAGCACGTAGGGACCGGGCGGCGGACGGTCGATCAGGAACAACGAAAGTGCCGAAACAAATGTCGCGAGGCTGGCCACGACGTTCAACCGCGCGGTCAGCCGGTAGCCGGGCAACACGGCCAGCAACGCTGCCGTGCAGATTGGAATCAGCAGCACGGCCATCACGGGATTGAAGGAAGCCATGCTCATCGCCCCTCGCCCCGGAAGTCGTCGAGCGCGGAGACGTCGACGGAATCGAAGCGTTCGCGGATCCGGAACAAGAAGATGCCGATGACGATGAAAGCGATCAGGATCGAGAAGGCAACGCTGATCTCCACCACCAGCGGCATGCCTTTGGCGCCGGTCGCTGCCAGCACCAGCCCGTTCTCCAGCGACATGAATCCCACGACCTGGCTGACGGCATTGCGGCGCGTCACCATGACCAGCAGTCCGAGCAGCACGACCGACAAGGCAAAGGCAAGATCCTCGCGTGCCAGCGGGTCGGCATCGGCGGTGACCCGCAGCATCAACACCATCGAGAGCGCGACCAGCCCCATTCCGGCCAGCATGGTCGGGCCGATACCCACTGCCGACTCGATGTCGCGATGAATCCCGAGTTGCTTGACGATGCGATGCAGCGCCACCGGAATCACGATCGCCTTGAAAACGAGGGCGATCGCCGCGGTGACGTAGAGATGCGGCGCGTCCTGGACGTAGGCTTGCCAGGCGACGGAAAGGGCTAGCACGAGGGCGTGAAGGGCGAACACGTTGAGCAGCGAATAGAGTCGGTCCTGGTACAGCATCATGAAGCTGATCAGGACCAATCCGCCGGCGAGGGTATGCGAGATATCGAAGGCGAGGCTGTGCATCTGCATCAGAAACTCCTCGATACGAACAGCAGCAGCGTGCCGAGCAGGCCCAGCATGAGCGCGGCGCCAAGGAATTGCGGAACGCGGAACACCCTCATCTTTGCCGTGGCGGTCTCGAACAAGGCGAGCAGGAATCCGGCAAGTGCGAGTTTGCCGACATAGACGCCAGCGCCGATGGCATAAGACAGCGGCCCGGTGCCGAACATCGCGATCTTCCAGGGCAGGAACACGCAGGCGATTAGTGAAATGTAGAGCAGCAGCTTGAGGAAGGCGCCGAGCTCGATCATCGCCAGATGACGTCCGGAATATTCAAGAATCATCGCTTCGTGCACCATGGTGAGTTCCAGATGCGTCGCCGGGTTGTCGACCGGGATGCGGGCGTTCTCGGCGAGCGCCACCATGATCAGCGCGATGATCGCCATTCCCAGCGACACCCGCAGTCCGACATGGGACGAGGCCATGAAATTCGCGACCGTCGAGAGCTGGGTCGAGCCGGCGACCAGCGCCATGCAAAACACGATCAGAAGCATCGCCGGTTCGGCCAGTGCCGCGATCATGACTTCACGGCTGGAGCCGATGCCGCCGAAACTGGTCCCGACGTCCATCCCCGCCAGCGCCAGAAAGAAACGTGCGCTGCCGAGGAGCGCGACGATGGCAATCAGGTCGGCGGTCCAGTTGAAAAACAGACCGGTCGCAAACGTCGGCACCAGCGCGGCGGCTACCCAGATTGCGGCAAAGGTCACGTACGGCGTGACGCGGAACAGCCACGAGGCATTTTCCGCCAGCACCACCTCCTTGCGCAGCAGCCGCAGCAGATCGCGATAGGGCTGAAAGATCGAGGCTCCCTGGCGGCGCACCAGCCGCGCCTTGATCTTGCGCACGAAGCCCGTCAGCAGCGGTGCCAGCAGCAGCACCAGCAGCATCTGCATACCCTGCACCAGTATGTCCGAGATCACGACCATATCGCGAGCACCAGCAGCAACGTGACGAGGGTGGCAAAGACCAGGCTGAGATAGCGGCGGATGGTCAGGAACTGCAGACGGTTGAGCCGTTCGGAAGAATATCCGATGGCGCCGGCGATCGGCTCGTAGATGCCTTCCCAGATCAGGTCGTGCAGTTCGATCCGAAGCCGCGCCGGCCGGGTGTCGCCCGGGGCCGGCATATCGACGTGATCGCGGGCATGGAACACCATTGTGCCGAAGACGCGACGGATCGGCTGCGCGAAGCTGCCGCCCGAGTATTGCGCGGCGGGGGTGGCGTCAGAAAAGCCGCAGCCCCAGGCCGGCCCGCGCCGTATCGCCCGCGAGGCGAAGCGATGAATGAAAAAGACGGCCAGGGACGCGGACACAGTGATGAACACCATGACCAGCAAGCCATTATATGAACTGCGGCTTTCGGCGATCGGGGCAATCGACAACCAGGGTTCGTTGGCCTGGATCGGCATGCGGCCGCCGAGGATTTCGATGGTAACAGGAGAAAGCGCGTCGATGACGAAACCCGGCAGGATTCCGGCGAGCAGGCAAAGTGCGGCGAGAATCAACATGGCCGCGAGCGAGAAGCGGTCGACTTCGTCGGCTGTTTCAGCCGATTTGCCGCGCGGCCGTCCGAGGAACGCTATGCCGTAGGCTTTGACGAAACATGCTGCCGCCAGCGCGGCCGCGAGCGCCAGCAAGGCTCCGACCGCGGGCACCATGATTTTCAAAGCCCATTGCGGCAGTTCCGGGCTCTGCAGCACGGCCTGGAACATCAGCCATTCCGAAACGAAGCCGTTGAACGGCGGGAGCGCCGATATCGCGACGCAGCCGACCAGAACGACGAAGCTCGTGAACGGCATGCGGTGAATGAGGCCGCCGAGTTTTTCCATATCCCGCTCGCCCGTCGAGGTCAGGACAGCGCCGGCGCCAAAGAACAACAGGCTCTTGAAGAACGAATGGTTGAGGACGTGAAACAGCGCCGCGGTAAAGGCCAGCGCCGCCGCCAGTTTCAGGCCGTTGGCCTGGAACGCCATCGCAAGTCCGAGGCTTGCAAAGATGACCCCGATATTCTCAATCGTGCTGTAGGCCAGCAGCCGCTTGAGGTCCTTTTCCATCATGGCGTAGAGAATGCCCATGACGGCGGTGATGCCGCCGAGAAACAGCACGACCACGCTGGCCGGCCATGTCGGCTGTCCCAGGAGATCGAACACGACACGAATGAAGCCGTAGATCGCGACCTTGGTCATGACGCCGCTCATCAGCGCCGAAACGTGGCTCGGCGCTGCGGGATGGGCGAGCGGCAGCCAGACATGCAGCGGCACCAGACCGGCCTTCGATCCGGCGCCGAGCAGCATCAGGATCAACACCAGCGTGGTCGCATAGGGCGTGTGGTGCGCGGCGCGAATGGCGGCGAATCCGTAGTCTCCGGCAGGTCCCGCCAGCAGGCCGAAAGCCAGCAGCAAAGCGAGGGTGCCGAAGCTCGCCATCACGAGATAGATGTAACCGGCCTTGGCGTTGCCGGGCTCACGGTGGTGCGCCATCACCAGAGCCCATGAAGCCAGCGACATGAATTCCCAGCAGAGCAGGTAGGAGAACGCGTCGTCCGCCAGCACCACGAGATTCATGCCGGCCAGGAAGGCGGGGAAAAACGGCAGCACGCGGTGTGGCGCGTGTTCGTGCCGGCCATAGCCGAGGCCATAGAGGCTTGCCGATGCTCCTCCCAGATTGACGACAACGAGGAAGAACGAAGCCAGGGCATCGAGCCGGAAATGAGCGCCAAGCCATGGTAGTCCGATCGGCAGGGTCAGATCGGCCGCACCAGCGGTGCCGCCCAGTAGCCATCGGATCGATCCGATCAATGCAATCAATGATACCACCAAGGTCGCGCCGTAGACGACGGCCGATGCGCTCCCGAGACGGCTCAGAACAATCGCCAGAGCCGCCAATCCGAGCAGTCCGGCGACACAGGTCATTTGCAGAGCGACGGCCGACATTATTTGCGCGTCCCCGCTCTGCCCGATGTCTGGTTTTCCGTTCGAGTGACCGAACGGCCTTTTGCCGATCCCGAATTGGCCTTCAGCCGCACGCCTCTTCCCCCGGCATTGCTGATCGCGCCCTCGTCGATCAATTCGATGCCGGCGGCCTCGATCGCGGTCATCAGCTTCACCAGCGAATCGACATTGCCCCGAACCATGGTCTCGCTCGCTTCCATGCGCTGGATGGTTGGTGCCGAAAGCCCCGAAAGCTCTGCGAGCCGACGTTGATCGATGCCGAGAAGCACCCTGGCAGCCCGCAATTGAGCCGCAGTGATCATCAATCTGCCTCGCCGACGAGACCATGGCCAATATCACACATCATTCTTGCATCCTAATTAGTAATGTTAAAATGTCAATAAGTGATATCTCATATATCTATTCTAAGGGATCTTCCCCGATGCTGGCCGGCCGTTCTGCAGGGGGGCCAACCGTTCCTGGCGCTACCCGCTGCCTCGCGCTGATCGAAGACTTCGCATTCGGCATCATCGCCCGGCTTTGGCCATCCTTGACGGTGTCGCCCGTTGGCCGCGCGTATTGTCATGAACAAACTTCCCGCCCTGCATCTGATAGCTATTCGCAGTTCGCGGCAGGCTAGCTCGCCGATCGTGCTCCGGCTTGATTCACCTCAATGCCCGATCACCGCGGCGGCGGCATGGTCTGCCGGAGGAGATGATCATGCGGTTATTCAATTCAGCGCGGGATTACGGCGCCATTCCGAAAGGGCTGCACTGGTTCACGGTCGTCCTGGTGGCGCTGGCCTGGGTGCTCGGTACGTTCGGCGATGACCTGCCGAAAGGTGGTGCGCAGACGGCAGCATTGTTTGTCCATATCTCCGCCGGGCTCGCGGTCCTTGCGATGCTGGCCGCGCGCATTTTGTGGCGCTCAATCGACAAGCCCCTGCCGCCGGAGCCGGCCGCGCTTGGGCCATGGCCGGATCGTCTGGCGGCGCTCGCCCATCTGGCACTGTACGCGCTGCTCGTTGCGGTACCCGTCGTCGGCATTGTGCTCCAGTTTGCGCGCGGCGAGGCGCTGCCTCTGTTCGGCCTTGGCGAGATCGCCTCGCCGTGGATCAAGGATCGCGCCTTCGCCCATAATGTGAAGGAAGTGCACGAGGTTCTTGCGCATGCGCTTGTGATCCTCGCCGCCTTCCATGCCGGCGCCGCGCTGATCCATCACTGGTTCTTCGGTGATCGCACTCTTGTCCGGATGCTGCCTCATTCAGGAAAATAGCGGAGGATCGCGGCCGTTCTCCGGCGATCGGGTGGCCCGTTCGCGGGTTGCGGCGCCTTCAACAGGACGATCTGGAGCAAGACGATGATGAATCCCCGGTTGTATCTTTTCGTCGGCGTGATCGCCGTTGCGACGAACATCGCCGTTGCATCGGCGCAAACACGCGAGCCCGATGCCAGGTCGGTTACAGGACAGTCAGGCCAGGCCGAGGCACCTTCGCCGACGGCCAAAGTGCGTGACTGGACCAAGGCGCAATGGGATGCGGCGCGCAAGCACTGGGCGCAAGACAATGCCAGGTTTTACGCATGTAACAGCAAGTGGCGAGAACAAACGGAAGGCCGCAAGTTTTCACTCCGCGATCAGCGGGAGTTCCTGTTTCAATGCATGAACAGCAAGTGAGCGAACTCGGCCTGGTGAGTAAAATCGGCCTTGGCGCCCGCGACGTGGGTGGCTGGGTAATTGGCGAAATGAGGACAGAATGACCACGGAGACCGGCATCGGGCGGCCAGTCGCGCTGAAGCGGCGGCTCGGTTTGCCGCTGCTCGTGCTCTACGGCACCGGCATCACCATCGGGGCGGGCATCTACGTCCTGATCGGCACCGTCGCCGGCCATGCCGGCGTTTATGCACCGTGGTCGTTCCTGCTGGCCGCCATCGTGATGGCATTCACCGTTGCCTCCTACATCGCGCTTTCGGCGCGCTTTCCGGTCAGCGCCGGCGAGGCTGCTTACGTCAAGGCGGCTTTCCGGTCGCAGCCCCTGTCGGTCGCGACCGGCTTGCTCACGGTCGTTATCGGGGTGGTGTCGTCCTCAGCGGTCGCGCTGGGCTCGGCAGGCTATATCCAGCAATTCGTCGACCTGCCGCGCGGCTTGATCGCCGTCGTCATAGTTCTTGCGCTCTCTGCCGTCGCGGCTTGGGGCATATTGGAGTCGGTGCTGTTGGCCGGCATTTTCACCTTGATCGAGGTTGGCGGACTGGTGGCGATCATCATTGCCGCCGTTTACGCCGATGTGCCGATGTTAACGGCCCTCGCAAATCCGCCGCCACTTGAACTCGTCCCGCTGTCCGGGATTGCCCTCGGAGGTCTGTTCGCTTTCTTTGCGTTCATCGGCTTCGAAGATCTGGCCAACGTCGTCGAAGAGGCCAAGGTTCCGCAGCGGGATATCCCGCGCGCCATGGTGCTGACGCTTCTGATATCGACGACACTCTACGTGCTGGTCGCCGCCGTTGCCGTGAGCGTGGTGTCGAGCGAGCGGCTGTCGCTGTCTCCCGCGCCGCTCAGCCTGGTGTTTCGCGCGTTGGCCGGCGTCAGCCCCGCCACCATCAGCGCCATCGCCGTCTTCGCAACCCTCAATACCATCCTGGCACAAATGACCATGGCGGCGCGCGTGCTGTACGGCATGGCGCGGGAAGGCGATCTTCCGCGGCGGTTTGCGTCGGTGAATCCGCGCACCGGTACGCCGCTCGTCGCCACGGCGGCTATCGCCGGCTGCATCATTCCCTTGGCGCTGCTGGTGTCGTTCGCATGGCTGGCGGAAAGTACCTCGCTGGCGACGCTTGCGGTATTCGCGCTGGTCAATCTCGCGCTGCTTCGGCTTCGGCTTCGGCTTCGCCTTCGCGGCGAGCAGGCGAACGCGCCCCGCCTGACCGGTCCGGTCTGGGCGCCGGCGGTGGGGCTCGCGACCTGTCTCGCCATGATCGCTACCTCGTTACTCAGATGAGATAGGTCTGCCGGTGTTCTCCCAATTCGTACTCCGCTCCTTCCTCGTGGCCCTGCCGGCGATCGGACTCGTCGCCGGCTTCGCCATGCCGGCTCTCGGACTGCCGGCATGGCAGGGATGGGTGTGGGCGGCCTTCACCCTGCCGGTGCTGCTTGCGCTGTTGTTCGAGATCGTCTCCAGCCTGCGGCGCGGCGAGGTCGGGCTCGATATCGTCGCCGCCTTGTCGATGACGGCGGCACTCCTCGTCGGCGAGGAACTGGCGGCGGTGGTGGTCGCCCTGATGTATTCCGGAGGCCAGTATCTGGAGGCCTTTGCCGAGCGCCATGCGCGGCGCGAGATGACGGCGATCCTGGCCCGGGTGCCGAGGACCGCCATGCGCCATTGCAACGGCGGACTGGAAGAGGTTGGCCTCGATGCCGTCGAGCCCGGCGACCGGCTGTTGATCCGGCAGGGCGATGTCGTTCCGGTCGACGGCACGGTCGCTGGCGGCGTGGCGATTCTCGATCAATCGGCGCTGACGGGCGAGTCCATACCGGTGCAGCAGCGGCCCGGTGACGAGGTCATGAGCGGGTCGACCAATGTGGGCGAGGCTTTCGATCTCTTAGCCTCCCATCATGCCGCCGAGAGCACCTATGCCGGTATCGTGCGCCTGGTCGAGGAAGCGCAGCGCTCCAGGGCGCCGCTGTCGCGCATGGCCGACCGCTTCGCGATTGTGTTTCTCGTCGTTACGATTCTTGTTTCCGGCCTTGCCTGGTACTGGAGCGGCGACGTCGTCCGTGCGGTCGCCGTGCTCGTGGTCGCGACCCCGTGCCCGCTGATCCTCGCCGTCCCGGTCGCCCTCGTTTCCGGACTTTCGCGTGCGGCGAAAAGCGGCATCCTGATCAAGGGCGGCAAGGTTATCGAGGCGCTGGGGCGGGTGCGCTCGCTCGTGATCGACAAGACGGGGACGCTGACCGACGGCCGGGCGCGGGTCATTTCGGTCAACGTCGCGGCCGGTGCCGCGCCAGACGACGTACTCCGTCTCGCCGCGTCACTCGACCAGGCCTCCAAGCACGTCATCGCCCAGACGCTGGTCGAGGAAGCGCGTTCCCGCGACCTGCAACTCGCAGTGCCGGCCCGGGTGGTTGAAACGCCGGGCGAAGGGATCGAAGGTGAGGTCGAGGGCCGCGCAGTCATCGTCGGCGGCGTTCACTTCGTGGCTTCCAGGCTGGAGCGGGGAGCGGGGAATCCGGTTCCGGAAAAGCCTGCGGCGGGTGCCGTTGTGGTCGCGGTGGCGATCGACGGCAGGCTCGCCGGTCAAGTCGTGCTGGCCGACGAATTGCGCAGGGGCACGGCGGAACTTCTGGGCGAACTCAGGAAGCTTGGAATTCGCCGGATCGTTCTGGCCACCGGAGACCGCCGCGACGTGGCCGAAGCCATCACCGCGGGCCTCGACATCGACGCCGTGCGGTCGAGCCTGTCACCGGACCAGAAGGTTCTTACTGTGCTTTCCGAACGGAAAAACGGACCTGTCATGATGGTAGGCGACGGCGTCAACGATGCACCGGCACTGGCGGCAGCCGATGTCGGCGTCGCCATGGGAGCCCGCGGAGCGGCGGCCTCGGCCGAAGCCGCTGACGTGGTGATTCTGGTCGATCATCTCGACCGGATCGTGCCGGCGATCCGGATTGCGCGGCGCTCGCGCTTCATTGCGTTCGAAAGTGTGTTCGCCGGTATCGGGCTTTCGCTTGCCGGGATGGTCGCTGCGGCACTCGGCCATCTGACGCCGGTCGAGGGGGCCATGGTCCAGGAAGTGATCGATATCGCGGTGATCCTGAATGCGCTGCGGGCGCTGGGTGGACATGCGGCGACTGAAACGGGGAGGCCGCAAGCTTCTGTTACAAATCAGCCATAGTCTGACGAAATTCGCTATGGTGCTGCTTGCATGGCGGCGCCGAAAAGCCCGGAAAATCGCCGAACGGACTAGGAGCGCCCATGAGCCGACTTCACCACACAGAGAACCATCTTGTCGAGCGTATCGGCTGGCTGCGGGCAGCGGTGCTGGGCGCCAATGACGGCATTATCGCCACCGCCAGTCTGATCGTAGGCGTCGCGGCGTCCGCCGCAACGCGCAACGATGTGCTGCTTGCAGGTATCGCCGGACTGGTGGCGGGTGCGATGTCGATGGCGGCGGGAGAATATGTATCGGTCAGCTCACAGTCCGACACCGAACAGGCGGACCTCGCACGCGAGCGCGGCGAACTCGCCGCCAATCCGGAAGCCGAGCTGGAGGAACTTGCCGGGATCTACGTCAAACGTGGCGTCGATCAAGCCCTGGCGCATCAGGTCGCCAAACAGCTCATGGACAAGGATGCCTTGACGGCGCATGCCCGCGATGAGCTTGGCATCTCCGAGATAACGACCGCGCGGCCGGTGCAGGCGGCGTTGACGTCGGCGCTGATGTTTTCCATTGGTGCGGCGATGCCTTTGCTCATGGTAGTGCTCTCGCCCGCCAACATGCTGGTAGCGCTGGTCTCGGCGGCATCGCTGGCCTTTCTCGCGTTGCTCGGCGCTCTGGGCGCGAAAGTCGGTGGTGCCGATATCCTGCGTGCAACAATCCGGGTGACCTTCTGGGGCGCATTGGCGCTCGCGGTCACGGCGGGGATAGGCAAGATATTCGGCACCGTGGTCTGATTGATCCAGTTTTCTCGCGGCGCATCCGCGTCAACGGTCGCGCGTCAATTCTGGACGACGCCGAGGCGCTGCAGCGGTATTTCGGCGCCCAACTGGTGGTGCGGATCGAGTGCGAAATCTACCCGAACTGCCCGCGCTATGTGCCTGACCTCGCGGGCGAAAAAATGTCGCCTTACGTTCCGCGCGAAGGACAGGGCCCACCGCCGCCGTCGGAATGGAAACAGCGCGATTACATCAGAGACATCCTGCCCAGCGGCGATCCGCATGCCGACGTCGTCAAGGCAAAAGCGCGAGATAGCTGATGCTCTATTCCCGCACCGCCGCCTTGGTGGCAAATTGCGGGAACAGGTCAGCGACGACAGGGCCGTCGGTGCGCCAGGAATGGCAGCCGCCGATGAAGAACGGCCGGACGGTACGGGCGCGCTGGTCGGCAAGCGAATCGCGGCCTGCCGGGTTCTTGCCCTGTGTCATGGTCTGGAACAGCGTGGTCACGGCGGGGCCGAGCAGTTCCGACAGATGCGTGCAGCTCTCGGTGCGGCCGAGTTTCTGCTGGACCACCTTGCGCCATCCGCTTCCGATCCGCTCGCCGACCAGGCGCTGCAGCACCGGTTCGACCTCGATGCAGGTCGGGTAGGGCGTCGCCCGCATGGTCGCCTGCGCCTCGACAATCGTCATGCTTTCGTCGATCGCCAACCGCAGGCCGATATCGTGCACGGGATCGCCCGGCCCGAGTTCCTCGCGGTAGCGGCTGGCGCTCTGGCTGAACGGCTTGGTATCGCGCAAACGCGCTTCGACTTCCCAGAGCCCGTCGTCGCGCAGGTAGCCGTTGCATTCGATGGTGCGCGTATGCATGTGGCGGCGCCGCACCCCGTTGGGGTTACTTTCCGGAAAGTCGTGCTCGGGCATTCGTTCTCTGATCCTGCTTCAACGCCTTCAAGTGTATCGTAAACGTCAATATCGTCTTGGGGTTAGGCGAATTTGATAATCATCTTGCCCAGCGCCGCGCGCGATTGCATGGTCTTGAATGCCTCGCGAAAATTCTCGAACGGCACGACCTTGCCGACCACGGGCTGCAATTTTCCGGATGCCAGCCAGTCGAACAGTTGCGCGATCAGGCGCGCATGGGTCTCCGGCTCGCGCTTCTGAATTTGCGCCAGGTCGACGCCGAGCAGGGCGCCGCCCTTGAGCAGCGGCAGGTTAAACGCCAGCGCCGGAATGGTGCCGGAGGCGAAGCCGACCACCAGATGCCGGCCGCGCCAGCCGATCGAGCGAAACGCTTGCAGCGCCACTTCGCCACCGACGGGATCGAAGATGACGTCCGGCCCGTTGCCGCCGGTCAGCGCTTTAAGCGTCTCGCGCCAATCGGCCTTCGTGTAGTCGATGCTCTCGTCCGCCCCGTGGCTGACGGCAAATGCGCGCTTCTCCGGCGTCGAGGCCGCGGCGATCACGCGCGCGCCCATCAGTTTTCCGAGCTGCACCGCCGCGATGCCGACCCCTCCCGCCGCCCCCAGCACCAGCAGCGTTTCGCCTTCGCGAAGTTGCGCGCGTGCCTCAAGGGCGTACAGCCCGGTCAGATAGTTGGCCTGGAACGAGGCGCCGGCCTCAAAGGCGATTTTCGCCGGCAATTGCTTCAGCGCGGCCGACGGCACCGAAATGTATTCGGCGAGCGCGCCGGACCTGACCATGCCGAGCACGGGCATGCCCGGCTTGAACGCCGTGACGTTGTCGGCGACGGCATCGACGGTTCCAGCGAATTCGGTCCCCGGCACGAACGGCAGCGGGTCCTTGGTCTGGTAGAGACCCTGCACCTTCAAGCCGTCGACGAAGCCGACCGCCGCGGCGCCGATCCGCACGCGGACTTCACCGGCGGCGACTTCAGGAAGGTCTCTCTCCTTGATCGAGATTCCGTCGATCGAATCGTAGTTCTCGACAACCACCGCCTTCATGAACCTCGTTCCATGCATTTCTTCTTGGGACGCCAGTGCCTTGCACAGGCATCCAGAGGTGTTGGCATACTTCAGTGAGGAACTCTACTCAGCCGCTTCGGCCTGCCGGTCGATATCGAGCGCGCCGGCCTTGATGCGCGGAATCAACTCGCGGCCGATCGAAACCGTGTCGTGCGGATTTTCAAACCCGCGCAGCAGGAAGGAGTGGATGCCGAGCCGGTAATATTCCAGTACGGCGGCTGAAACCTGATCCGGCGTTCCGACCAGGCAGGAGGTATTGCCGGGCGCGCCGGTGGCGCGCGCGATCCCCATCCACAGCCGTTCGTCATGGACGTCGCCGCGCGCGGCATAGCCGAGCAGGCGTTCGGCCGAGATGTTGGTCGGCTGCGGTGCCGCGCCGGTCTTGCGTTCGACATCGGCCAAAAGGGCGTTGGCCTTGTCCCACGCCGCGCCCTCGGTGTCCGCGATGATCGGGCGCAGCGACATGTTGAAGCCGACCCGGCGGCCGAACACGGCGGCGCGCCGCCTAAAGTCCTGGATCCGGTCGCGGGTTTCGGCGAGCGGTTCGCCGAAGATCGCGAACACGTCGCAATGTCTGGCGCCCATTTCCAGCGCGCCGTCCGACGAGCCGCCGAAGTACAGTTCGGGATAGGGCTGCTGATGCGGCTTGATGTCGGTATAGCCACCCTCGAGCCGGTAGAATTCGCCGTGGTGATCGAGCGGGTGCTCGCTGGTCCAGAGCCGGCGCATCACGTCGAGATATTCGCCGGCTCTGCGGTAACGGTCGTTCTTGGGCAGGAAGTCGCCTTCGCTGGCCTGATCCGCGTCGCTGGTGCCGGCGATGATGTGCAGCGACATCCGGCCCTGTGTCAGCTGGTCGAAGGTCGCGATCTGCCGCGCCGCGAGCGCCGGCGCCACCGAGCCCGGCCGGTGCGCGATCAGGAACTTGATCCGCTCGGTATGGTCGGCGGCATAAAGCGCGATCGCGAACCCTTCGGCTGCCGAGGCGTAATATCCGACCAGCACGGAATCGTAGTTCCACTGCTCGTGCAGGCGGGTGAAATCGACCACCCACTCGCGCGATATCTTGCCCTTGATCAGGTGGACGGCGATGCCCTCCTGCTGCGTGCCGATCATCCCGGTGATTCTGGCTGGCATGGCTGTTTCCCCGGTTCGTCTTGTTGGACCGAATGAAACGCGCAAGATTACGGGAAAGCAAGGGCTTAGCGGCTCAGCCTGACGTGTCGGCCGCAAACCAGCTATCGGAAAAACAAAGGCCGACCGCTGGGTGCAGTCGGCCTTTGGTCGTCAACTCCAGACCGTTCAGCGTCCAGCGGGCGCCGAGTAGCCGCCCGAATAGCGCGACGCCCAATCGGACTGCACGGCGGGAGCCGGCCACGCCGCATAAGCGTCGGTGTTACGGCTCTGCTGCTGGCTCACGACCGCGCGATCCGTCTTGCCATGATGGCGCTGGGCGGCGGCCGCGAACTGCACGGAGGCGGCAACGATCAAGGCCGAGCCGAGCACGGTGAAAATCGTCTTTCGCATTTGGGTTCTCCCTTTGGCGCTGTTCGCTTGCGAGGCAACGCGCCTCGGGTGTCTGCGCTACACAGGAGATAGCGATAGCTGATGCGAATTATTACGGTCGCCGGCATCACGAAGCGGCGAGCAAATTTTCTGATCAGAGGCACCGATCGGCTAAATATTCAGCAGCCGCCGTCGCCCGGCTGTAATAGACTGGCGCCGGTTATTTCGGTTCTGATGAGAGCGTTCGAGTGAGAGCATGCCGTTATCGCCAGTGAAGCCGATAAGGAAGATTTTACTGGTCACGTTGCTGGCCGCATCGCCCGCATGGGCCCAGACCTCGTTGACGCCCAAGGCGGTGCCCAAGGCCGCCGCCGCGCGCGTCGCCGATGTCTGCGCTCCGATCGGAAAAACCGCCAGGGGCGAACTGGTCTATTCGATGAAGTGCGACAACCTGCCGGTGCCGGCAGCGCCACCCCCGCAGGCCGAAGCGCGGGAGGCCGCGCCTGTGGCGGCTCCGGAACCGGAAGTCCAGCGCGGCGGGATTTTCGGCTGGTCCTACGACCGCCGGCAATAGGACCCGGCCGGGCCACCGCCGAAGCTAATTCGCCATTCGCTGTTCTGCCATCCGCTCTGCCACCCGGGGCTGGAATGGTCCTTGCTTCCGCTAATCCCGGCTGCAATGGATAGGGCGAACCTGCTTCTATTTAGCTATCCGAGAGAAGAGATCGATGAGCCAATTGATTGTCCGTGCCGGTGATTTCACCTTCCAGGCCCGTTTCGAAGAGCAACTGGCGCCCAAGACCGTTGCGGCGTTTCGAAAAGCCATGCCGTTCGAAAGCCAGGCCATCCATGTCCGCTGGAGCGGCGAGGGGGTCTGGATGCCGCTCGGCGATCTCGATTTCGGCGTCTCCTACGAGAACCACACCAGCTATCCCGCGCCGGGCCAGATCATCCTCTATCCCGGCGGCATCAGCGAGACCGAAATCCTGCTCGCCTATGGCGGCGTGCATTTCGCCAGCAAGATGGGCCAGCTCGCGGGAAACCATTTCATCACCCTGACCTCGGGGCTGGAGAACCTCGCCGCGTTCGGCAAGACCGTGCTGTGGAAGGGCGCGCAGAAGATCCGGTTCGAGGAAGCCTAGTGACGGCGCCGAACTACCCGCGCGACCTCCGCGGCTACGGCCGCAACCCGCCCGATCCGAAGTGGCCGGGTAATGCGCGGGTTGCTGTGCAGTTCGTGGTCAATTTCGAAGAGGGCGGCGAGAACAACATCCTGCACGGCGACTGCGCCTCGGAAGCGTTTTTGTCGGATGTGCTTGGCGCGCAGCCCTGGCCAGGCCAGCGCCACGCCAATATCGAATCGATGTTCGAATATGGCTCGCGCGCCGGCTTCTGGCGCCTGTGGCGAATGTTCACCGAGCGCAAGATGCACGCGACCGTGTTCGGCGTCGCCACGGCCTTGCAGCGAAATCCCGATGTGGTCGCCGCCATGAAGGAAGCCGGCTGGGATATCGCCAGCCACAGCCTGAAATGGATCGAGCACAAGGACATGTCGGAGGCCGAGGAGCGACTGGAGATCGCGGAAGCGATCCGCGTCCACACCGAGGCGACCGGCGCGCCACCGCTTGGCTGGTACACCGGGCGTTCTTCGATCAATACACTGCGGCTTCTGATGGAAGCCGGCGGGCTCCAATATCTCTGCGACTCCTATGCCGACGACCTGCCGTACTGGATCAAGGCACCTGCGCTGGAGCCGCATTTGGTCATTCCCTACACGCTTGATGCAAACGACATGCGCTTCGTCAATCCGCAGGGCTTTGGCGGCGGCGACGAGTTCTTCACCTACCTGAAAGACAGTTTCGACGTGCTCTATGCCGAGGGTGCTACGGCGCCGAAGATGATGTCGGTCGGCCTGCATTGCCGCGTCGTCGGCCGTCCCGGCCGTGCCGCGTCGCTGGCGCGGTTTCTCGATTACGTCATGCAGCACGAGCGCGTCTGGGTGCCGACGCGGCTGCAGATCGCGCAGCACTGGCACATCAATCTGCAGCATCTTGCCGAGCACGCTTTTAACATCGGATAGTTCAGCGCCATGAAGAAACTTTCCGATCTGAACGCGGCAGGCAAGGACGATTTTGTCGCAGCGCTCGCCAACGTCTTCGAATACTCGCCGTGGATCGCCGAACAGGCCGCCGCCGCGCGACCCTATCCGGGTGTGAAAGCGCTGTTCGCCGCGATGAAGGACGTGGTGGAGCGCGCTCCATCAGAACAGCTGATGACGCTGGTCAAGGGGCATCCTGATCTCGCCAACAAGACCCAGCGCGCCGCGGGCCTGACCGCGGAATCCACCCACGAGCAGAACAGCCTTGGTCTCGACCGCCTGTCGGACGCCGAATTCGAGGCGTTCGAGCGCGTCAACAATGCCTACCGCGCCAAGTTCGGTATTCCCTACATCGTCTGCGCCCGGCGCCACACCAAGGATTCGGTGCTGCGCGATTTCGAACGTCGGCTGCCGAACGACGCCGCGACGGAAATCCGGGCGTCGGTGAACGAGATCTGCCGGATCGCGGCGCTGCGCCTCGACCAGCTCGTCGAGGCCGATGACAAGCTCCCGGTGCACGGGCGGTTGTCCACCCATGTGCTGGATACCCACAGCGGCAAGCCGGCGGCGGGAATTTCGGTCGTGCTGACCGAGCTGTCGAATTTAGGCGAGGCCCGCGTGATCGCGCGCGCCGTCACCAACAGCGACGGCCGCACCGACCAGCCTCTGATCGGCGGCCGTCCGGTGCCGATCGGGTGCTACGAATTGATGTTTTCCGTCGGCGCTTACTTTGCGACGCGCAACGTTCCGATGTCGGACCCGCCGTTCCTCGACCAGATCCCGTTACGGTTTTCGGTGAACGATCCCGAGGGACATCTCCACGTGCCGCTGTTGGTGACCCCCTGGAGCTACGCGACCTATCGGGGAAGTTGATTGCGCTTGTGAGTGAGAATTCGGAATGTCGGGGAAGAATTGGGACAGAGTGCCGATCGATGCGCAGAGCATTGATGTGCCGCTGTCTCAGGCGGCGGTCTTTCTCGTGGTCACCGTCGGGAACGAACCGGCCGCGCTTGCCAAGGTTTGCTTTGCTCTCGAAGGGCTCGATGATTTGGTCAAGACGGTCGGATTCCGGGATCTTGGCGGCCGGCTGTCGTGCATTGCCGGGATCGGCAGCGAGCTCTGGGATCGTCTTCATTCCGGCAGCCGGCCGAAGGAATTGAAGCCGTTTGTGCCGATCAAGGGCGCGGTTCACGCGGCGCCGGCGACGTCAGGCGATCTTCTGTTTCATATCCGGTCGGAACGCCCCGATATGTGCTTCGAGTTCGAGCGGATCTTGCTCGACAGCCTTGGCGCCAGCGTGACCGTCGTCGACGAGTCTCGGGCTTTCGCACCAAGATCGACAATATCGAAATCGATGACGACGCCGCGCCGCGCAAATCGCATAAATCGCTGGCCACCATCGAGGATGCCGACGGCAACGAATATGACATCCTGCGTGACAACATGCCGTTCGGCCGTCCGGGCCAGAAGGAATTCGGAACCTATTTTATCGGCTATTCCCGCTATCTCTGGGTGATCGAGAAGATGCTGCAACGCATGTACATCGGCGATCCGCCGGGCGCGTACGACCGTCTGCTCGATTTCTCGACGCCGCATACCGGCGTGACAGTTTTCGCGCCGACACGCCCGATGCTGCAGGCGATCGTTCAGGCGGCGGAGTAACGCGCCACATCTGCTTTTCGGCTAAACGTGCTGCGCCGATGAAGCCGCCGCCGCGGCGGCGGCTTCCGCCTCGGCCTTGCTGCTGATCCCATTGAAGAACGCATTCAGGATCACAGCCACCAGCGCGCAGAGCAGGATGCCGGACTCCAGCAGCGGCTGCAGGTCATGCGGCAGGTTCTTGAAGAAGTTCGGCGCCACCAGCGGGATCATGCCGAAGCCGACCGAGATCGCGACCACGAACAGGTTGAATTGATTGTTCTTGAAATCGACGCCGGCCAGAATTCGCGCGCCGGTCGCGGCCACCATGCCGAACATCACGAGGCCGGCGCCGCCCAGCACCACCACCGGCACGGCTTCCACCAGCGCCGCCATCTTCGGCAATAGCCCGAGCAGCAGCATGATGCCGCCGCCGGTGACCGTCACCCAGCGCGAACGGACGCCGGTGACGCTGACAAGGCCGACGTTCTGCGAGAACGACGTGTAGGGAAAGGTATTGAACACGCCGCCGAGTAGCGTGCCGACGCCGTCGGCGCGCAGACCCTTGGTCAGCGCGTCGCGATCGATTTTCTTTCCGGTGATTTCGCCGAGCGCGAGGAACATGCCCAGCGACTCGATCATGACCACGATCATCACGATGCACATGGTAACGATCGGGACCAGATGGAATTGCGGCATGCCAAAGTGGAACGGGATAACCACCGCGCCCCACGAGGCGGCGGCGACTTTTTCGAAATGCATGACGCCGAGCAGGCTCGCAAGGATGGCGCCGGCGATGATGCCGAGCAGCACCGAGACATTGGCGAGGAAGCCGGAGCCCCATTTGATCAGGCCGAGGACGACGAGCAGCACGAACAAGGCGATGCCGAGCCCCTGCAACTGGCCGTAGCCTGGGTTGGGGAAGGCGCCGGGTACGCCGTCGACCACCTTGGTCAAGGTCGGCAGGCCGCCGCCGGCCCAGTTGATGCCGACCCGCATCAGCGAAATGCCGATCACCATGATGATGGTCCCGGTCACGACGGGAGGAAACAGCGGCAGCAGCCGGCTGATGAAAGGCGCGGCAAGTATGCCGAAGATTCCGGCAGCGATCACCGAGCCGTAGATGCCGAGCAGGCCGATGTCGGGGGCCGCCGCCATCGACAGCATCGGGCCGACGGAGGCGAAAGTGACGCCCATCATCACGGGCAGCCGGATACCGACGCCGGGGAAGCCAAGGCATTGCACCAGGGTCGCCAGTCCGCAGGCGAACAGATCCGCCGAGATCAGGAAGGCGACGTCCTCCGGCGGCAGTTTCAGCGCCCGGCCGATAATCAAGGGCACCGCGACCGCGCCGGCATACATCACCAGCACGTGCTGCAGGCCGAGCGCCAGCAGCCGCGGCGCCGGCAGCATCTGGTCTACGGGATGGACGTCGGCGGTCGTGGTCATGAACTAGCCCCCCAAGAACTTGCCTGTTACGGCGCGGGCAAGATGCCCGGTTCTACCGATACAAGGCCCATGCCAAACGCTTGTCCCCGGACCCGCTCGATGGCACGAACGTTGCTCATCATTGGATCATACCGGGCGAGCAAAATCCCGCAAATTTACCGGCTGAACTGGAGGCTCCGACGTGCCGCTGATCAAGAACCGATACGGCAAGGGCCGGGTCCGCGTCATGCGCATCCACCGCGACGGCGAGCGCCACGAGGTCAGCCAGCTCAACGTCAAGGCGATGATCGAAGGTGATTTTGCCCGCGCCTATACCCATGGCGACAATTCCACGTCGGTATCGACAGACACGATCAAGAACGTCATCAACGTCGTTGCCCGCGAAAATACCGGGCTCTCTACCGAGGAATTCTGCCGGCTGCTGGCGAAGAAATATCTCGACACCTATTCGCAGATTTCCGCGGTCGCCATCACCGCGCACGAGACCAAATGGAGCCGGCTCAGCTTTGGCGGCAAGCCGCATCCGCACAGTTTTGTGCTCGACAGCAACGGCAAGCCGACGGTGGAAATATCGCAAGCCCGCGGCGGCGCTACGACCATGTCATCCGGCGTCGACGGCTTTACCTTCATGAAGTCGACCCAGTCCGGCTGGGAGAACTACGTCAAGGACAAGTACACGACGATCCCGCCGACCGGCGACCGGATGTGCGCGACGTCGATGGTCGCGACCTGGAAATGGTCGGGCAAGCCCGCGAGCTATCCGGCTACCAACGCCAGAATTCTCGACACCGTGCTGGAAGTGTTTTCGACCACCTACAGCAAGAGCGTTCAGGACAGCCTGTACCGGATGGGCGAGGCGGCGCTGGCAGCCGTGCCGGAAATTTCGGAAATCAGCATGGCCTGCCCGAACATGCATTTCATCCCGATGAATCTCTCGGCATTCGGGCTCGATAACAACAACGACATGTTCCTGCCGACGGACGAGCCGCACGGCCAGATCGAATGCACGGTGGGGCGCGGTTGAACGCCGCCGCGTTCTATTCCAGGATAAAGCGCAGGCAGCCTGTTATCGCCAGCGACGCCACCACCGCGCAAACGGCATAGGGGGTGTTGGCTTCAATGAGTTCAAAGAGATGTTCGACAATGCGTCGCATGGAAAGTGCCTGACTGATGACCGTTATTCGCATACCGGCGGGGACAATGCCCGGCCTGGCTCCAAGTTCCCGGAAATCCACGACGCGCGTCGTTCCGGTAACCTCCGATTCTGCGGCGTTTAGGTTAAGAAAATCTGTCTTGGGCGCTGTTTGCGCGTTTGTGCTGATTTTCAGCCTGCTCCCCGGCGCCGCTTTGGCGCAAGGCCAGTGGAAGATGACGACCGAATATCCGGAGAGCAACATCTCCGGCATCGGGCTGGTGACTTTCGGAAAATTGCTGTCGTCGAAAACGCAGGGTTCGCTGACCACCGTGACGGCTTTTGACAATGAAATGAAAATCACCGCTCGCGACATGCCGCAGGCCGCGCAGGACCGCCGTATCGACGGCGGCGACGCGTTCGCGGCGCCGCTGGAAGCATCCGACCCGATATTCGGCCTGTCCGCGCTGCCCTTTGTGGTCCAGTCGGTCGAAACCGCGAAGGCGATGAACGCCAAAGCACGGCCGCTCTATGAACGCGCGCTGGCAGCAAAGGGCATGAAGCTGCTCTACGTCACGATCTGGCCCGCGACCGGAATCTGGTCCGATCAGCCGCTCAAAAGCGAGGAAGACCTGCATGCCCTGGCGGTGAGGGCGTATGACAAGAGCTCGGCCGACGTCTTGCGTGCAGCGGGCGCTGCCGCCGAATTCCTTCCGTTCAACGAGGCGATTGCCAGGGTCAAGGCGCACAAACTCAATGCGATCCTGACCTCCGGCGATGGTGGTGCGGGTCGAAAGCTTTGGGACGACCTCCGTCATTTTACGCCGATCAACTATGCGATCCCGGTCTCGATCGCGTTCATCCGCAAGGACGCATTCGACGCGTTGCCTGCTGACCAGCAGGCCGCGGTCGATGCCGCCGCCGCGGAGACGGAAAACAGCCAGATTGAATTGCTGGTCAATCGCACCGCCGAGAACTACGCGCGGATGCGCGCCAACGGCGTCAGCATCGACGAGCCGGCGCCGCCTGCCATCATCACCGCACTCAAGAAAGCCGGAACCGGTCCGATCGCGGCGTGGCAGGCCAGGGTTTCGCCAGAGGCTGCCGCGATTCTGGATTGGGCGAACCGGCAATAGCTGCATAGCGTTTTCGAGCGAAGCGGGCACCGGTTCGCGTCAAGAAAACGCGTCAAAAAGATCTACTGCCCGAATTTCTCGTGCAGCGCCGGAAACAGCCGGTCCGGCTTGAACGGTGTTGCGGTGAAACGGATGCCGGTGGCGTCGGCGATGGCGTTGCCGAGCGCGGCGGCGACCGGGTTGTACGGGCTTTCGCTCATCGACTTGGCGCCCATCGGTCCGATGCTGTCCGATGTGTCGGCAAAGAATACTTCGGTACGGGGAATGTCGGCGAACTGCGGCAGGTGATAGTCGCGGAATTTGGGATTGATGACGCGGCCGTTGTCGTCGATCACCATTTCCTCATAGAGCGTGGCCCCGAGCGATTGGGCGACACCGCCCTCGACCTGGCCGCGGCATTGCATCGGGTTGGCGACCTTGCCGGCATCGGCGGCGTGCACGCTTTTCAAGATCCTGATCTCACCGGTGCTTTTGTTGACCGCGACGCGAAACCCCTGGACGTTGAAGGCCACCGAGCGCGGCGATCCGGCCGAAGTGCCGCTGGCGGTCAGCGCTTTGCCGAGCGCCTGCGCCGAGGCGGCGAGCAGTGCGAAGGGCGTGCGGCGTCCGGCGCATACGGTGGCGTGGTTGTCGAGCGAGCAGGCATCTGCGTTCTCGCCGAGCAGGGACGCGGCAAATACCTTCATCTGATCGGCGAGCGCTTCGGCTGCGGCTTGGGTGGCGCGGCCGGCGACGAACGTTCCGGCGCTGCCATAGGCGCCGGTGTCGTGACCGCCATGCGCGGTGTCGGATTGCCTTAAGCGGATGCGATCGACCGTGGTCGCCAGCGCGCTGGCGGCGATCTGGCGATGCACGGTCGCGGTGCCGTTGCCGAACTCGGCGGTGCCGACCGTCAGCTCGAAACCGCCATCCTCGCGCAGCGCGATGCTGCAATCGGCGAAATGTCCGGCCGGTGGCACGGTATCGATCATGGTCAGCGCGATGCCGTCGCCGGTCAGCCAGTCCGCGGAGAGTTTTGGTTTTGGCGCATCGGCGGCCATCGCGCGCTCGACCAGGTCGAGGCACTGGTCGAGACCGTAGGAGCCGTAAAACACGTCGTGATATTCGGACGCCGGCGGCGAGCGCATCGCATCGCCCGGCTTGACGATATTACGGCGGCGCATCTCGAACGGGCTGATGCCGAGCTGTTTTGCCAGTTCGTCGATCGCGGCTTCCACCGCCAGCAAGGTTTGCGGCAGTCCGTAGCCGCGAAACGCGCCTGCCGGCACGGTGTTGGTGTAGGCGGCGACGGCGTCGACCTTCTTGTTCGGGCAATTATAGACCCCGAGAGATTCGCTGACGGAATGAAACAGCACCGGCCCGGCATGGTTGCCGTAGGCGCCGGTGTTGGAGAGCACGTCGAGCTGCAGCGCCGTCAGTTTGCCGTCCTTGTCGGCGCCGGCGGTAACGGTGACCCGCATCGGATGTCGCGTCGAGGTCGCGATGAACTGTTCCTCGCGCGTCAGTTCGAATTTAACGGGACGTCCGGTCTTCAGCGCGGTGAGCGCCAGAATGTCCTCGACGAACATCTCCTGCTTGCCGCCAAAGCCGCCGCCGACGCGCTCGCAGAACATGCGTACCTTGTCGGGTGCCAGATTAAAGATATCCGCCAGCGCGCGCCGCGTCAGGAACGGCACCTGGGTCGAGGAGCGCACCGTCAAGACGCCATCGGCGTCGGCCCAGGCGAGCCCGCCATGGGTTTCCAGCGCGGCATGCTGCACGCGCTGGGTCGTGAATGTGCCCTGATAGGTAACGGCGGCTTGCGCCAGCGCGGTGGCGACATCGCCGAATTCGCCATGGGTTTCAGCGGCGATGTTGCGCGACGAATTGGCGACGCGATGGGTCGTCGTCTTGTCGCCGTGGATCACAGGCGCGCCCGGCGCGATCGCCTGCGCGGGATCGATTACTGCGGGCAGGATTTCATAATCGACCTTGAGGCGGCGGCAGCCTTCTTCGGCGGCGGCCTCGGTTTCGGCGACCACGGCGGCAATCTTCTGACCGATGAAACGGACGACCTGGTCGAGCACCTTGGTGTCTTCCGGATCCATCCAGTCCTTTTCGTGCCGCGCCGTCGAGAACAGCCGGTCCGGGGCGTCCTCGTAAGTCAGCACCGCATGCACGCCAGGAATTTTCAGCGCCGCGTCCTTGTCGATTGAGATAATCTTGGCGTGCGGATGCGGCGAGCGCAGCATCTTGATGTGCAGCAGGCCTTCCGGGACGACATCGAAGGTATATCGCTCGGCGCCGCGCACGACGTTCGGGCCGGCGGGTGCGGGCAGGCTGCGGCCGAAGGCGGTGCCGGGGGCGGCGTCCTCGACATTGGTCTTGCCGTTGAGCGCATCCTCGATCGAGCCGTAGCCGGTGCAGCGGCAGATGTTACCTTTCAGCGACGCGCCGAGGTCCTGGCGCTGCGCCTGGTTCAAGGAGGCACAGGTCAGGATCATGCCGGCGGTGCAGAAGCCGCACTGAAAGCCCTGCGCATCCAGAAACGCCTGCTGCATCGGATGGATGCCGCCGTCGGGCGCAAGCCCTTCGATGGTGGTGACGGCATGGCCTTCGGCGCGAAACGCCGGGATCAGGCAGCTATGAGCAGGTTCGCCGTCGAGCAGCACGGTGCAGGCGCCGCAGTCGCCGGCGTCGCAACCCTTCTTGACCCCGAAATGGCCGAGCTGGCGCAGGAACGTTCGCAGGCATTGCCCGGCCTGCGGGGATTGCGCGAAGGTTTTGCCGTTGATTTCAAAACTCATAACAACGCCCGCAATTCGCTGCGGATTTCTTCGCTAAGCCGCAACGTCATGTGCTTCCGCCATGCCGGCTTGCCGTGAACGTCGGTGTGGTAGAGGTCGTCGGGAATCCGCTGCAGGATCGCTTCGCGCAGTTCTTTCACCGTCGGAATCGCGGCAAAGGACAATTTGATTGGCGCCACGGTCGACGCCGTCACCGTCAGCGCAAAGGCGTCTTCGCTGCTCAGGCTGCCGATCAGCAGCACCGCCGAGCGGCCGACCGGCGTCAGCGAGATCTGCCGGAACGCCGAGCGCCGTTTCAACGCCTCTAACGGAAGTTCGATCTGCCGCAGCAGGTCGCCATGATCCAGTACGTTGCGGTTGTCGCCGGTGACGAAATCGGCGACCGCGACTTTCCGTTCGCCGCCACCGGCCGGCCAGATCGTGGCGATGCCGTCCAGCGCTGCCGTCAGCGAGATCATCGGGCCCGCCGGCAGCGACATGCAGATGTTGCCGCCGACGGTCGCGGTCTTCCAGATCTTGAAGGAGGCGAGAAAGGCCCGGCAACACTGGTTGATCAGCGGCGAGGCGATCCATTCCGGCGGGCAGGCCAGCGCATCGAGTTGCGCCACGGTGCAGGTCGCCGCGATCGACAGCCCGGCCTCATCGATCGTCAACGCCAGCCATTTCAGGTCGGTGAGGTCGATCAGCCGGCGCAGATGGGCCTGCGGTTCGGAGAACAGCCAGGTCCCGCCCGCGAGCCAAGCATCGCCTGCCGTCCAAACGGGCAATTGATCCCGCGCCTTGGGATGCGCGACCGCGGTGATGGTGTTCAGGTCCATGGATAGACTAGCGCTTTCAACAGGATGCAACTCTGCTTTAGAAGTCTTGCAAGACCAGCGCCAGTTGCCAATCCCGTTGGGATGGTCTTTGCATTGATAGGGGTGAGCGCCTGCGATGGCGTCCTCACGTAAATTGGTGGGATCATGGACCAAACGCAGACGATCTGGATCAAGGATCCCCTTTCCATTCTGGCCGAAGGCGCCGAACGCGGCGTCGTGGTCCGCAGCGGCAAGATCGTTGAACTGGTGCCGCGTGGCCGCGAGCCCGTGACATCGGGTGCCACAGTCTATGACGCCGGCGCCCATGTGGTGCTGCCCGGCCTGATCAACACCCATCATCATTTCTACCAGACCCTGACCCGGGCGTTGCCGGCAGCGATGGACCGCGAACTGTTCCCATGGCTGCAGGCGCTCTATCCGGTATGGGCGCGGCTGACGCCGGAAAGCCTTCACCTCGGCGTCACCGTGGCGATGTCGGAATTGCTGCTGTCGGGCTGCACTACCACGACCGATCATCATTACGTATTTCCGGGGGGGCTCGAGGACGCCGTCGATATCGAAGTCGCCGCCGCCAAGCGCCTCGGCTTGCGGGTGCTGCTGACGCGCGGCTCGATGAACCTGTCGCAGAAGGACGGCGGCCTGCCGCCCGACAGCGTGGTCCAGGACGAGGACACGATTTTGGCCGACTGCGAGCGCGTGGTCGCCAAACACCACCAGCGCGGCGAAGACGCGATGGTACAGATCGCGCTGGCGCCATGCTCGCCGTTTTCGGTGACAACCTCTCTAATGAGCGCCACCGCCGCGCTCGCGGACAGGCTCGACGTCCGCCTCCACACCCATCTCGCCGAAACCGAGGATGAGAACAAATTCTGCGAGCAGATTTATGGCTGCCGTCCGCTGGATTATCTCGAGCAGTGCGGCTGGCTCAACCAGCGCACCTGGTTGGCGCACGGCATCTTCTTCAAGCCGGACGAGATGAAGCGGCTCGGCAGGGCCAAGACGTCCATCAGCCATTGCGCCTGCAGCAACCAGATTTTGGCGTCCGGCTGCTGTCCGGTCTGCGAGATGGAAGAGGCGGGGGTTTCGATCGGCCTCGGCGTCGACGGCTCGGCCTCGAACGACGAGTCCAACCTGATGCAGGAAGTCCGCGCCGCGTTCCTGCTTCAAAGGTCGCGCTACGGCGTCGGCAAGGTCAGCCACAAGGACGCGCTGCGCTGGGCCACCAAAGGTTCCGCCGCCTGCGTCGGCCGTCCTGAGTTGGGCGAGATCGCGGTCGGCAAGGCCGCCGATCTGGCGCTGTTCAAGCTCGACGAGTTGCGCTTTTCAGGCCACGGCGATCCGCTGGCGGCCCTCGTGCTTTGCGGCGCGCACCGCGCCGACCGCGTCATGGTCGGCGGCAACTGGGCCGTGACCGATGGCGCAATCCCCGGCCTCGACGTGCAAGATCTGATCCGCCGCCACAGCGCCGCCGCGCGTAAGATGCATGCGGGGTAGCTCTTTCCTTCTCCCACAAGGGGAGAAGGAAGAAACAAAAAAGGTCCGGGCGATTCCGCCCGGACCTCGGTCTCTCGATAACCCCCGACGCTTATTTGCCGGGGATCTTGTCCTCGATGCCCTTGACGTAAAAGTTCATGCCGAGCACCTGGCCGTCGTCGAGATGGGTGCCGCCCTTGCATTCGACTTCCTTGCCGTCCTGGCCGACCACAGGGCATTTGAACGGGAACAGCTTGCCGTCGGTGATGGCGGCTTCGGTGTCCATCGCGAGCTTCTTCACGTCGTCAGGCATGTTGGTGTAAGGCGCCATCATCACGATCTTGGTCTTGAGGCCGCCCCAGAAATCTTCCGACTTCCATTTGCCGTCGAGCTCGGCCTTGACGCGCTCGATGTAATAGGGGCCCCAATTGTCCATGATCGACGTCAGCTGCGACTTCGGTCCGAACTTGATCATTTCGGAATCCTGGCCGAACGCCAGCTTGCCGCGCTCGGACGCGATCTGCATCGCGGCCGGGGAATCCGTGTGCTGCATGATCACGTCGGCGCCCTGGTCGAGCAGCGCTTTGGCGGAGTCCGCTTCCTTGCCCGGATCGAACCAGGAGTTGGCCCAGATGATCTTGACCTTGATGTTGGGATTGATGGTCTGCGCACCCAGGATGGTGGCGTTGATGCCGGAGATGACTTCCGGAATCGGGAACGAGCCGATGTAGCCGAGCACGCCGCTCTTCGACATCTTGGCGGCGATAATGCCCTGGATGTAGCGGCCTTCATAGAACCGGCCGGAATAGGTCGAGACGTTTTCGGCGCGCTTGTAGCCGGTGGCGTGCTCGAAGTGAATTTTCGGATATTTCTTCGCTACCTTCAGCGTCGGCTCCATGTAACCGAACGACGTCGTGAAGATCAGCGTGTTGCCGGCGCGGGCGAGCTGTTCGATCGAACGCTCGGAGTCCGGGCCTTCGCTGACGTTTTCGAGGAAAGTGGTTTCGACCTTGTCGCCGAATTCCTTCAGCATCGCCTGGCGGGCAACGTCGTGCTGGTAGGTCCAGCCGAGGTCGCCGACCGGGCCGAGATAGATGAAGCCGACCTTAAGCTTGTCGGCGGCGGAAGCGCCGACCAGACTGGCTCCGACGGCGATCACCGCTGCCGTCGTCGCGATGAGAAGCTTTCTCATATGGGTTCTCCGGTTACTGAAGGGGTGGACTGTCACTCCCGATGCGCACGCGCCCCATCGCGCGCGCCCCGGGTATGTTTATCGATCGGGCACGAACACCGTCCCGAGCGCGGCCGGTGCGGTCGAGCCGCCGCTGCGTGCGCGTGAAATCAGAACAAGGACGATGACGGTGGCGAGATACGGCAGCGCCGACATCAATTGCGACGGGACGCCGACGCCCCAGCCCTGGGCATGCAATTGCAGGATCGTTACCGCGCCGAACAGATAAGCGCCGATCACGAGGCGGCCGGGCCGCCAGGACGCGAACACCACCAGCGCCAGAGCGATCCAGCCGCGGCCGGCGGTCATGCCGGGAATGAAGAACGGCGTGTAGGCGAGCGGCAGATAGGCGCCGGCAAGACCTGCGCAGGCGCCGCCGAACATGACCGCGAACATCCGGATCCGCAGCACGGGATAGCCGAGCGCATGCGCCGAGACGTGATTGTCGCCAACCGCGCGCAGGATCAGCCCGGCCCGCGTCTTGTAGAGGAACCACCAGACCGCGACGACCAGCGCCAGCGACAGGTAGACGAAGGGATCCTCGCCGAACAAAATCCGTCCGACCAGCGGGATATCGGTTAGCCCCGGAATATGAAGATGCGGCGCCGGCGTGATCTTCTCGCCGACGAAGCGGGCGCCGATCAGGCCCGACAGTCCGACGCCGAGAATGGTCAGGGCCAGACCGGTCGCGACCTGGTTGACTGCGAGCCCCAGCGTCATCAGCGCAAAAATCAGCGACAGCAGCGTGCCGGCGATGATGCCGCACAGCGCACCGACGATGATCGAGCCGGACATCCAGGCGCCGCCGAAGCCGCAGGCCGCGCCCACGATCATCATGCCTTCGACGCCGAGGTTGAGGACCCCGGCGCGTTCGGTGATCAACTCGCCGGTCGCAGCCAGCAGCAGCGGCGTGGAGGCCGCAAGCACCGCAAGGATGATGGCTTCGACGAGCTCCACTAGGCCACCTTTGCCGACGCGTAAACAAGCTTGAAGCGATAGAGAATGAGGGAATCGCAGGCGAGTACGTAGAACAGCAAAATGCCCTGGAACACCTTGGTGACGTCCAACGGGATTTTCATTGCGATCTGTGCCTGCTCGCCGCCGATAAAGGTCAATGCGAGGAAAAGTCCTGCAATTAATATTCCAACCGGGTTCAGCCGCCCGAGGAACGCGACGATGATTGCGGTAAAACCGTAGCCGGGCGAGATGCCGGGCTGCAGATGGCCGACGGGACCCGCGACCTCGATGATCCCGGCGAGGCCGGCCAGCGCGCCCGAGATCGCGAAGGTCAGGAGGATCAGCTGGTTGGAATTGAAGCCGCCGAAGCGCGCAGCGCGCGGGGCTGCGCCGACGACACGGATTTCAAAACCCTTGATGGTTTTTCCGAGCAGCACCGTACCCGCGGCGACCACCACCAGCGCGATGACGGCGCCAAGATGCAGCCGCCCGGTCTCGATCAGCAGCGGCACGGTCGCGACCGGATCGAACTCGGCGGTGGTCGGAAAGTTGAAGCCCTTGTGATCGCGCCATGGACCGCGCACCAGATAATCCAGAAACAGATCGGCGACATAGACCAGCATCAGGCTGGTCAAAATTTCGCTGGCGCCGAACCTGACCTTGCAGATCGCGGGGATCAGCGCATAGAGCGCGCCGGCCGCGGCGCCCAGCAGCAGCATCGCCGGCAACACCCAGGCGCCGGCATCGGTGCCTTGTGTCTTTACCGCGAGCCAGCTTCCGGCGACGGCGCCGACCAGGAACTGGCCTTCGGCACCGATGTTCCAGGCGTTGGCGAGATAGCAGAACGACAGGCCGATCGCGATCATCACCAGCGGCGAGGCCTTCACCGCGATCTCCTGCAGCGAATAACTGTCGGTGAGCGGATCGATAAAGTAGACACCGAGCGCGGAAATCGGATTTTTGCCGAGCATGACGAACAGAATGCTCATGGTCACGATCGTCAGCCCGATCGCGATCAGCGGCGAAATCAGCGCGATCGTGTTGGAGCGTTCGGCGCGCTTTTCAAGCACCAGCTGCATGGGCCGCTTCCTTCTGATCCAGACTGGCGCCGCCCATCAACAGACCAAGCTTTTCGCGGCTGGCTTCGCTGGTGGGCATCGGGGCCGACAGACGGCCGTGAAACATCACGGCGATGCGGTCGGTGATTTCGGCGAGTTCGTCGAGGTCCTGGCTCGTCACCAGCACCGCCGCGCCGCTGGCGGCGAGATCGAGCAGCGCCTGCCGGATCACGGCGGCAGCACCGGCATCCACGCCCCAGGTCGGTTGGCTCACGACCAGCACCACCGGGTTGCGCAGGATTTCGCGACCGACGATGAATTTTTGCAGATTGCCGCCGGAGAGGCTGGCAGCCTCGGGATCGCGCTTGGCCTTGCGGACGTCAAACGCCTCGGTCGCCTTGTCGACGGTGTTGAGTGTCGCGGCGGTGTTGACGAAGCCGTGCTGGACCATGCCGCTGGCAGCGTGGCCGGTCAGCAGCGCGTTTTCCGACAATCGCATCCGCGGCGCGGTGCCGTGGCCGAGCCGCTCTTCCGGCACGAACGCCGCCCCGAGCTTGCGCCGCTTGGTGATTGAAAGATGCCCCACGGCGTGTCCGTCGATCACGATGGTGCCGGGATCCTGCGCCAGCCGCTCTCCGGAAAGCGCTGCGAAAAGCTCGTCCTGGCCGTTGCCGGCGACGCCGGCGATGCCCAAGATTTCACCACCCTTGAGTTCGAGGTCGATGTGCTGGAGCCGGACGCCGTGCGGATCGTCCGGTTCGAGGCTGAGGTCGTTGACGACGAGGCGCGGCACGGTGGTTTGCCGGTTGGCGGCCGCCTTCACTTGCTTGATTTCGCCGCCGACCATCATGCGCGCGAGCGAGGAGGCGGTCTCCGCCTTGGGATTGCAAGTCGAGATCTTCTTGCCGCCGCGCAGGATGGTGGCGGTGTCGCACAGCCGCTTAACCTCGTCGAGCTTGTGGCTGATGTAGAGGATCGCGCGGCCCTCCGCCTTCAGCCGATCGAGCACGACAAAGAGCTGATCGGCTTCCTGCGGCGTCAGCACCGCGGTCGGCTCGTCAAGAATCAGGAATTTCGGATTTTGCATCAGCGCGCGGACGATCTCGATGCGCTGGCGCTCGCCGACCGACAGTTGCCAGACCTCGCGCTTGGGATCGAGCGGAAGCCCGTAAACACTGGATACTTCTTCAAGACGTGCCGACATGTCCTTGAAGGATTCCTTGCCGTCCAGCCCAAGCGCCACGTTCTCGGCGACGGTAAGATTGTCGAACAGCGAGAAGTGCTGGAACACCATGCCGATGCCGCGGCTGCGGGCTTCCGAAGGGCCGGACAGCACCATCTTCTCGCCTTGCCAGAGCATGTCGCCTTCGCTCGGCTGCACCAGTCCGTAGATGGTCTTGACCAGCGTGGATTTTCCGGCGCCGTTCTCGCCGAGCAGCGCGTGGATCTGCTGCGGCCAGATCTCGATGTCGATCGCATCGTTGGCGAGGAAGCTGCCGTACCGCTTGGTCAAGCCGACCGTCCGGAGCAGCGGGGTGCCACCCGTGTGCAGCGCGGCAGGCGTCGAATCTGACATTCGTTGTCACGCGTATGAGAAAGAGAATGCCTCAATACTGTGCTAGTTTGGACGGCGGCGTAAGTAGGGAAAAAGCGCCAGCCCTTGCTCAACTCTTCGGCAGGCGAGAAGTGGTGTGATTCCCGGAGATTTTGAAGCTACATCGCTCAACGTATCAGCTCTCGATCGTCCTTCGATCGCTTCACGCCTACTGCCTTGGGCCCGCAAAAACGCCTGACGTCATGTTGTAAATTTGTAACGGTCCAGACAATTCAGGATAGCCTAGTCAGTGCTGCTGCGAAGTTGAGCAATTTTGCCGCAGCTGTGTACGCGTGGTTCGGATTGCCTCGATCGCGCATTTCGCAAGGTTGGCCTGCGCCCGAACGTCGCAGAAAAGGCCAGTAAATCCGGGCGTAAGTGAAAAAATCCGGCTCTACCGGAGATTGTTTCACCCGAACAACCCGCCGGCCTGCCATCGCACTGACTGCGCACGCCTCACTTATTCTTGATGAAACTTGCAGCAAGCCATGGGGAATCTTGAGGCTTCTCACTTCATGTGATCAGCGCAAGGGTCGCTTCCAAGGGCCTTGATCATTCGATCGTTCAACTTGGGGGTAATTGGGATGTTTAGTCTTCGCAGAACATTGGCAGCAGCGGCGCTGTCACTCGCCACACTCGTTCCGGCGGGTTATGCCGCGGCGGCCGATTTGCCGGTCAAGGCCGTGAAGAAGGCGGCGCCGGTTCCGTTCTTCTACGTGATCGACGACCGGGTGTCGTTCTCCTGGATGCCCAAGGGTACCGATCCCGGCATGTTCAGTGTCAACCCGAACGGTTCTATCAACGGCACCACCGCCAAGCAGGTCTATTCGTTCACTCACTTCGATGCCTGGGCCTACGGCACCAACTTCTTCACCATCTCGATGTTCAAGTCCGGTCATAACGATCCGGCCTCGCCGTGTATCGCCCCGGGCCTGCTCGACAACTTCGCCGCGGGCAATTGTGCCGGTGCGACCGAAATTTACGGTCTGTTCCGCTCGACCTTCGGCTTCAACGAAATCTTCAATACCAAGGCCTTCTCGATGGGCCCGCTGCATAACGTTTCGTTGGAAGTCGGCATGGACGGCAACACCGAGAACAACTTCCTGGCGCCGGCCAAGCGCGACATGGTTGCCGGTCTGCAGTTCGCCTTCGACCTGCCCTATAAGGGCTACATCAACGTAGCGCCGCTGGTTTACTGGGAGTTCTCCAACCACAACGCCTTCACCCAGTGCGGCTCGGCCTTTGCGGGCGTCATCAACGGAGTTAATTGTAACGGCGACGGCAACGTGAAGTATAACGCGACCTGGGCGGTTGAAGTTAACTACTACATGGACCTCGGCTTCCTGCCCGAGAACATGCAGTACTTCTCGATCAGCGGCCGCGCTGGCTGGTACGGTCCCAAGGGTGACTCGAATAGCCTGCCGGCGCTTTCCGGTCCCGGTCGCTTCAGCACCGCCTCCAAGACCGAACTCAACTCTGAACCGATCCGTTTGACCTTCGACGCCTCCAAGGCCTTCATCGGTCCGCAGTACTCCCACTTCGTCGACCTCTGGGTTGCCTATCGCTACTGGCAGAACAAGTTCGGTCTCGATCACAATGCGATGCCCGGCGTCTGCACGATCGCAGCAACCGGCCAGAGCACCAACTCCTGCACCGAGTCGACCGTCTATGGCGGCGTGACCGTGAAGTTCTAAGAAGTTCTAACCACCTGATTATCTCCAGGTGCATAAGCGATGGCGCCGCGATGTTCCCCGCGGCGCCATTTTTTCTTTGTCCGGGTGCTTCGTGATTTAATTCTCCGTTATGGCCGGGCTTGTCCCGGCCATCCATGTCTTCCCTGGTTTCGTTCGGCAAAGACGTGGATGCCCGGGACATCTGGCGCGAAGACGCGCTTCGCGCTTTTGCCCGGGCATGACGAGAGATTGGCGGCAGAAGCTTAAAGGCCTACTTCCATACCCCGTCATGGAGCGCGGCGGCCTCGTCTTCCAGCAGCGGTCCGACCACCTCGGTGGAGCGCTGTCCGCGGGCGAAGACGTCGCGGCAGGGCAGGTTGAGCGTCGGGTTTTCCGGGTGGTTGCCGGTGATGTCGCGCAGGCGGTGTTCGCTCAAGGCATAGACCAGGCGGCCGATGCCGGCCCAGTACATCGCGCCGGCGCACATCGCGCAGGGCTCGGCGGACGAGTAGAGCGTAGCGGCGCGCAGGATGTCCGGCGCGATCGTGGTGCAGGCCATGGTCGCCAGCAGGCGCTCGGCATGCGCGGTGCCGTCATGCGCGGGCATGTAGGCGTTCTCGGCCTCGAGCAGGACGTTGCCGCTGGCATCGACCAGCACGGCGCCAAAGGGATGGTTGCCGTGGGTGATGGCGCGGCGGGCGACGTCGAACGACCGCCGCAGGAAATGGGCGTCGCGCTCCAAAGGAGTGAGCGAGGAAGGTTCGACCATTCAATGCCTGACCGTTGCTGTCAGTAGTATCCTAGCATCAGTGCCCGGCCATATGCCGTCCGATTTCGGTCAGGTCGGCCTCGCTGGCGCGGGCCTCGTGGACGAATTCGCCATGGAACATCACCACCAGCCGGTCGGACAGTTCCAGCAGTTCGTCGAGGTCCTCGCTGACCAGCAGCACCGCGGCGCCGCGGTTGCGCGCGGCCATGATCTCGGCGTGGATCTGGGCGACCGCCGCAAAATCCAGCCCGAAGCAGGGATTGGCGGCGATCAGCACCTCGACCTCGCCACCGAGCTCGCGCGCCAGCACCGCGCGCTGCACGTTGCCGCCCGACAGCGCCGAGATCGGCGTATCCGGGGTGCGGGTCTTGATCTTGTAGAGGCCGATCTTGCGTTCGGCGTCTTTTCGAAAGGCCGACTTGTTCAGCCACCAGCCGCCGCTGGCAAAGGGCGCGCGGTCGAATTCGCGGAAGGCGATGTTGTCGGCGACGCTCATGCCGCCGACGCAGGCATTCTTCAGCGGCTCCTCGGGCAATAGCGACATCTTGTGCCGGCGCATTTCCTCGCGGCTGGCCGAATAGAGATCGCCGCGCACGCGGATATCGCCGCTCTCGGCCTCGCGCTGACCGGCCAGCACCTCGACCAGCTGACGCTGGCCGTTGCCGGAGACGCCGGCGATCCCGACGATTTCGCCACCACGCACGGCAAGCGAGACGCCGTGCACGGCGATCGCGCCGGCATCGTCAAGCGCGGTGAGTTTCGATAGCTCCAATCTTGCTTCGCTGACCTCGCCGACCCGCGGCGGCTGCACCGTCAACTGCTCGGCGCCGATCATGGTGCGCGCCATGTCATCAGGCGTGAGTTCGGAAACCTTGCCGGCGCCGGCGAGCTTGCCCCGGCGTAAAATTGTTACCTCGTCGGCGAACGCCATCACTTCGCGGAACTTGTGCGTGATCATCAGGATCGTCAGGTCGCCGGCGACAACCATGGCGCGCAGCATGCCCAGCACCTCGTCGGCTTCACCCGGCGTCAGCACCGAGGTCGGCTCGTCGAGAATGAGAAAGCGCCGCTTCAGATAGAGCTGCTTGAGGATTTCGCATTTCTGCCGCTCGCCGGCGGAGATGTCCGAGACTTTTGCGTTGAGCGGCACCTTGAACGGCATCCGCGCCAGAAACGCTTCCAGTTCTTTCTTCTCCTTTGCCCAATCGACCACGGCGGGCACGTCGTCACGCGCCAGCACCAGGTTTTCCGCGACCGTCATCGCCGGCACCAGCGTAAAATGCTGGTAGACCATGCCGAGCCCGAGCGCGTGGGCTTCCTTGGGGTTGGCGATCGCCTGTTCGCGGCCACCAACGAGAACGTCGCCCTCGGTGGCGCGGTAATAGCCCATGATGCATTTGACCAGCGTGCTCTTGCCGGCGCCGTTCTCGCCCAGCAGCGCGTGGAACGTGCCCGGCCGCACTTTCAGTTCGACATTGTCCAGCGCCTTGAAGTCGCCGAACTGCATGGTCATGGCCACCGCATCGACGCCGAGCGGGCCGGGGGGAAACGGCGCTTCGCCGATGATCATGACAGCGCCCCGATCAGCGCCGTGGAGGTTGCGACCGCGCCGAACACGCCACCCTGCATCTTGATCATTTTCAATGCGTGCTCGTGGTTGCTCTTGTCAGTCGCCGCACAGCAATCCTCGATCAGCACGCATTCAAAGCCGCGGTCGTTGGCTTCGCGCATGGTGGTGTGGACGCAGACGTCGGTGGTGATGCCGGTCAGGACGAGGTTCTCGATGCCGCGCAGCCGCAGCATCAGTTCGAGGTCGGTGGCGCAGAACGAGCCTTTGCCGGGCTTGTCGATGATGGGCTCACCCGGCAGCGGCGTGAGATCCGGAATGATCTCCCAGCCGGGCTCGCCGCGCACCAGCACCCGGCCACACGGGCCGGGGTCGCCGATGCCTGCGCCGATCTGGCGCGAGCGCCACTGCTTGTTGGCGGGCAAATCCGTGAGGTCAGGACGGTGGCCTTCGCGGGTGTGGATGATGTGAAAGCCCTGTGCACGCATCGCAGCCAGCAGCTTCTTGATCGGCTCGATCGGCGCCCGCGTCAGCGACAGGTCGTAGCCCATCTTGTCGACATAGCCGCCGACCCCGCAGAAATCGGTCTGCATGTCGATGATGATGAGCGCGGTGTTCTGCGGGCGCAGGTCGCCGTTGTAGGGCCACGCATAGGGTTCGGATTTCAGATAGCGCTCGGGCATGCAATCCTCGCTTATGCTCTTGACGTTATCGGGTAATCGACAATTCAGCAGGCGCACCGGTCAGGGTGCGCTTCGGCGAGCAGGTGATGATCATGATCGCCAGCGTCAGGATGTAGGGCGCGGCGTTGAACAGGTGATAGCCCGAGGTGACGCCGACCGATTGCAGCGCCGGGCCAAGGGCTGCGGCGCCGCCAAAGGCCAGCGAGGCCCACAGGCACAGCATCGGGTCCCAGCGCGCGAAGATCACCAGCGCCACCGCGGTGATGCCCTGTCCGCTGGAGAGGCCTTCGTTCCAGCTGCCGGGATAGAACAGCGACAGGAACGAGCCGCCGATCCCGGCGAGGAAGCCGCCGACCATGGTCGCGCGGAGCCGGATCCACAGCACCGAATAGCCCATCGCGCGTGCGGCATCCGAACTTTCACCGGCGGTGCGGATCAAGAGACCCCAGCGCGTGGTCTTGAACGCCCAATAGAGAACCGGCGCGATCGCAACCCCAATCAAAAACAGCACGTTGATCCGCAGCGCGGCGCGGACCTGGGCGATGTCGCTCCACCAGCCGAAGTCGATTGCCGGCAGTCGGGCCGCCGTCGGTTCGATCAGCGGCTTTCCGAGATAGAACGCCAGCCCGGTGCCGAACAGCATCAGCGCGATCCCGACTGCGATATCGTTGACTCTTGGGAGCGAGCAGATGCCGGCATGCAGCGCGCCCAGCAGCGCGCCGGTGATTCCGGCGGCGAGCACGCCGAGCCAGGGCGAGCCGGTGAGATAGGAGATGCCATAGGCGCTCATCGCGCCCATCACCAGCGTGCCCTCGAGGCCGAGATTGATGCGGCCGCTTCTCTCCGTGATGCATTCGCCGAGGCTGACGAAGATGAACGGCGTCGAGACGCGGATGGCGCCGCCGAACACCGCGAGCGGGACAGTCCAGAGGCCGATCGTTCCGTCCGCCATGTCAGGATTTTCCTTTTGGGAAGCCGATGCGTCCGTACAGCGCGTCGCTCGCGAGCACGAAGACGAAGATGATGCCTTGCAGCACCTGTACCGAGGCATCGGGCAGGCCGAGCCTTCGTTGCAACAGCCCGCCGCTGGCGCTGATGCCGCCGAGAAGGATGGCTACGGGAATCACGGCCAGCGGATTCTGCCGCGCCAGGAAGGCGACGAGGATGCCGGTAAAACCGTAACCCGCGGCGAGATTGGCGTTGGTGCGGCCCTGTACGGCGGCGACTTCGACCATGCCGGCGAGGCCGGCGCAGCCGCCCGCCAGAAAGCAGATCGTCATGATCAGCTTGCTGACGCCGAGGCCGACGATTTTGGCAGCGCGGATGTTGCCGCCGGCGACCCGCGCAGCGAAGCCAAATACCGTGTGATAGATCAGGATGTAGGAGGCGATGGCGGCGACGATGCCAAACACCAGTCCCCAATGCACGTCGGTGCCGGGGATGCTGCCGATCATGTTGGCGGCGCCGATCTCGCGCGTTGACGGCTTGTTGAGGCTGGCGGGGTCGCGCATCATGCCCTCGACCAGATGGTTGAGGACGGCGAGCGCGATGTAGACCAGCAGCAGGCTGGAAATCGTTTCGTTGACGCCGCGGAATTGACGCAAGCCGCCGGACAGCATGATCCAGAGCCCACCGCCGATCATGCCGGCGCAGACCATCGCGAGTTGCACGACAAACGGCGGCGCCCATTGCATCGCCAGTGCGGCCGATGTCGCCGAGAGCGCACCGATCAGGAGCGCACCTTCGCCGCCGATAATGACCATGCCGAGCTGCGCCGGGAGCGCCGTGCACAGCGCCGTCAGGATCAGCGGTGCTGCGCGCGTTAAAGTGTTCTGCCAGGAGAACCAGGTGCCGAACGCGCCCTGGTACATGTAGAAATACAGATCCAGCGGGTTCTTGCCGAACAGTGCGACGAACACCCCGAACACCGCGAGCGCGCCGACCAGCGCCGCGGCGGGGATCAGGATATATTCGATGCTGGCGCCGTAGCCTTGCAAGAATCCGGCTAAGAAGCCGGGATCAGCGGTCGGCGCGATGCCGACCGCCTCCACGGGATCTGCGGCGTCAGTGGTCACGAAGTGGCCCCGATCACGCCTTCGACCAGATAATCCATCTTTTCGAGTTCGGGATCCCTCTGGCCGCGATCGGTGCCGGCCGTGATCACGATCTTGCCCTTGTTGTCCATGATCGGGCCCTTGAAGATGGTGTAGGTGCCGGCGGTGAGCTTCGCCTTGATGTCGTCGGCATGCTTGCGCGCTTCGGCGGAAACCGCTTCGCCGTAAGGCGAGCACTTGACGATCTCCTCCTTGAGGCCGCCGCGATAGAAGTTCGGGATCGCTTCGCCGGCCGCGATCATCTTGACGAATTTCGGATACAGCGCCTCCCAGTTCCATTCGGCGCCGGTGAGATAGGCCTTCGGCGCCAGCGCCGACTGGTTGACGTGATAGCCGCAGACCATCGCCCCTCGGCGCGCGGCATTCTCGACCACGGTCTTGGGACCGTCGACGTGACAGGTGAGGACATCGACGCCCTGATCGATCAGGCTGTTGGTGGCTTCGGCTTCCTTGACCGGCATCGACCAGTCGCCGGTGAAGATCACCTGGCAGGTCGCTTTCGGGTTGGCGAGTCTCGCGCCGAGCGTGAAGGCGTTGATGTTGCGCAGCACCTGCGGGATCGGTTTGGCGGCGACGAAGCCGACCTTGCCGGTCTTGCTGGAATAGCCGGCGACGATGCCCGAGATGTACTGGGCTTCGTCGATATAGCCAAAATAGCTGCCGGCGTTCTTCGGGTCCTTGTCGGTCCACAGGCCGCCGCAATGTTCGAAGCGAAGTTTTGGAAACTTGTTCGCCATCTTGATCATGTGCGGGTTGTAGTAACCGAACGAAGTCGGGAACAGCAGCGAGGCGCCGTCGAGATTGATCATGGACTCCATGGTCTTCTCGACCGCGTCGGTCTCGGCGACCTTTTCTTCCTCGACGACCTTCAGGCCGGGCAGCTTCTTCAGCGCCGCCGCACCCGCTGCATGTGCCTGGTTGTACCCGTAGTCGTCGCGCGACCCGACATAGATGAAGCCGATGGTGGTGTCGGCCGCGAAAGCCCGGCCCGCGCCAAGGGTGCTGCCGAGCGTTAACGCTGCACTGCCCTGCAACAGGTGCCGTCGTGAAATCCTGCTGAAATCCATATGCCTGCTCCCTCTGGCGGACGAACCGCCCCACATTTCGCAGCCGCGCCGACACGGCGGAGCTCGGAGGGTATGTCGCAATCTTCATGCCAGAGCACGATTGGTGGTCAATTTATAGCAAGCGATTGAAATAAAACGTATATTATTGAATTCTGGTGGCCGTTTAAACTTTGAGCAGAAGCCTCTCAGATTAATTTATAGGCGCTATTGTTTGATTGTATGCAAGACCGTTAAGCAATTCTTAATGCCGGACGGGCCTGCCGGAGGCCGGTTTGAGGCCGGATTTGATCATTTGTCGGCTAGCCACACCGGTTGGGGCTGTTACCTGTAAAAGGTCCTCGCGGTTTGCGTTTCTCCCACTGGCATCGAACTTGTATCGATAATGCGAGCGCGCGAAGCGGCGCGGCATTGGAAAAGCATGAGCAATAGTGAGGTAGCGAGCGGCGGACCGAGGCGATCCTCGCTCGGCGATGAAATCGTCGGCCGGATTGACGCGCTCGGCGCGATCTCCGAGACGCCGGAGCTCCTGGCGCGAATTTTCCTGACCCCCGAACATCGCATCGCCGCCGATCTGATTTTGTCCTGGATGCGCGACGCCGGCATGGCGGCGCATCTCGACGCCATCGGCAATGTCTGCGGCCGTTATGAAGGCGAGCGGCCGGGCCTGCCGTGCCTGATGCTGGGCTCGCATTACGACACGGTGCGTGATGCCGGAAAATGGGACGGCCCGCTCGGCGTCATCACCGCGATCTCCTGCGTGGCCGATCTCAACAAGCGCGGCAAGCGGCTGCCGTTCGCGATCGAGGTCGTCGGTTTTGCCGACGAGGAGGGCGTGCGCTTTGCATCCACGCTGCTCGGCAGCCGCGCGGTGGCCGGGACGTTCATGGAGAGCGTGCTCGGCGGCAAGGACCGCGCCGGGATCACGATGCGCGAGGCCTTGACCACTTTTGGTCTCGATCCTGATGATACCCGCGCCGCCGCTCGCCCGCGCCGCGAACTGCACGCCTATGTCGAGCTGCACATCGAGCAGGGCCCGGTGCTGGAGCAGAAGAATCTCCCGGTCGGTGTCGTCACCGTGATCGCGGGCGCCACACGTCTGGCGGCGAGCTTGACCGGCATGGCCGGTCACGCTGGCACCGTGCCGATGGCACTGCGCCGCGATGCGCTGGCGGGCGCCGCCGAATGCATCGTCGCGATCGAGGAATTGTGCCGCACCGATCCGGACGGGCTGGTCGGCACTGTCGGCTACATCACCGCGATGCCCGGCGCGACCAATGTCATTCCCGGCAAAGTCTCTTTCACCATGGACATACGCGCGCCGACCGATAGCCATCGCCGCAAGGCGGTCGCCGATATCGTTCGCCGCATCGAGAGCATCGCGAAAACCCGCGCGCTGGCGCTGCAGCTCGACGTCACCCACGAAAACCGCACCGTGCCTTGCGAGCAATGGCTCAAGGCCCAGGTAGCGGACGCCGTCGCCGCCGAAGGTTTTCCGGTATTCGAACTGCCGAGCGGGGCAGGGCATGACGGCATGGCGATGATCGATGTCGCCGACGTCGCGATGATCTTCGTGCGCTGCCGCGGCGGCATTAGCCATCATCCCGACGAGCATGTCGACCTGGCCGATGCGGACGCCGGCGCGCGGGTGCTGCTGCGGCTGATCGAGAATTTCAAGCCGAAGGGATAGTTGCGGGACAGTAGGGCGGATTGGCCAACGGGTCGCGCGAATGCGCGCCCGATGACAGGCTCCGCGTAATCCGCCGTTCGCCCGACGAAAAAGCGGCAAGTTTCGCCTTCAGCTAACCCGCCCTGCGTCACTTTCCCAACGCAAATTTGCCCCCGACTCACTCGAAATTATCCGTTGAACGGACGATTGCGCGTCCCGGTTTTGGAATTTCCCATGAGTACCGAACATCCGCCGCATGGCGACGACGAATTTTTTGCTGCGCTGTCGCCATTGCTCGAAGAGGTCGAAAAACTCGGGGCAGCTCGATCGCCGCGCCGGGAAGTCGACGACTTGCTGTTGCTGCTGGAAGAGAATGCCAAGCTTCGAAAGCTGGCGGTCAAGTTATCGAACCTGCTTGGGGACCTTCCCGTGGGACCCGCAAGCGAGATCGAGCCGGGCGCGTCGCGCGGCGCGACGTAATCGCTGATCATCAGGGCTGTCCTGATTTCGTAATGTGACAGTTGGATGACATTCCTCGCGCTTTGGCTGGAAGACGAATCAATGGTGTTTGAAGTACCAACGCGGTAACACGCGGCACCACGAACATCGTTCATTCAGGCCCAATGAATAGCCAGATTACATTTCCCTCCCATCGCCAATACCGATTTTACCAGGGGCTTGTCGCCAGCCTTGTCGCCAACGGCATTCAGGCAGTGAATTTTCTCGGCGATCGGTTCCTGAGAAAATATCACCTGTCGGCCGGGATCGACGAACTGTACCGGCATTCGGTCGATGCTGCCTTTGCCGAGAATGAAGCCTTTCTCGTCACCGGCGCGCCGCACGCCTCCGCCTATTATCCGCGCGACTTCGCCTGGTTCTATCCCGATGTCCTCGATCCCGGGACTGTCATGGATTCCCAGGATGCGGTGCGCCGGGTCCGCCTGCTCGAGAAGAGCGTGCGGCTGATGCTGGAGGCGGTGCGCGCCGGTGTCGTCACCACCACGATCGGTCCCGCGGGAAGCGGCCGGTATATCGGCATCAATTATTTCTCGCTGCCGTCGGATACGTTGCTGGGCATTCTCGCAGGTCTGGAACAACTGCTGACCGCGGAGCAACGGCCGTCGTCATATGTGGCGATGTCGCAGGGCGCGCATGCCGGGCGGCTGTTGCTCGCCGAATATCGCGGCGACCTGAAGCGGGCGATCGCCGAACTCGCCGGAGCGTTGCAGCCCTTCGATGAAAACGGCGACACGGCGTTGCTTTGCGACGTCACCGCGCCGCGTTCCGCAGCAACCGATACCCGCGCCGAACGCCGGCGGTTTGTTACCAATGCCAGCGTTTACGCGACGTTCCTGCGCGGCATCAAACTCGGCGTGATCGAACAAAGCGAGCTGGAAGCGCTGCTCGGTCGCGGACTGTCGCAATACAAAAGCGAACTGCTGCAGTTGTTCGGCAGGCGTGGCTACATCAGCCATGCCCTGGAGTCCGACAGCGAGCCGCTGGTGTCTTCCATCGCGCTCGATTTCGTCAACGTGCACCAGGGGTTTTGGGATTTGAGCGACGTCGGCGAACGCACGCTGTTTGCGGCCACGACCGATCTCGTTCTCGCCGAGCCGCGGTTCCGGATTCCGGGGACATCGCACTTCCTGGTCTCCGCGGACAATCCGCTGAACAAGCTCATTCACAAGATCGCGGCGCCGGCCTATCAGGGCCGCTCGTCCTGGCCGACCTTCAATGTCGAATTCGCCGATCGCATGCTCGACTACGACGAAGCTTCCGGCACCGATACCTATCGCGCTCACGCCCGCGATATCCTGCGCGATATCCGCACCGCAACCGAAATCCACGGCGGCTATCAGGAACTGCTTTCGGAAAGCGGCCAGAAGTATCAGACCTGGGCCTACCAGAGCGCGGTCGCGCACTCCTGGTTTCCGCGTTTCCTGTCGGTCTGGAAGCGCGCGTTCGGGACGTCGCTGCTGAACGGGAATTAGCTGTGGGGTGGGCAAAGGCGCACTTGCGCCGTGCCCACCATCTATTTCCTCGTTGCGACCTTTAATGGTGGGCACGCTGACGCTTTGCGCACCCTACGATCCAACCCGCCCCACGCCTCCCGCGACGTGTGAACCAGTTCATACGCGCAACGGATCGGCTATGCATCTATAAGATGTTTTGGTTTCCTGGGCACGGGGAGGCAATCATGGCAGACCGGACGGCACCTCCGGGGCATCGCCATCAAGTTGATCGGCGTGCCCGGTCGCATTGCAAGGCCGGGAAGACGCCGTGACCCCGGATTTTTTGGCCACAAGCCATTCCGTCACCTCGAGGGTTCGCGACGTCAACCAGTTCATGAGCATCGTCAGGGCGCACCGCCATTCCAAACTGATCATGATTTTACAGATGTTTCTCACGTTGGGCTGGCATGAGGCGTCGCGTATCCTGAAGATCCTGCAACGCGATGTCGATCAGAGCGATGTGCGCAGCATGGCGACCGAGGAGTTCTTTGGGACGGCGCCTATCAAGTTCGGGCCCTATGCGGTGAAGTTTTCGGTCAAGGCCGTGAGCACGACTGCGAAGACGATCGAGCGGCCCTCGACGGAGAATTTTCTCCGCGAAGAACTGGCGGAGCGGTTGCGCAAGGACGACCTGATAATGGACTTCAAGTTACAGTTCTACGCCGATGACACTAGCACACCGATCGAGGACACTTCGGTGTTGTGGCAGACGGAGTCGTTGACCGTGGCCCCGATTGCGCATACCCCGCGTCGATCTGGACGACCCACAATCTCTCAAGCTGAGCGAGCAGGTAAACGCGCTCTCGTTCTCGCCGTGGCATGCGACGGAGGGTCTCCGTCCGCTGGGCAACGTGATGCGCGCGCGGCGGCTCGCTTATGAGAAGAGTTCGATTTTACGCGACGTCCAGTCTGAACCGACCACCGTTCCTCTCCCGGACTGAGCTGCCGGTCGGGTGCGACAAATTAACCCGTCGGGCAAAATTCCGATTGCTCCGTCGCACAAATCACGGGCTTAATTCCGCCTGTCTCACCCGATTGAGGGGCGGCTCGCGATCGTCACGACGTGCGGTGGGATGCGGTGGACGCGTAGGCTGCGACTGACGAGCGCGGCAGATGCGTACGGTGAAATCGTGAGGGTCCGACGCCCCGGTGCTGGCGTCAAGTTTCGTGGGAGCGAAAGTTTCCGCAAGCGATGGTGGCAACAAAGCCGGTCACCAGGACGACCACGTATAAGTCGTAAAGCCATTGCGCAGGGAAGGCCGGTGCTCTCCGCCAAACCTGTATGCTCGTGTGCGCACTACGATGCATCTATTGCACGCGAGACCGCGGGTGCGGCGCGCACCCGGTCTTCCCTGCGCCCTCT
>JBBRSX010000039.1:0-44093 GCA_038244925.1 Hyphomicrobiales bacterium | reverse complement strand
TTCCTGATCGATGACGCCTTCGTCGACCAGGAAGTCCAGATTGACGGCCTGACGCCAATAGCTCTCGCCCACCAGGACGATCGGCATCGGCTTGATCTTGCGTGTTTGGACCAGCGTGAGCACTTCGAACAGTTCGTCGAACGTGCCATATCCGCCGGGAAAGGCGACCAGCGCCTTGGCGCGCAACAAAAAATGCAGCTTGCGCATGGCGAAATAGTGAAAACTGAAGCAGAGGTCCGGCGTGATGTAGGGGTTTGGATACTGCTCATGAGGGAGGCTGATGTTGAGGCCGATTGATTTGGCTCCTACGTCGAATGCGCCACGATTGGTCGCCTCCATGATGCCGGGTCCGCCGCCGGTCAGGACGACCCTCTGTTGCCCGTTGGGGAGTTGGTGCGTCGCGCTCACAAGGCGGCCAAATTCTCGGGCAACTTCATAATATTGGCTCTTGGCAAGGATCCGCTCGGCAATTGCCAGGCGGCGCGCCAGGTCCTTGTTGCCAGCGTCCGCCTCAAGTGCTGCTTTCAACACATTCACCTTGCGTTGTGCCGCAGGTGGTTCGCAAATCCGCGTACTTCCGAAGACCACGATCGTGTGGCGAATTCGGTGCTCTTCAAACAGCAATTCGGGCTTGAAATAGTCTATTTGCAGACGGATCCCCCGCATGCTGTCCCGCGCCAGGAAATCGAGATCGGCATCGGCTCGACGATAACTAGGGCTCTCGAGAATAGCCTGTACGCGATCAGGAGCACGTGGGTCTTCTTCCGAGGGCTTGGGGCGCTGCCAGGGAAGCGGCTCGCCACGATTCACAGGGTCAGCAGGCTTTGGAATCCGCAGCTTGTTGTCTTTCACGACGGTTCTCTCTTCCCTTTATCGTGATCATCGACAACGACGTGTTTCCTACGCGCACATCCAAGACGCCGGGAACGCCTGCCCTCAACGAAATAAGGTCGCCGCCTGGAAGCTACGCCAACCTCTTCGGGCGGTAGACTTAGCATCAAGCCAACCGTCCCGCGCATATCGAGACCATGAGGCGATGATCGATCGAATCGAGCGGGAATTGGATGAAATGAGAGTCAGCAACCGAGCGTCATAAATTGACCTGACCAACAGTCGTCAACCGGTAGCTCCGCTCGCCCAGGGCTCGCTCGATTAAGCCGCGACAAACTCAGAGGTCTTCTCAATATCCATAATAATAGCGGCGGCGATAGGGATACGGATTGCCGTAGTAGCCCGGCGCATAGTAGCCCGGTCCATAGCCATAACCCGGCCCGTAGTAACCCGGCCCGTAGTAACCTGACCCGATGGTGGCAGCTCCAACCGCTGCACCCAAGATGCCAAGGCCAATTGCGGCGCCCGGGTTGTAATAGCGGCGACCGTAATAGCGGCGATAGCGAACATCGGTCACGTCAGACGGAGTTGCCTGTTCGAAAGCAATGGCGCTTGACGATACCGGGGCAGCTGATGACGGAGAGATCGTGCCGAGCACTACCGCACCGAAAATAGCGCCGACGACCGCGCGCTTGATGGTTTGCTTGTACATAGTCATATCCTCTCACGCTTTGAGCCGCTTTCGGGCGGCAAATTCCTCGTCGTCGGCGACCGCAAAAGCTTACTATCCTCTAATCCAAATTGCCTGTTTCAAGTTGACTTGGATCAAGCAAACGGGTCCCGCTCGTTGATGAAGATACCAAGGTCATCAAGGGCACTCGAGATCGATTTGCCGGGCAATCTTACGAGCGCAACGATCGCGCAAGGTCGAGGGCCTGTGTCTCACCCGGCGATGATAACTTTCATGCAGGCCCTGCCATTCAATCTGGAGCAAAATGCGTTCCGCCTTCTTTCCTGACCGCAACCCAATTTCGTCAAGGAAACGGCCCCGGCGTGGGGGACACTGGGGCCGCTATTCCGTCGGACGCCGGGGGGCGAAATGGCGTCCGGTAGTCCATCACCAAGTAATCCGAGATGCATTCGTTCCAATCGCTGAAAGGGACGCATTAACATTTGCATTAGTGAGCAAAATTGACCAGCGGATATGGAACTTCTGGTTTAAACTTGTTGCATCATCGTCCAGTAACCTTGGCATCGACCGGTGACTGAGAGTGTTGTGCTCCCGCCTGCTGATTGGCGAAGCACTTGGGTAAGCAGACGTCCGGCTCTCATACCCCACCGCCAGTCCTCGAATGTATGGACTGCGACTTGGTGCTGACCGGTGAATGCGCCAAATGCGAACGCGCCCATAGCATGCTCAAAGGTGGCGATGATCCGATGGCGTCAGACGATTTGGCGCGTTGGATGAGGGGTGGCCTAAGCGCACCGAAGCACGGTTACGATGCTCTTCGGGACTTTGTCGAAACCCAGAATATCGCGCGGTTCAGGGCTCTTCTGAAAACGGAAACGCGGCCTCAAGAGCGCAAAGTCCTGGTCCAACTTCTGGCTGATGAAGAAGCGCGACATACCGAAACCGTCAAATCAAAACGTAAGCAGGCTTAACCGATATGTCCCTCCAACTATCATTGCCGTCGGAAAGACTGCTCGACGCCATCGAGCGGCCATACTGCCCAGACTGCCACTCGGAAATGATGCTGGCGCACGTCACGCCGGGTTCGCGAGGGTTTGACAGTTGTCCCGCTTCTCAAGCTGATGATGAAGTGTCGCCGTCGTTAAGGACTCCATAACAAACGATACCTCCGAACTGGAAACGAGCACCAACCCTTCCCCAAGGGGGGCTCGCCAAAAGAGCCTCAGAGGTCGCCCCCACTGAGGCTCTTCGACTCATCTGCCGAACGCCGCAAAACGCGAGAACGCCCATAATTGAACTAAACGACGGTGTGGACGTTACGGATACAACTCAAAGGAGGAAGTCCATGCGTGCTTTTGCCCTCGCCACATTGCTGCTCGCCTCGAGCCTAACTGCCTCGTTCGCCGAAGACGAGGGGAAAGCACCGCTTCCCAATCAACCGCAGACGGTGCCCGCGCAAGCTGGTCAAAATGCCCAACGACCGCGTGATGAGGGACGTGACCGTGGCGACGACCGTATGATGGGCCGCGACCGGAGAATGGGCCGTGATGACGAGTCACCGGAGCACGACCGGGGGATGATGCGTGGCGACCGTGAACGCCGTAATATGGGTCGCGATTGGAGGTTGGAAAGCAACCGTGACGGAGACCAGGATGATCGCGACTGGGGCCGTCGAAACAGGGATGGCTACAACGACCAACCTGAGGAAAGCCGAGGACGACAGCGATTGAAGATTTGCGTTGAATATGAAAACGGCGATGAGTATTGCCGCTACAAATAAAGCCGCGATGCCACTCGATCCCAAACCTTTCCAGCAACAAGCCGCGTGCGGAGATGATCGTGAACGCGGGGCTGCTCGATACCGGTCACGATACCTCAGAACCATCTCAAGTTTCGACGGTCGGGCGTTCGCAAAGCGAGCAATACTCCTTGGGTTACATTTGTTCGCACTTGCATTGCTGCAGAGTAGTCTATTGGAATCGACGAATGCAGCCACAATTGATCTGCACGAATGCGGCCTTGCATCCGTCTATTCATCCTTGAGTGAGGAGACAGCAAGCGGAGAAGACACCAGTAAGAAACTGTTGACCGCCGCGCACCGGTCGCTGCCGTTCGGGACGGTTGTTCACGTCGATAATCAGGAAAACGGGCTTTCGGCAGTGGTGCGGATCACCGATCGTGGCCCTTTCGTCGGCGAAAGAGTAATCGATCTATCACAAGTGGCCGCGCGGGAACTTGGGTTCTCAGATTTGGCGAAGGTGTGCATCAGGATTCTCTGGATCCCAGACAATCGACCGGGCGAGGAGAAGTGATTGCAACACTGACTCCGCTGTTCGCCCGCCGCGCTCGCGCACTGGATTCGGTGTCAAGTGCCGTGAACCGCACCAAACGCAACGAGTGCGCCTCCGGCAAAGGCCGGCGCCGGCGGCGTCCCGTGGTGGACGAATCAAGATGGCAATCCCACGCGAACCAAACCTTCAGACCCGTTCCGGGGACGCAAGGCGGAACGCTATGGGAACGACCAACATCCTACTTGAGTGCAGAAAACCAGCTATCAATGTCTTTGCGAACCTGGTCTTTCGCAAAACCATATCGCTGTTGAAGCCGGCCTTCGAGCTGGTCGCGTTTGCCGTTGATCGCAGTCAGATCGTCGTCGGTAAGCTTCCCCCAGTTTTCCTTCACTTTGCCCTGAAACTCTTTCCAGTTTCCTTCAATTCGGTTCCAGTCCATAGGATATCTCCATATTTCAGATCAGACACAGGCCCTCAAGACGGGGCTTGGCCAAGTCAACTCTGCGGACAATACCTGAAGCCGAAATTGATCTGCCTCAACTCGATATGGTTCGCTTCGTTGTATCGTGAACGACTGCGGAGGAACCATCGATGACCCAGTTAATCAGATATATGACGGTGTTCACCTTGGCGGTCGGCGGGCTGTCGGTCGTTCATCCGGCAGCGCACGCGCAGACGGCTCCGGCGATCGGAAAACAGGTTCGTGTGCCCACCAGCATCGAGGCATCGATTGTCAAAGCAATCGGGGCCGAAGCAAAGACCGTGGAGATCACGTCCAACGGTGGTACCTTGCTCGTTGCGCGCGTCAACAGCAATATGAACGGGAGCACTCACGAGGGTCGAAACAACGAAGCTAAAGTCATTGCCTCGCTTGTTGCCAAAAGGTTCGGCAGCGATACGAAACTTGGAAACGTCAGCACAATTCGGGTCGAGTATTCAAATCGTTCTGCACCCAGCACGAAGAGCATCATTGTTGATAGCGTGGAGTTTCGAAAGGGCCCCGACGGAGTTTTTGATTTTCACCAAACGTAGTCAACCCACCTCTGCGGCTTGGCCTGCTTAGCGACGCTGTTCGGCGATAAATGCGCTGATATCCTTTGCTTCCTCAGGGCTGAGGGCCATGTTTGGCATTTTAGGATGAGGCTCAAGCAGGAAAGAGGCGATCTTTTCGACATTGAAATCCGGCTTGGCTGCTATCGACGCGAACGACGGAGCAATGTCAGTCCCTTTAGTCTGGTCAGCAGAGACAACGTGGCAGCCTGTACACCAGCGTTTCGCGAGGGTTGAACCATTGTCAAGGTTCGCCCCAATTGCAACGGTGCTTGTGCAAGCCAGTATCGCGAGCGTGACAAAATACGATAACACGCGCATATCTGATCCTTACTTGCTGAGGGCGCCGTACTAGAATCGGCCTCGCGCGTTGCAAGTCGCCATCGGACGAATGGTTCCAACATCTATCCGTCTGCCAGGACGCTTATCGAGGATCCTGGAATTTGGAGGATAGCTTGCTCGCCGGCGCCGGGTACTGTCTCACTGTACCGTCCTGACAACGCGGCAACAATGTCAAATCGCCTACGGGTGCACAAACCCAACTTTATGAGTCAGAAGCTGTCGGTCTCGGAGTAGCAATATCAGAACTTTCTGGAGTTAGACATTTGCATCCACTTCATCGGTAAACGCATCTAATTGTGCGTATCGGCTGGCTGCGCGCGGCAAGTGCTTGGCGCAAACGATGGCATTATCTCTACTTCCAGTCTCCTCGTTGGTGTTGCTGCGGCGTCTACCTCGCCCCAGGAGGTTATGGTTGCCGGAGTGGCGGGTTTGGTGGCTGGCGCGACCGCAATGGCTGCGGGAGAATATGTCTCGGTGAGCTCGCAGGCGGATACCGAGGCAGCGGATCTGACGAAAGAGCGGCATGAGCTTGCGGAGCAGCCGGATGCGGAGCTTCGGGAGCTCACAAACATCTACATCGAACGGGGGCTTGATGCTTCCTTGGCGCGCCAGGTTGCAGAAGCCCTAACGGCGAAAGATGCATTTGCGGCGCACGCCCGGGACGAATTGGGTCTGTCAGCTCACGTTGTCGCGCGTCCGGTCCAGGCGGCGCTGACGTCAGCAGTTACTTTCGCGTTTGGTGCCGCCATCCCGTTGTTGATCGCGATCGCTTCGCCCATGGATCGAATTTCATGGACCATTTCGGCCGGCTCACTTGTCGCCCTTGCCATCCTCGGGGCTGCCGGGGCGCAGACCGGGGGAGCGTGGATCTTCAGGCCGACGATGCGAGTGACCTTCTGGGGAGCGATTGCGATAGGCACTACAGCGGCTATCGGTCGCCTGATCGGGCATGCCTTATAAGGGGCAGCCGACCCCGTAGCCCTCATTCCCAAATGGACCTTCCCGGGCTTCAGGGCCGGAATTAAGAGCGCGCGCAAGCTATTTTGTTAATGGGCGCCGAATCGTGACCCCTCCAATGTCAGGCAGGGGCTTATCGTGCCGATCGGCGTCGGGACCCCGCGCCGATTAACAAATATGGGCAACATTTGATTTAGATCACGGCCTTTGCGGCTAGATCGGGCATTTTTGTTCCCCACTTGAAGTGAGCGCATCCTTAAATCTGGTGCTTAAATGAACGTCAGAAATTTAATTGAGCGATCAGCCAGCGCCTTTCTCATCGTCATTCCATTCGTGATGTCGGCTCCGGTGTTAGCGCAGACTGATGGCGATCCTTCTCTGGGAAAGCAGACGGCGACTACGATTTGCAGTTCCTGTCATCAAATAGGCGGCGGGACACGCCGCGATGGCCCTCCCAGCTTTACGGATATAGCCAACTTGCCGTCAACCACCGCGCTTTCGTTGAGAGTGTTTCTTCGTTCTAGCCACAATCAAATGCCTAACCTGATAATTCGAGAATCGGATACCGACGATTTAATCGCTTATATTCTCAGCCTCAAGAAGCCCTTTAGGGTGATTCCACAGTGAAGTCGTGCGTGTTGATCAAAGGACGACCTACGATTAGGACCACGGTGAAGCACGCGGTGGCATTCTTGAAGACGAACGTTAGCGCCATCCAAAAGTGAAATTGACGAGTGTTCGACGTTTTGCTAGCGGCCTAGGACCGATCTACATTCATTGCGTCCAGATCATTGCGGCTGGGAGATGGATGAAGCCGGTAAAGTTCGCGGTTCGACGCGCTCGAGGCGGTGTTCGAACGCGCCCGGGCAAGGTCAGATTCGTCGGGGACCGGAGCTAGATCGACGGACGATGGCGTTGCCCGTCGAGCGGATCAACGGACCGGCGACCGTGCATTCTCCCTTAAAGGCAACCGCCAGCTACTGATACCGCGGCGACAGCAACGCTCGCGGACCCGCTACCGCATCAACCTCGGGCCAGAGCTGAGAGCCTGGAACCGGTGTTAGACCGTAGCGGTCCTCAATGCCATGCTCATTGAGCAAGCCCTTCAGCCGCGCGATCTCGGCCTGGAGCTTCTTCTGCTCTTCGGCCGCGACCGCGACCGCGATGAAATCGCTCTTGCTCACAACCAGCGAGCGCTCGTTAGCCTCGTCCTCCGATACGGGTGCCCAAAATTCAAACTCGAGCTCGGCACGCCGGCGGCTAAGATCGAACTCGGCCTGCCGAATGACCTTATGGCGTTCACGCTCTATCCGCCGCCGACGCGGGCCGACACGCTCGTGTCCGAACAACACGCTCACTTGCGAGTGTAACCTGTCCTGATAGTCGATCATGGCCTGCGTGTAAGCAGCCTGCTGCGCTGCCTTGCAAACTCCCCTGTCGACGGCAGCATTGAGCGAGTGGCGACCCGGATGAGCCTGCGCAAAGTCCAGACGATTGTCGATGCCGATGGTCGGCAGCGAGAAGAAATGCAAGTGCAGCATATCTTCATCGACGTGCTCGACAACGGACTTCAGGCGATCGCCATGTTCCAGCTTTAGCCAATCGACAACCAATGTGCGCCAGTGGTGATAGACGTCGTAGTCGGATACGAACTCACCCATGCAAGAAACGGGCATCGGGTACGACACGACGCCCGCCAACAGCACTGCCCCATTGGAGCGCAACCTCCGGCCAATTCGATCGTTGGCCAGCAGCGACAGCGAAACAGCCTCTACGCCGACGTCCCTCGGGTCGGCACCGTAGATGAGCTTCGGTTTGACCGGATGGGAAACGCGAGGGGAATTTGCGGGCACTCGCGTAGCTTCAGCAACAATCCCCTCGATTGTGGCGTAGGGTTCTTGGCGCCGGCCAGGCGTCCGACCGTACCCGTTCAAGTGCATAGACTGGATCAACATTTCCACCTCCGTCGGGGATCACTGTCCACCCGCCGACGGAAAGTCGCAATTGCTTCTCACCGAGGTCTGGATGCGACAGTCTAGTCGGTTACCTAGAATGTGCGAGTTCCCCCCTCCTCGTTAAATTCAAGCCGGGAGATAATCCTCCAACCGAAAGGGTCGTCGGCGCCTCGACGCGCAAGCAAACGTCCACCCCAGAGCATGGTTAGGTTACCCAGGCAGCTTCACAGGCTGCGATGACTTCGCTTAAGGCTTGCCTTGGTCCAAGAGTATGGTCCAAGATAACTTTCAGAATCCATTGACCGCCGAGAAAACCGACGGCCGATCAAGTAGTTGACGTGGTTTTGGCGGCTAGTTGGGAATCCTAGTTCCCCAGCCAATCTGCCGAAATAGTACTGCAGCTATAGCAACTTAGATCGACCGATCCGCGAATCGCCTTCGACTGCCAGGATCTAGAATTTCATCCATCGAACGCGCTCGCCGCGCTTGACGGCGGTCGCTTCCGGCTCGATCACCGCAAATCCCTGCGCCTGGGTCAGCAAATGCAGCTTGCCGGAATTCGCGTTCGGCAGTGTCGCGATGACCGGCAAGCCTGCGTCGATCCCGGTCACGACCGCGGGAAGATACGTCGTGCGACCGCGGCGGCCGGTATATTCGAAGCCGGCGACCGCCATCCGTTGCAGGGGGCGCGCGGATTTGATGCCGGCACGAACCCGCAAGAGGCTGTCGACAATGACCTTGAAGGTCGTGAACAGCGCGCCGGGATTGCCCGGCAGACCGATGAAGGTTGCGTCGGCTATCTTTCCGAAGGTAACGGGCTTGCCCGGCTTCATCGCGATCTTTCGAACGTGAATCTTTCCGCCACATCGACGAACGGCATCGACGACATGGTCTTCGTCGCCGACGGATACGCCGCCGGCACTGATGACCACGTCGGCACGCGCCACCGCCGCCTGCAGCATTGCCCGCAAATCAGACGGCCGGTCGATGCAGGTTCCGAGATCGATGACGTCGATCCAGGGCTCTGCAAGCAGGCTGCGAAGAATGAAGCGGTTGGCGTCGTAGATTTCGCCAGGCCGCAGATTTTCGCCGGGTTGCCGGAGTTCGGATCCGTTGGTGAATATCGCCACCCGAAGCCGCCGGAATACGCGAAGACCGGGATAGCCCGAGGCCGCCGCAACGCCGGCCTGCAGCGGACCGATACAGCTACCGGCCTCGAGCAGGGTCGCGCCCGCCAATACGTCTTCGCCGCGCTTCCTGATGTTTTCGCCGGGCTTCGGCGCGCGCGATATCACGATGCTGTCGCCCTCGCGCCTCACTTCTTCCTGGGCGATGACTGCGTCGGCGCCTGCAGGGATCGGCGCGCCGGTCAGAATGCGAAACGTGCAGCCGCCGCGCAGCACCGGCTTTCCGAGCGTGCGGCTTGCGGCAACGGTGCCAGCGACCTGCAGTCGCGCCGGCAGCGTTGCCGTCAGTGTGGACGTATCGACGGCGTATCCATCCATCGCGCTGTAATCGAAGCCCGGCAGCGGCGCATCCGCCTTGATGCCCTGGCCCAGGATCCGCCCCGCCGCACAGGACAAATCGACGAGTTCGGTCTCGACCAGGGGCCAGGTCTCCGAAAGTCCGATGGCAAGCGCCTGCTCTACCGAGACCAGATCGTCACTTTCCAAACCAATGCGCGCGTCGGTGGGTGTCTTCAGCAGTGCGGGCATTCGCTTCCCCGAGATGTCTTTGACACCATGTCGATTCTGTCTAGCAGCGCATGCGTCCCGGGCGTTGCGCGGCTTCGACAGGAAACGTCCTGTCCAGCCAGCTCATCACTTCCGGCGGATCGCTGGTAAATTCCACGGACATCCCGCCGGCAAATCGGCGCCATGCTTCCAGATTGCGGATCGGAACACCGATCACGACGGGGATTCCGCGATCCACCGCGATCGCCACCAGATCGAGAAGGCCGCCACCCTCCGCCTCGACCTTGCCGAACTTGTTCAGGACCAGCAGCGCCGGATCGCCGGCGAGCGAGCGCGCGACATTGCCATTGACCTCGGCCAGAGCCGCCACGTCGAGCCGACAACCCTGGGCGCCCGGTCCGCGGTCTTCAAACAGGTCGGTGCGCCGTCCGGTCGAGAGATCCTCGAGCACGACGTCGCAATGCCCGGCAGCGTCGGTGCAAGCGGGATGCTGCAGCACGCCGGCCATCGACAGCCCGCGCCTGCGACAATCGCCCACGATCCGTGTGAAGACCGACTGAGGGTAGTTTTCGTTGGGATAGACGATCGCCACCAATGCCGGTTGCGGCCGCACGGCAACGCTATGCGGCGGTGCGGAATGCAAAGCATACATTTTGGTTTACCTCTATTCGGCGCGCCCCGATCGGATCGAGACAGCGGGCAACAGGGCCAAGGATCGCCTGAATCCTGGAGCCGCCGTTTGCGCTGGCTCAAACAAACAGCAAATTCATTCGGCCACGCGAACGGAGCCTCGCCAAGGCAGGCTCGCCAAGCCAGCTCACCGGCATTTTTTTGATCCACGTCAAGATATCCGGCTGTTCAATCTCCCCATCCGCGGGCGGTCGCCATTGCGGAAATCAGTCATCGGCGAACTGCACCGACACCTTCGAGTTTGCGCTTCCGCAAAGAGCCCTTCTCCGTCTTGCGCCATATTCGTCGTCGAAGCAGGTCGACGAACGATCGTCGTCTGCGGCTGTGATCGAGCCGGGGCGCGTCCTGGTCACCGTCGAGGTTCTGGAGAAACAGCCATGAGCAGTCACGATGTCATCAAGTTCGCCGCCCGCAGCCGCATCCCCTGGAGCGACGCCGAGATCGCGGCCGAGACCTCGCTCGATCCGGACGACGGCTGGTTCATGCCGGCGCTGTTCGTCGGCGTCATGCTGATCCTGTTCGGATCGGCTTATCTGGCCGGAAGCTGAAGGGAACTCGCCATGCGCATCGCGTCCAGACTCATCGGCGCCGCCCTGCTTTCATGCCTGCTGGCGACGGCCGTACATGCCGGGGATATCGTGGCCGGAAACCTGGTGATCACGCAGGCGTGGAGCCGCGCAAGGCCGGGCGGCGCCCAGGTCGCCGGCGGCTATCTCACGATCGAGAACAAGGGGTCGGTGCCCGACCGGCTCGTCTCCGGATCGACCGAGGCCGCCAAAAGAGTCGAGATCCACGAAATGGCGCTGACCAACGGCATCATGACGATGCGCCCGATGGACGACGGCCTCATGATCGAGCCCGGCAAGACCGTGAAGTTCGCACCGGGCGGACGGCATCTGATGCTGGTCGAACTTGCCGCCCCGCTCAGGGAGGGCGAACAGGTGCCGCTATCGCTGAAGTTCGAACTGGCCGGCGAGGTCGTCGTTCCGCTGGCGGTTCAGGGCATCGGCGCCCAGGCACCGGATCCGATGACGAAGGTCGAGCTGCGAAAGCCCGCCATTCCCGTGGCAACGGCACCCGTCGAGGATCCGAACGAGCCGTTCTTCACCCACTTCTGCGATCCGAAGGCGATGGCCAACATCACCGTGTTGCCCGGCCGGGCCGGTCCGGTCGAGATTGTCATCCAACTCGAGGATGGCGACGAGCGTCCGCTCATGACCGCCGCCGGGGTGTCGGTCACGCTCTCCAATCCGGAAAAGGGCGTGGCGCCCGTCAAGGCGACCGCGAAGCATGCCGGCGGCGACAGATGGGTCGTCGAAATGGATGCCCGGCAATCGGGGCGCTGGTCGCTTGCGCTCGCGATTGATCTTTCCGTCACCGAGCAGGTGAAGATCGAAGCTCCGATACTGATCAGGTAAACCCGGATGAACGGCGCGACGCTTTCACGTTGGACCATGTCGTACTTCGTCGCGGCGCTGGTCTGTCTGTTGCTGGCCGAAGTATTGATGACATGCGGATTCGGCCTCCCGGCTGCTCCCCTTGTGGCGCCGGACACGCTGGCGCTGGTCCATCTGATCTCGATCGGATGGCTCAGCCTGGCCTTGTGCGGCGCGCTGGTCCAATTCGTTCCCGTGCTGACCAACGTCCCCCTCCGCAGCGAGTGGACGCCGCCGATCGCGCTGGCCCTGCTGCTTGCGGGCCTTGCCTTGCTGCTATCGGGTTTTCTGCAACTCGGCGGGCGCATCAACAGCGGCCTGCCCTTGCTGTCGGCAGCGGTGGTGTCGCTGGGCGGTGGCTTCGGTCTCATCATCTGGAACCTGGGGGCCACGCTCTGGAGCGCCCGTCCCTTGACGCCGCCCGCGCGGTTCGTCGCGGTGGGGCTCACCAGCGCGATCGCCACCGTCGTCTTGGGCATGGTCTTCGCACTGATCCTCGACGGATCGATCTCCGCGAGCGCTGCCTCCCCGTTCATGTTCGGCGCGCTGCCGCTGCACGTCGTTGCCGGCCTCGGCGGCTGGCTCACGATCACCGCCGCCGGCGTCAGTTACCGTCTGCTTTCGATGTTCATGCTCGCTCCCGACACCGATCGCACCCGCGCCGCGAAGACCTTGCACATGGCGGGGGCGGCGATCTTCGCCGCCGTGGCGGGCGGCCTCGCCTGCCTGCTGGCATCGCGGTCGCCGCAGCCGGCCCTTCTCCTCGCACTGGTGCTCGGATTGGCGGCATTGGCGCTGTATGCGCGCGACATCACCGATCTCTATCGCTCCCGCAGACGCAGGGCGCTGGAACTGAACAGCCGCATGGCGGCGATCGCGCTTGGCAATCTCGCCGCCGTCACGGTCCTCAGCGTTGGGCTGTTGCTGTCCGGACGTTTCCTCGACCACATCGCGGCCGTGGTATTCCTCGCTTCCTTCGGGTGGCTGACCGGACTGGTTCTCGGCAAGATGTACAAGATCGTCGCGTTTCTGACCTGGCTTGAATGCTACGGGCCGGTGCTCGGAAGACACCCGACGCCGCGCGTTCAGGATCTGGTCGCGGAAGCGACGGCGACGCGGTGGTTCATTGCGTTCTTTGCCGCGGTGTGGCTCGCGACGATCGCGCTGCTGTTCGACAACGCATCGATATTCCGGACCGGCGCGTTCGCGATGACATTGGCGACATTCGCAATCGCCGTCGAACTGGTCCGGACCCGCCGGCTGGCGCGGGTGCCGGCGCAAACCGACGTGCCGGCGCCGTGCCTGCTGTATTCGACACCCCGAACCCCCTGATAAAGGAATCCGATCCATGACGACATCCTTCATCGACGTCGACGTGAGACCCGTGCTGAGGGCGGGCGGCGAGCCGTTCAGTCAGATCATGCAGGCACTGGAAATCCTCGAACCCGGGCAAGGGATCCGGCTATTCGCCACGTTCAAACCTATTCCGCTATTCGGCGTGATGGCATCCAAGGGATTCTCGCATGACATCCTCGAACTCGAGGATGGCGAGTGGCAGATCGAATTCAGCCCCCTCCCGGACGCCACGGGCGAGACCACCGCCGGGCCCGCGTCAGAAAGTAATGCGGCCTGGCCGCGGCCAGTCCTCGAACTCGACAATCGCGATCTCGATCCGCCCGAGCCCATGGTCCGCGTGCTTCAAGCCGTGGAGAACGTCCGCACCGGCGAAGTCGTTTCAGCGCTGCTGCCGCGCGAGCCGATGTTCCTTTTCCCCGAACTCACAAAACGCGGCCATCAGTGGCGTGGCGGCTTGGAGACCGACGGGACCACCTACCGCATCCTGGTCCGCGCCGACACGGCAAAGGGACGCCCGGCATGACCGGCGACCTGGCAGCTGAGATCAGGGCGTCGCTGAGGTCGGTGATCGACCCCGAACTCGGGTACAACATTGTCGATCTCGGGCTCGTATACGACATCTCCGCGAAAGACGGCGGTCTGGTCACGGTTACGATGACGACGACGACTCCCGGTTGCCCTGCGACGTCGTTTCTGAAGCAGGGTGTCGCGAACGCCACCTCGGACGTCGCGGGCGTGGAGTCCGTCGACGTCAAACTGACCTACGATCCGGAATGGAAACCGGAGATGATGAGCCGCCAAGCCAGGGCGGAACTCGGCTTCGCGGACACGCACTGAGTCTTCTGCGGCTCCGACCGACCGCGGAATCATCACCTGGTAACCGTGATAGCCGCTTGGGACGAATTATTTCCGGCCACAGGGCTCCCTGCTTTCCCACAAACAGCACAGCGACCGGATTGTTTTGCGCAAAGGTTGCGCTGCAACAAAGAGCGTTTGACTTGCCTAAGGCAAAAGGGAGGCACGGAATTCAAACGCGGACACCAACCAGGAGAGTGTCATGATCACCCGCAGAACGGCATTGATGGGCGCCGCCGTCGTCGCCCTCCTCGCAGCCGCCCCGGCGCTCGCGGCGGAAGACCTCAAGCTGCCCCGTCAGGCTGTCGAGCTGGTGGCGCCCCCCTTCGTGCATCCGCACGAGCAGGCCACCAAGGAAAGCCCGAAGATCATTGAGTTCAAATTAACCATCAAGGAAAAGGAAGTCGTCATCGACGACGCCGGCACCAAGTTTCAGGCGATGACGTTCAACGGCTCGATGCCGGGACCGTTGATGGTGGTGCATGAGGGTGACTACGTCGAGGTGACGCTGATCAATCCCGAAACCAACACCATGCCGCACAACATCGACTTTCACGCCGCAACCGGCGGTCTCGGCGGCGGCGCCCTGACCCATGTCAGCCCCGGCGAACAGGTCGTGCTGCGCTTCAAGGCGACACGCACCGGCACTTTCGTCTACCACTGCGCGCCGGACGGCATGATCCCGTGGCACGTCGTCTCCGGCATGCACGGCACCGTGATGGTGCTGCCGCGCGATGGCCTGAAGGATGCCCAAGGCAAACCGCTGCGTTACGACCGCATTTACTACGTCGGCGAGAACGACCTGTACGTGCCGAAGGACGAAAAGGGAAAGTACAAGAGCTACGACACGCCCGGCGAAGCCTTTGCCGACACCACGGAAGTGATGCGCAAGCTGATCCCGACCCACGTCGTCTTCAACGGCAAGGTCGGAGCGCTGACCGGCAAGAATGCGATGACCGCCAAGGTCGGCGAGACCGTGATGATCGTGCATTCCCAGGCCAACCGCGACACCCGCCCGCATCTGATCGGCGGCCATGGCGACTATGTCTGGGAGACCGGCAAGTTCATCAACCCGCCGGAGAAGGATCTCGAGACCTGGTTCATTCGTGGCGGCTCTGCGGGGGCTGCGCTCTACACCTTCAGGCAGCCCGGCATCTACGCCTACGTCAACCACAACCTGATCGAGGCCGCCGAGCTCGGCGCCACCGCCCACTTCAAGGTCGAGGGCGAATGGAACAACGATCTCATGAAGCAGGTCACGCCTCCGGGCCCGATTCCGGTGGGCAAGGCCAGCGCCGCCGAGGCGACCGTCCAGACGCGGTAACGACGACTCGGCCTGCAGCGATCCTGCAGGCCGCGCGTTTTCGGAGGGATGACGAATGCTTCTCGCCATGAAAATCAAGGTCGCTTTGACCGCAGCCCTACTGGCGAGCCCGATCGCGGTGACCGCGGTCGTGCCGGCATCCGATCCGCAAGCCGTCTCCGACTTTGCATCCCTGAAGTCGTCAAGCTTTCAGTACCGTGTCGCCGGCGACTTCTCCTTCGACGGCAAGCCTGTGGCCGCGCCATTGCGCGACATGATGCTCGGCAGCAGCCTCAGGATGATGGACCGCCAGGTGACGTCAGGCGAATACGCCGCCTGCGCTGACGACGGCGGCTGCCTCAGGGTTCCGCAGGCGTCCGGAATGGCTGAACGGCCGATGGTCGGTGTCAGCTGGCGCGATGCGACGGCGTATGCCGAATGGAAGACGAAGAAGACCGGTATCCTGCATCGGCTGCCGACAGACGAGGAATGGGTATTTGCCGCCGGCGAAAAGGCCGTCGACGAGGCCCTCCCCCTGATCGACCCGGGCGATCCCGCACAAGCCTGGATCGCGCGCTATGAAGCGGAAGCCAACCGCGCACGGCCCGTCGCCCTCGATCCGCAGCCGGTCGGCACATACGGCCGCAACGCGCACGGCCTGCAGGATATCGGCGGCAACGTCTGGGAATGGACCAACACCTGCTTCCTACGCATGACGCTTGAGCCGAACGGCGCCGAGCACGTGACCAACACCAACTGCGGCGTCCGCGTCGTGCAGGGCGCGCACCGCACCTACATGACCGACTTCATCCGCGATCCCCGCACAGGAGGATGTGCAGCCGGCGTCCCGCCCGCGAACCTCGGTTTCCGCCTGGTCGTCGAGCAGGAGAAGCTTCCCGCGCTGCACCGGATGGTCGAACGCACAGTCGATAAAATCCTGTCGACCTTCTGACCATGACCGTTATCGAGATCGACCACGCCCGCGCGCGCGCCAAAAAACTCGCCGGCGGGGCGGTCGTGCCGCAGTCGGTGAAGGGCCGCATCCGGCGCATCAAGTGGGCGGTATTGTCGTTGACGCTGACGGTCTACTACGTCGCGCCGTTCCTGCGCTGGGACCGCGGCCCCGGCGAACCGAGCCAGGCCATTCTGCTCGATTTCGAACACGGACGACTCTACGGTTTCTTCATCGAAATCTGGCCGCAGGAACTCTATTACGTCACCGGCCTGATGATCCTGGCCGCGACGATGCTGATCCTCGCCAACGCCATCGCCGGCCGCATCTGGTGCGGCTTCGCCTGCCCCCAAACGGTCTGGACCGACCTGTTCATGCTGGTGGAGCGGTTGATCGAAGGCGACCGTCGAAGCCGCATCAAGAAGCGAGGCGCGCCGCTGACCCCACGCAGGATAGCAGAGATCGGCGCCAAACACGCCGTCTGGATCCTGATCTCGCTCGCGACCGGCGGGGCGCTGGTGTTCTACTTCACCGATGCCCCGAATCTGGTCCGCGATCTCGCTCACCTTGACGCATCACTCGCGGCCTGGACCTGGATCGCGGTGTTCGCCGGAACCACCTACGGCCTGGCCGGCTTCGCGCGCGAACAGGTCTGCACATTCATGTGCCCCTGGCCGCGGCTGCAGGGCGCGATCTGGGATCCCGAAGCGTTCACCGTCAATTACCGCGACTATCGCGGCGAGAGCCGGATGTCGGCCAAGAAGGCCGTCGAGGCGCGCCGCCGCGGCGAGCAGGCCGGCGACTGCGTAAACTGCAACCTGTGCGTTACGGTCTGCCCGATCGGAATCGACATCCGCGAAGGTCCGAACTTCGCCTGCATCAATTGCGGACTTTGCGTCGACGCCTGCGACGGCGTGATGACCTCGCTGATGCGCCCCCGCGGGCTGATCGACTACGATAGCTGGAAAAACATCGAGCGCGGCCACCACAACGAACCCCGTACCTCCCGGATCGTGCGGCCGAAGACCGTGATGCTGTCCGCCGCCTGTATCGGCATGGCTGCCGGAATGGCATTGCTGTTCTCGCATCGGAGCAACGGCGCCATCACCGTGCAGCACGACCGCAACCCGGTCGCCGTCGCCCTGTCCGACGGATCGGTCCGGAACGGCTACACGATCAAACTTCTCAACAAGGCGGCGATACCCCACGAATTCACCCTGACCGCCGAAGGGCTCGACGCCACGCTCGCCATCATCGGCGGCGACGCCCGCAAACCGCTGACGGTCCCCGCGGATGGCTCGGAAACCCTCCGCGTCACCATGACCATGGCAAGGCCCCAAGCCGGCGACGTCCGGTTTGTGGCCCGCGACATCACCGGCAGCGAAGTCCTTGCCGCCGGCGATAGGTTCGTCACGCCGTAGTTTTCCGGTGCCGGATGCGAAGCATCAGGACGAGATCAGTTCGCCCAGCGGTATCCTTGGAGCAGCCGGGTTGGACAAGATACCTGCCGGCAACGATTAGGGGCCGCGCCCGCGACGCAATTGCTGCTTTCTTTGACGGAACGCAAAGACGAAGACACACCCAGGGTCTATCCGTGGCATGGAAAATAACGGAGTTCCCGATGCGGATCGATCACCAGGCGCGCTATCGCGACGAGCGGCTGCCACGATACACCAGCTATCCGACGGCGCCGCACTTCTCCGCCGACGTCGCCGCAGCCGGCTACGCCGGGTGGCTTGCGTCCCTGAACGCCGATGCCGTCGGCTCGCTGTATCTTCACGTCCCGTTCTGCCGCTCGATGTGCTGGTATTGCGGCTGTCACACCACGATCACCAAGCATGACGCACCGATCCTGGACTATCTGACCGTGATGCGGCGGGAGATCGAGATGGTCGCCGACCGACTCGGACGTCGTCTCGCGGTACGACACATCCACTTCGGCGGCGGCACACCGACCATCATGACGCCCGGTGAACTGGGGGGACTGATCGATCTGCTCGCGGACCGCTTCGCGATCGAGCCCGGCGCCGAGATCGCCGTGGAGATCGATCCGCGAACGCTGACACCGAACATGACGACAACACTCGGACGCGTCGGCGTCAACCGGGCGAGCCTGGGCGTTCAATCGTTCGATCCGGTCGTGCAGCGGGCGATCAACCGCGTCCAGTCCGTCGCGCAGACCGCTACGGCGGTCGACGGGCTTCGCGTGGCCGGCGTAGCGGGCATCAATTTCGACCTGATCTACGGACTCCCGCATCAGACACTGCAGTCGTGCAGGGACACGGTCGCGGCATGTCTTGAAATGGCTCCGGACCGGTTCGCCGTGTTCGGCTACGCACACGTTCCGAGCTTCAAGAAACACCAGCGCATGATCGACGAAGCCGTACTTCCGGATGGCGCGGCGCGACACGCCCAGTCCGAGGCGATTGCAGCGGCGCTTCAGGCCGGTGGCTATCACCGGATCGGGCTCGACCATTACGCACGACCGACCGACCCGATCGTCGGCGCTCAACAGGACGGCTCGCTTCGCCGGAATTTCCAGGGCTACACGACCGACACGGCGGATGCGTTGATCGCGTTCGGCGCCTCCGCCATCGGGCGGCTGCCGCAGGGCTATGTCCAGAACGCGGTCGGTCTCGGAGACTATGCCACGCGTGTAAGCTCCGGTGAGCTTGCGACCGTGAAAGGGTATCGCCTGACGGACGACGACCGGCTGCGGGCTGATCTGATCGAACGGGTGATGTGCGATTTCGCCGTCGATATCGCCTCGATCGCACGGCGCCACCATCTGGATCCGGCGACGGTGTTTCGCGCCTTCCCTCGCCTCGCCAACCTGCAGGCCGACGGTCTGCTCGAGCGAGACGGTCACCAGGTGCGTGTCGCACCGGGCGCCCGACACCTGGTCAGGACGGTCGCCTCGGCGTTCGACGCCTATCTTGAGATGCCCGGCCGCACCTACAGCCGCGCCGTATGAAAAAAGTGATGCAGGCCCGCCGCTAATACGCCAATTGCCGATAGATCGTCGGCAACGCCGCCGGCAGCCGCCGGATATTGCCGACGATGGTGTATCCACCGCGCCCGAACAGGGTCGGAAAGTAGCTCTGTGCGGTGGCGTCGATGGTGACGCCGAACACGGCTACTCCAAGCCTGCGCGCTTCGCGCACAGCTTTTCTGGTGTCCTCGACCGCGAACCGCCCTTCGTAATGATCGACGTCGTTCGGCTTGCCGTCGGTGAGAACAAGCAGCAGCTTCTTGCGCTGCGGCTGCCGCGCAAGTTCGGCCGCGGCATGGCGGACTGCCGCGCCGATGCGGGTGTAGTAGCCCGGTTTGAGCGCCCAGATGCGACGCTCCACCGCGGCGCCCATCGGCTCCCCGAAGGCCTTGACTGTCTCCAGCCGGACCCAGGACCGGCGACGCGATGTGAAGGTAAGGATGCTGTGGTGGTCGCCGCAGGCCGACAGTCCGTGGGCGAGAACCAGCAGGGCTTGCTTCTCGACGTCGAGAACCCGGTAGCCATCGACCCAGGCGTCGGTGGAGAGTGAGACGTCGACCAGCAGCGTGACGGCGAGATCGTGGCCTTGTGGCCGCATCGCGACATGGACGCGGTCGCTGCCGCCGCTGCCCGCCCGCAGATCGCAGCGGGACCGGACGATGGCATCGAGATCGAGATCGTGCCCGTCGGGCTGGGCCCTCAGCAGTTCATGACGCGGGCGCAGCGCTTCGAACCGGCGCCGGACCTGCCGGATTAGCCGGCGCGTGCTGTCGTCCGGAGCCCAATCTTCGCCGGTTTCGGGCGCCTCCGCTGCCAGCACGCGGCAATGATCCTGCAGATACGCCCCCTTGCGATAGTCCCACTCCGGATAAAGCCGCCCGCTTTCGAGCGGCGTGGCATCGACCGCGTCCGGAGGCAGGTCGAGATCGAACTTCAGCTTGGTCGCCGGCTTGCCGCTGCGGCGACCGATCGCAAGTTCTTCCAGATCGTCGGCTGCCTTCCGGGCATCCTCGTCCTCGCCGTCGTCAGCGGGCCGGTCGACATTGACCATCTCCGCCATCGCGAGGATTTTCTCGAACCGATTGAGGATGAACGGATCGCGTCCTTTGCCTCCGTCGTCCTGCTCGCGGGTGGCGAAACGCTTGCGTGCATCCGGTTGGGTGGAGTCCGGGCTGTGCGAGAGAATATCCTCATCGTCCTGCCGCGCGGGACCGGCTTCGCGGATCCGGCAATCGCCCCAGAGCGGACACGGCAGCATCGGCCGGTATCCGGCCGGTGCACGTTCCGGCAGTGCGATTTCTCCGGCCATGGCGGCCCACAGCGGGCCGCCGCGTGGTGTTGCGCTATTCAACAGCGCGAGCACGATCCCTTCGACTTCGCGCTCGATGCCGGGGAGCGGGCGTTGCGGCCGCGCAGTTGCCATCGCTTCCGTCAGTCGCGCATAGGGACCTGCAAGGCCGGGAAATCGAGCCAGCACCGCCGCGGCGGTTTCGCGCGCGCGACGCAGCGTCAAGAGATCACGCCGCAGCGGATCGGGTTCCCCGATCGCGGTGGCCGGCACGGTCGCAAACCAGGCGGCCAGCCAGCGATAGAGCGAAACGTTGAGATCGCGGTCCGGGAAGATGCCGATGCGGTCCGGCAGGAACACTGTTGCCGCGTCGCGCGCCGGATGATCGAGACTTTCGTCGCCAAGCCCGATGCGCTGCCGCCAGCCCAGCCGATGGCCCGACTTGCGGGCATTCGCACCCGCGATCGCGACACCGGGCTCGCCGCCGAGCGCACGGAACATCACGGCGATCTGCGCCTGAACTTCGCCGAGCGACACGGCGTGCTCCGGATGAAACGGATAACTCGCGGTCGCGCCGACCAGACGGTGCCAGGCGCGTCCGACCGTCTCCTCCAGTTCGAGGAAATTCAGCATCGTCCGACCTCACCCGATGACGGAACGGGCGACTTCGATCAGCGCCAGCTTCACGTCGGCGTCGTCCGTGAGCGGCTCGATCATGCTGGCCAGAACGGCGTCCTGCAGCGGCACGCCCGCCCCGATCAGCGTCGCACAATAGACGATGAGGCGGGTCGAGACGCCTTCCTCCAGGTCGTGGCCCTTGAGCGCCCGCAGACGCCCCGCCAGATCGACCAGCGCGCGCGCCCGATCGGGCGCAAGACCGCTTTCCGCAGCGACCACGGCGGTCTCCTGCTCCGGCGGCAGGAAGTCGAACTCGATGGCGACAAAGCGCTGACGCGTGGAAGGCTTCAACGCCTTGAGCAGGTTTTGGTAGCCGGGATTGTAGGACACCACCAGCATGAAGCCCGGAGGTGCGACGAGTTCCTCGCCGGTTCGCTCGAGCGGCAGAATCCGGCGGTCGTCCGTCAGCGGATGCAGCACCACGGTGACGTCCTTGCGGGCCTCCACCACCTCGTCGAGATAGCAGATGCCGCCTTCCCGCACGGCGCGGGTGAGCGGGCCGTCGGTCCACACCGTGTCGCCGCCTTTGAGAAGGTGGCGTCCGGTAAGGTCGGCCGCGGTGAGATCGTCGTGACAGGCCACCGTATGCAGCGGCAGTTCGAGTCGCGCCGCCATGTGAGCGACGAAACGCGTCTTGCCGCAGCCGGTCGGCCCCTTGAGCAGGACCGGAAGGCGGTGCCGCCACGCCTGCTCGAACAGCGCACACTCGCGGCCGCTGGGAACGTAAGCAGGAATATCGCGCTTCTTGGCGTCGATGGCGTGAAGTGCGGATTTCATGAAGTCTCTCCCAAAAGAGGAAATGGCGGCCGGCGCTGGACGGCCGCCATTCCCCGCTATTCTGCTGGTTGCAAGGCGCCCGGCAGAACAGGTTGCTTCGCCCGTCCCGGCACCAGCACCGCCCACACGAACATCAGCGCGGAGATCGCCACAAAGACGCCTGAACCGAGCCGGACCCAGTAGAACACCGCAAGCTGGTCCTGCACTTCCATGTAGTTCTGGCCGAGAACGCGCTGGAGATGGACCTGGATCACGCCGGCAAAGGTCAGCGCGAAGGTCATCGTCGTCATCGCGGTGCACATGATCCAGAAACTCGCCATGCTGAGCCACTGGTTGTAGGGCGCGCGTTGCCGCAGTTGCGGGATCGCGTAAGCCATCACGGCAAGGTTCAGCATCACGTAGGCGCCGAAGAACGCCAGATGCCCGTGCGCCGCCGTCACCTGGGTGCCGTGCGTGTAGTAGTTCACCGAGGACAGCGTGTGCAGGAAGCCCCACACGCCGGCGCCGAGGAACGCCATCACGGAGCAGCCCACCGACCACAACAGCGCGGCGCGGTTGGGATGCTTGCGGCCCGCCTTCCACGTCATCTGGATGGTGAAGATCACCATGGTGAAGAACGGCGCGACCTCGAGCGTCGAGAACAGCGACCCGATCCACTGCCAGTAGCCGGGAGCCCCGATCCAGTAGAAGTGATGGCCGGTACCGAGGATGCCAGAGAACAGCGCCAGGCCGATGATGACGTAGAGCCACTTCTCGACCACTTCCCGATCGATTCCGTTGAGCTTGATCATCAGGAAGGCCAATATGGAAGCCATGATCAGCTCCCAGACACCCTCGACCCACAGATGGACGACGTACCACCAGTACATCTTGTCCACGGCGAGATTGGCCGGGTTGTAGAAAGCAAACAGGAAGAAGATCGCGACGCCCCACAGCCCGAACAGCAGGATGTTCGTGACGGTGGTCTTGCGTCCCCTGAGCGCCGTCATCGTGACGTTGAACAGGAACATCAGGCAGACGATGACGATGCCGATCTTGATCGGGAACGGCTGTTCGAGAAATTCCCGCCCTTCATGGTAATGGAAGAGGTAGCCGACGACGGCGACGCCGGCGGCGCCGAAAAACAGCCAGAACTGGATCTTGGCCAGCAACGGGCTGAATATTTCGCTTTCCGTTTCTTCCGGCAGCAGAAAGTAGGTCGCGCCCATGAAACCGATCAGCGACCACACGATCAGCGCGTTGGTATGGATCATCCTGACGATGTTGAACGGCAGGATGACGGACAGCGTGTTCGGAAGCACATAGATGGTGCCGGCCAGGACTCCGAACAGGACCTGGGCAAGGAAGAGCGTCAGCGCGCCGTAGAAGTACAGCATCGCGACTTTCTGGGTCTGGTATTTCATCATCGACTTTCTGTTTGAATGGAAGCTGCTGGGCGGCTACTCAGCCAGCCTTGTTGGGCGGCCAGTTCTGGCGCTTGATGCTGTTGGTCCATTCCAGGAAATCGGCGAGATCGTTGAGTTCCTGGTCGGTGAGGTTGAACTGCGGCATCTGCCGCCGGCCCGGCACGCCGGACGGCTGCGCCTGCATCCACGCCTTCAGGATGTCGCGCGCCGTCGCGGGGTCTTCCTTGCCGCCCCAGCGGTCCCACACGTTGCCGACCTCCGGCGCGAAATAGGCGCCTTCGCCGAGAATGGTGTGACAGTTGACGCAGGCGTTCCTCTCCCAGACGCGCTTGCCGCGGGCGACGCCGGCGGTCAGCGTGGACTGATCGGTCGACGTGTTGACCATGTAGTAGTGGCTGTGCGCCGTCAGGCCCAAAAAGATCGCGAAGAAGAAGGCCGATCCGCCGTAGAAGACATTTCGAGCCGCCGATTTTGTGAGGCGTTCAGCCATCACCCATCCTTTCTCGTTAAGTGATTGATGCGAGATTCGTGGCAATCTATGTGACGGTCCCGCGTGGTTCTTTGTGCTGGAGCAAGTACGGCGGTGATCCCGGCGCGGATCATCTCAGCAGCGCCGCAGCTGAGGCGAGCCAGGCAAAGGAAGCCACGGCAAGCACCCAGGCGCCGACCAGGCCACGCCAGATCGGGAGCGCGGTGCGAAGGCCGAGGTAATCGAGCAGGATCCGTTGCCCTTTCAGCACGGCAAGCCCGAGCAGAACGGCGTTGCCGAGCAGCGTTGGCGGCAGGATCCAGCTGGCTCCCAGAGTCGCAAGTGCCAGGCAGACCAGGATAAACAGGGTCGCATCCAGGCGATGGCGGGCGATCATCTCCGCGCGCTAGATAGATGATCGGGAACATCATGATCCAGACCAGATCGACCATGTGCCAGAAGGACGTCCCGGTCTCGACGCTGGCCGGATCGGCACGTCGCCAGACCACCGCCAGTATCACCATGCCGAGACACACATGCAGGAGGTGGAACCCGGTCAGGAGGAAGTAGAGGGTGAAGAAAGAACTTGTTTCGAGACCGGCGCCGGCGGCGATCTCGGTCGCATATTCAAGAAGCTTGATGGCGACGAACGTGGCGCCGAGCGCCACCGCGACCAATAGCCAGCGGCGGCAGGTCCGCGCCGCCTGCGCGCGCGCCGCGGCAGCCGCTCGCGCCGCGGCCCAGCCGCTCGTCACCAGCACGATTGTGTTCAGTGCCGCAAGCCGGGCGTCGAGTGCCGCCTGCCCGGCCGCGAAGACGGCAGGGTTGACGGCGCGAGCGACGGCGAATGCCCCCAAAAAAAGACCGAAGGCCGCCAACTCGCTGAAAATGAGTACCCAGATCATCGGGTCGCCCGGGAGCTCTTCGAGCGCGCCCCAACCACCCTCGCCTCTCCCGCAATCTTCCGCCGACATCCGCGCTCCGAAATCCCGCCTCGACCCGAATCGATATCGGCAAGACGAACTCCGGACTTTGCTCCCGGACAAACTCGGAGAGATTGATCAGACTGTTTGCGCGGGCACAAAGTCGGCGGCAACCAGGCCCGCTACGCATGGATCCGGGAAACAGGGAATCAGGTCATGAGCGACGCGCAAATCGGCCTGCTCACCGCAGCACCCATCATCATGCTTTTCGCCGTAGCTCTCAGGACGATGGGGGTGCTGTCGACCGCAGCGATGGTATCTGCGGTAGGACTATCGGGCGCGATCGCGGCGGTTCTCTTCTTTACGCAATAGGAAGCCGAAGTGAACTCAAGGTCAGCACAAATCGCCTGCGAATCGATCAGCTCGACCGACCAGATTGGCGGCAAGGTCGTCGGACACTGTCGATGATGTCGTCGTCGCACACTGCGAAGCGCTTGCGAGTGTCCGACCAAGCGCCTCCCGGGTCTGCAAGCGCCCGGTCGGACGCGGTGCGAACAATGCCAGGGCCGGCGGCAGCAATCCGTCATGGGCCATTGCGCGAAAACTCCGGAGTTGCCCGAGCAACGTAACCAGGATGACCGACGTCAGCCCGAACACGATCCCGAGCTTGATCAGCGGCGCGAGCCAGCCGACCCCGATGGCATCGATGCCCACCGCGATCGGATCGGCAACGTTCAGCCGGTCGAAGGGCACGATCCCGGTGAGCACGAAGGCCACGGCGACATAGAGCACGGCGCAAACCACGAGCGAGCCGAGGACGCCGATCGGCATGTCGCGTTCCGGCTTCCTCGCTTCCTGCGCCGCGGTCGAGACCGCATCGAAACCGACATAGGCAAAGAACACCATCGCCGCGCCGCGAACCACGCCGGACCAGCCGAACGCGCCGGTCACCCAGTTCGCTGTCGTCACCGCCGAGGCGGCGCAGCCGATCAAGAGGAAGATCACGAGCAACTTCACCGCGACGATCAAGCTGTTGAATCGCGCGGTCTCGCGGATGCCCACCACCAGCAAGGCCGTAACCATCACGATGACGAGCATGGCCGGCAGGTTGAACACCGCTCCGGTCGACGACCATGCACCGGTATTGGAATCATAGGCAAAGGGCGCGGAAACCGGCCGCGGCGGCAGGTCGATGCCGAAATCCCTGGCGAAGCTGACGACAGGCGGACCATCCGACCGCCACCGCAACCGCGGCGACCGCGTATTCGAGGATCAGATCCCAGCCGATGATCCACGCGACCAGTTCGCCCAGCGTCGCGTAGGCATAGGTGTACGCACTGCCGCTGACCGGAACCGCCGAGGCCATTTCGGCGTAACACAGGCCCGCGAGCGCGCAGGCCACCGCGCCGAGCAGAAACGACAGCGTCACGGCCGGTCCCGCATTGGTCGCCGCGGCCTGCCCGGTCAGGATGAAGATGCCCGCCCCGATCACGCCGCCGATGCCGAGGATCACGAGATCGAGCGCAGACAGAGAACGCTTCAGGGAGTGGGTCTCGCCGTCGCCGGCCGCCGGCGCGGCCTTCTGCAGCAGATCGGCTGTGGATTTTCGCGCCCAGATGTTTGGCAACAGCGGCTCCACGCGCCCGCAAAACGGCGGTTAAGTGAGCACCGATAGCACAATTCCCGGGCCGATGGCGTCACCCCGCAACCGGCGGCGTGCCGTGGGTGTGAAACGACTCGATCGTCTTCAGCCCCCAGGCCTGGCCCTTCTTGCGCTCCTCCTCGGTCCAGACGATCGGCTTCCAGTCCGGCGCCAGGATCAGCCGCGCGCCGGCATTGGCGACTTCGACGCGGTTGCCGCCGGGCTCCCAGACATAGAGAAAGAAGGTCTGCTGGATCGCGTGCTTGTGCGGGCCGGTCTCGATGTAGACGCCGTTCTCCAGAAAGATATCGGCGGCGCGCAGAATTTCCTCGCGGCTGTCGAGCGCGTAGGTGACGTGATGGAAACGACCCATCTTGCCGTAGTGGTCGCGGGTATAGGCGAAGTCGTAGGACTTGTTCGACATCGTCATCCACATCGCGGCTTCCGAACCGTCGTTGAGCACGATCTGCTCGGTGGTCCGCAAGCCGAGATAGTTCTCGAAGAAAAGCCGGTTGGCCTTGATGTCGACGGCGAGGCAGTTGAGATGATCGAGCCGCCGTACATTCACGCCGCGCGCGGGAAACCGCTGCGCCTGATTCTTCAGCGCCGGCTTGAGTTCGGGCGGCGCCTGATACCATTCGGTCTCGTAATAGAGTTCGACGATATGGCCGTCGGGATCCCTGCAGCGAAATGTCGGCCCCTGCCCCATGTCGCCGTCGATCCAGCCGATGTCGAAACCGGATCCCTTCAGCGCGGCGACGCGGCGCTCCAGCGCCTGCTGGCTGCGCGCGCGCAACGCCATGTGCTCCATGCCCGACGTCTTCGACGCCGTCAGCTTCAGCGAATAGCGCTCATAGTCGTCCCAGCCGCGCAGATAGACCGACTCGCCCTTCTGGCCGGAAACCGTCATGCCCATGACGTCGACAAAGAATTTCAGGCTCTCGTCCGGCTTCCGGTCAGCATTTCCATGTGGCCGAGATGGGCGAGATCGAAGATCGGCTCCGGGGTCATCATATCCATCCTCTAGATCAGCGCGCGCGTGACGTCATCGAACAGTTCGTCTACTGTAAACTTGCGCGGAACAAGCTTCTGCTGCGCACAATAATGGATGATCAATTCCAGCGAACGCCGCATCTCCTCGGCGCTGAATTTTGGCGCGGCCGACGAAGCCGCCGCGGATGCCGCCAGCATACGCTGAACTTCCCGCACGGCTTCGGGATGGGTATCCGACAACGTCTGGCTCACCACCACCATATGGTTGATCGGCATCACGTTCTGCTTGGCGAACCAGGCCTTCTCCTCGGCAGCAACATCGGCGAATAACGGCTTCAAATCGGGGTGCTCGACCTTTTCGCCGAGCACCGCATCGAGTTCGCCGTCGATCAGCGTCTGAACGACCTGCTTGCCGGCGGGCGCCCGCTTGGTGGTGTCGCGGAATTCGGCGACATGGGCCTCCTCGAATGTGACCCAGTCGATCGAATCGAGATCGACGCCGCAGTCGTTAGCAAGGATGCCGCGCAGCCAGGCGCCGGTCGTGGTCGTGAAGGAGCGGATGCCGACGCGCTTGCCGTTGAGGTCGGCAGGTTTCATCACGCCATGCCTGGCATTGTAAAGCGCATGGCCGTGCTGCGGCCGCGCCACCACCACGCTGGGCAGCAGCACCATCGGCTTGCCAAAGCTTTTTGCCATCAGAAAAGTGACGATGGCCAGTTCCGAGACGTCGAACGCCCCCTCGCGGACCATCGGCTTGAAGCCTTTATGCGCCGGCGAATAGTCGGCGAAGTCGAACGCGATCGTATCGGACTTGGTCGTTCCGTTCTTCAGCGCCGCCGTTCCCGGATAATCGCCGAGCAGGCTCCGCAGGCGCATCGTCATGCCAGTTCCTCCACCGCCATCGGGAACAACCGCTGATAGGCCTCGCCATAGGTCATGGCCTTGCCGGAATTGCGGCCGCCCTGCACGCCGCGCTGCAGCGCGACCCGCTCATAATAGGCCCACAAATGCTTTTGGGCGGCGAGAATTTCAAACGTCTTGCGCTTGAGATCCCAGACCTCGTCGATGTTGAGGATCACCTGCGGCTTGAAATTGCATTGCTCGGGCTGGTGCGGCTCGAACAAAAACACCGGCGGCGCGGCATAGGTGTATTTGGCGCCGGGCTTATGGCCCATCGCCTGCGCCACCACCCTTGTTTCCTGAGCGAAGTGCGCGGCGTTGGGATGATCGAAGTTATAGGGATCTTCCAGCGCGTGGGTCAGCACGAAGGACGGATTGAGTTCGCGGTAGATGTCGACCATGCGGTCGAATTGCGCCTCCGTCAGCCGCAGCGGGTAGTCGCCGGCGTCGAAGAATTCGATCTCCGCGCCGAGCATCTCGGCCGCGCGCTGCGCCTCGTCGCGGCGGCCAGCCTTGACCTTCTCCAGCGTCGCGCCGGATTCTTTCCAGGCGAACTGGCTTTCGCCGCGCTCGCCGAACGACAGGCAGGCGATCTTGATGCGATAGCCCTTCTTCGCATGCAGCGCGATGGCGCCGCCCGCGCGCCAGACGAAGTCGCCGGGATGCGCCGTGACCACAAGGCCGGTCTTGCTCATGCGTGGATTTCCTTTTTCTGTTGTTGCTTGATCCTTCGGAAGCAGCCGCCTGCGCAACTACTGCTTTGCAATTCCTGCGCGCTCGATCACTACGGCCCACTTGTCGATATCGTCCTTGAGCCTTCCAAGGATTTCCTCGGGCGAACTGGCCTTGGCTTCGATACCAAGCTCAAGCGCGCGCTTTTTAAGGTCGGGCATGTCGAGCACCTCGCGCAGCGCGGCGTTCAGCGTCTTGATCACCTCCGGCGGGGTACCCTTGGGCGCGAAGATCGCATTCCACGAGCGCGCCTCGAAATTGCCGCCGCCGGCTTCCTTCACGGTCGGCACGTCAGGCATGAAGCTGGTGCGAACCGATCCCGAGGACGACACCGCGGCGACGGCCTTGTCCGCGACATGCGATTGCACCGCGGTGTAATTCTCAACCGCCATCTGGATATCGCCGCGCAGCAGCGCGATCAGGACATCCGGCGAACTGCGGAACGGGATAATGGTGACATCGACGCCGGCGGTCGACTTGAACAACTGGGCGGAGAGGTTCTGCGTCGAACCGACATTGATGGTGCCGACATTGAGCTCGCCGGGTTTTGCCTTGGCCGCCTTGATGAAGTCCGCCAGCGTGCCGTAGGGAGAGCCGGCCTTGGTGACGAAGATGAAGTCGAAGTAACCCATGCTCGACACCGGCACGAAATCGATCACCGGATTGAAGTTGAGGCTCTTGAACAGCGACACCGAAATCGCGGTGCCGTTGCTCAGCAGCGCCAGCGTGTAGCCGTCAGGCGGCGACGACAGCACGGCGCGCGCGGCGTTGATGCCGCCCGCCCCCGGCATGTTCTCGATGATGAAGCGCTGCCCGAGCTTTTCGCCGAGTTTTTCGGTGACGATCCGGGCCGTGACGTCGGCCACGCCGCCGGGGCCGAACGGCAGGATCAGTCGCACCGGCCGGGTCGGATAATTCTGCGCGTGAACGAGTTGCGGCACTAACAGTGCCGCGGCCATGAGAATCGCCGCCACGATCGAAGCGTAGCGCGCGCTCAACATGGATCCGTCAGGTCTGTGCGCCATCGGTCTCGCCTCCGTCAGAACTCGAACAGCCGCGCGGGATTGTCGACCAGGATCTTTTGCTGCAGCTCCGGCTCCGGCGCGAACAGCGGAATCAGGTCGACCAGGTCGCCGTCGTTCGGCATCGCCTTGACATTGGGATGCGGCCAGTCGGTTCCCCAGATCACCCGGTCCGGCGCCGTCTCAACGATGCGGCGCGCGAACGGCACCGCGTCGTGAAACGGCGGCCCGCCCGACGACACCCGCTCGCAGCCACATACCTTGACCCAGCATTTCTCGTCGCGCCTCATCAGCTCGATCAGCGTCCGGAACGGCAATTGATCGAACCCGTCAGCGGCCTTGACCCGCCCGATGTGATCGATGGTGTAGCGCACCGGCAGCTTTTCCAGCATCGCGGCATATTCGGGCAGATCGATCGCATCGAAATGCAGGTCAATATGCCAGTTGAGCGGCGCGACCATCGCGACGATGCGGTGGAACACCGCCATGTCAGGCACGCCGCCGAGGTGGCGCACGAAGTTGAAGCGGCAGCCGCGAAAACCGCCCTCGTGCAGTTCGCGCAGCCCACGTTCGGTAATGCTGTCGTCGACATTGGCGACGGCGCGAAAGGTGCCGTTGCTGACGGCGATGGCGTCCAGCGCTACCCGGTTGTCGGTGCCGTGCACGCTGGCATTGACGATGACAGCGCGGCCGATTCCTAGCTTCCGGTGCAAGGCCTGAAAATCTTCCAGCGGCGCATCGGGCGGCGTATAGGGCCGCCCCGCCGCATACGGATATTTGTCGCCGGGTCCGAAGATGTGCGTATGCGCGTCGCACGCCAGCGGCGGAAGCTTGAATTTCGGCGTTCGCGTATCCGGATCGGGACCGGGAATGGTTGGCTTCTGCATGTTGCCTTCTGTTGATTGGTTTCGTTACGCCGCCGCAAAGCGGAACAGCCGCTCGGGGTTGCCGACCATGAGCTTGCGCTGGATCGCGGCGTCGGGCGCATAGAGCGGGACGAGATCAACGAGATCGCCGTCGTTCGGCATGATCTTCACGTTCGGGTGCGGCCAGTCCGTTCCCCAGATCACCCTATCAGGCGAATTTTCGATCAGGCGCTTTGCGAACGGGACGGAATCGTGGAACGGCGGGCCGGCGGCCGAGGCGCGCTCGAGGCCGGTGATCTTGACCCAGCATTTCTCGTCGCTGCTTTGCAGATCCAGAAGTGCCTTGAACTCGGGATCGTCAAGACTTTTGCCGGCATTGATCGTACCCATGTGGTCGATCACATAGGTGGTCGGTAACGCTTTCAGAATCGGCGTGAACTCCCGGATCGTTCCCGCTTCCAGGTAGATATCGATGTGCCAGCCGATCGCGGCCGCGCGCTCGGTGAGGCGCTTGAACACGCCCATGTCGCCGACGCCGCCCAATCGTTTGAGGAAAGCAAAGCGGCAGCCGCGAATCCCTGCCTTGTCGAGCGCCGCGAGATCGGCATCCGACATCGCGTCGCTGATATTGGCAATGCCGCGATATTTGCCGGCGCTTTTGGCAATTGCGTCAGTGACGACGCGGTTGTCGAGCCCGTGCAGTGTCGCGTTGACGATGACCGCGCGCTCGACACCGATTTTTTCGTGCAGGGCACGAAACATCGGCAGCGGCGCATCGGGCGGCGTGTAAGGGCGCGTCGGCGAGAACGGAAACTCCGCAGCGGGGCCGAAGATGTGACAATGGGTGTCGATCGCCCCCGCCGGCGCCTTGAAGGCCGGCGTCCTTGTATTCGGGTCCGGACCGGCGATGGCAGGAATTTGCCGCGCCTCTTCCCCGCGCGCGGACGATGTCAGGTCGAGCACCGCAGCGGCTCCGAGACCGGCAACGCCGGTGATGAATTCACGTCGCTTCATTTCGGGCCTCGATCCATCAGGCGGCTGGAGTTTTCTTGCGGGTTCGGACGACGCGCTTTTCGAGCGGCGCCTGACGCGGTGCTGCTTCCGCAGGCCCCGGCAGGTCATTGACATCGGGCGCCTGCAGCGATGCCACCGTCGCCGCGACAAGCTGCTCGATCGCCTCCGCCATGTCGGCGCCGTCGGCTTCGCCGCGCGACAGGCGCGTCACCCGCTCAGGATTGACGAGGGTGTAATACAGCGCGCCGAGCAGGAACTGGGAGCGCCAGACGATCGCCTTGCGCGGCAGATGCGGCAGGCTTTGTTCCAAGCTCTGATCAATGGCTTCGATAAACGCGTGGGTGGTGTCGTCGAAGATTTCCGCAATGATCCGGCCGACCACGGCATTGCCTTCCGCAGACATCACCGCCCGAAGCCGGGTGAACCGCGCCCCGCCGCCGGCGAGATCGCTGCTCGAGGAAAACGCCGGCTGCACATAGGCGCGCACGATTGCCTCCAGCCGGTCCTGTCCGTCGCGCACCCGGGTGGCGGCGACCAAAAGCTCGATGCGGCGCTTGTTCATCGGCGCGCAATGCCGCTTGTAGATTTCCAGCAGCAAGCCGTCCTTGCTCTTGAAGTGATAGGTGATGCTGCCGGGGTTGGCGCCCGCCTCCAGCGCGATGTCGCGGATCGATACGGCGTTGAAGCCGCGCGTCGAGAACAGCAGTTCCGCCGCACTCAGGATCGCTTCCCGCATATTGGGATTTCGCGTCATCGGATTTGCTTTCCTCTCCCTCGTTTTGTACGATTGTACAAAATATCAGGTCCGGTCAACAAATATCGCGACGGGCAATTTCATCGCCGAGATCGGGTCTGGAACGACGAGGGAGAGCTACCGAATGCGCCGTATTTTAGTTGCGTTGCTGCTCATGGCGGGCGCGCTGGCTTGGCGCGGCGCCGGCCCCGCTGTCGCCGCCGAACCGGAGCCGCGCGCGGTTCTGGCGCCATCCGGCGTGCTGAAGGCCGCACTCTATACCGGTACCCCGACGTCGATCCTGCCGGATCCAAAGTCGGGCGGGCCGCGCGGCGTCGGCTACGATCTCGGCAAGGAACTCGCAAAGCGGCTCGGCGTCCCCTACGAGCCGGTCGTGTTTGCCAAGAACGCCGACGTCCTCGCCGCGATCAAGAGTGGTGCCGCCGACGTCGCCTTTACCAACAGCTCGTCGGCCTCGCGGGCAAAGGACATGGATTTTGGCCCTGCGTTCATGGACGTCGAACTCGGCTACCTCGTCCCGAAGGGGGCGGCGCTGGCTAACGTGGCCGATGTCGATACCGCCGGCCTTCGCGTCGGCGTGACGGCGGGCAGTTCTTCCGACGCCACGCTTTCGCGCGACTTCAAGCACGCCGAAGTGGTTCGGGTGATCAATTTCGATGCCGGGATCGAGATGCTGTCGGCCGGCAAGCTCGACGCTTACGCTACCAACAAGGCCTCGCTGTTCGAAATGTCTGAGAAGGTGGCGGGATCGAAAGTGCTCGACGGCCGCTGGGGTGTCGAACACTTTGCCGTCGCGATTCCCAAGGGGCGCGATCAGGCAATGCCATTCTTGCGACAGTTCACCAACGAGGTGAAGTCTGAAGGACTGGTCAATGCCGCGATCACCCGCGCCGGACTGCGCGGCGCGGTGACGTCGGCCGCAGAGTAGCTTTTCGAACATCTGCGCGTCCAATGCGACGCCTGAACATCCTGATTCATATGTCTGACAACGAAGGATTTTTCCGCATGTCCCATGAAGGCAAAACCATCCGCAGCCTGATTGCCGCAGTGATCATTTCCCTGGCGGGCAGCACCGCCAATGCCGAAACATTTCCGACCAAACCGGTTCGCATCCTGGTGCCCTATGCCGCCGGCGGCGCCGTCGACGTGCTGGCGCGCACGCTCGGGCAGTCGCTGTCAAAAACCTGGGGGCAGCAGCCCGTGATCGAGAACCGTCCGGGCGCCGGCGGGATCATCGCTTCCCAGGCGCTGACGCAATCGCCGCCCGATGGCTACACGCTGATCCTGGTGGCGAGCGGTCATCCATTGAACCAGTTCTTCTATCCAAAACTGCCCTACGACACCTTCAAGGATTTTACGGCGATCAGCGAAGTCGCCGCCTCGCCGCTCGCGATCGTGGTTTCCAAGAGCAATCCGGTGAAGAACCTTGGCGAGTTGCTGGCGACCGCGCGCGCGAAACCCGAAGCCCTGTCCTACGGCATGTCCGGCAACGGTACCTCGGCGCATCTGGCCGGCGAACTCCTGAACTACATGGCCAAGACCAAGATCCTCGCGATCCCCTACAAGGGCGGCGCACCCGCCCTCACTGCCGTGATCGCCGGCGAAATTCCGATGAGCGTCAATCCACTGCCCGAAGTCGTCGGCCAGCTCGACGGTGGCTCAGTGCGCGCCCTTGCCGTCACCACGGCCGCGCGTTCGAAGGCGTTGCCGGATGTGCCGACGGTCGCGGAATCCGGCCTGCCCGGTTACGACGCCTCGGTCTGGTGGGGATTTTTGGGCCCCGCCGGCATGGCGCCCGACCTCGTCGCCAGGATCAACGCCGACCTCGCAACCGCCTTGAAGGACCCGGTGGTGCTGACCGCGCTGGAAAAGATGGGTGCCACCCCGGTCGGCAATTCGCCGGCCGCGTTCGACGCCTTCATGCGCGCAGAGGCGGCGAAGTGGGAGCCGGTGCTCAAGGAAGCGAACATCAAGGTACAGTAAAGCGCGGCCTTCGCGCGGGCGGCCGAGCCGCCGCCCGCGACGATGTTCAGGCGATGGTCGGAATCAGGCCGCCCTCGGCCCGCAACGCGGCGCCATTGGTCGCTGACGACAACGGACTGGCGAGATAGGTCACCATGTTGGCGACCTCCTCGGCCTCGATCATGCGCTGAAGCAGTGAAGACGACCGGCTTTTGGCGAAAAATTCGGCCTCGATTTCAGCGGCCGGCGCTTCCGGGTTGCTCGACACCGAACGCAGGAAGTCGACGATGCCTTCCGAGCGCGTCGGTCCGGGCATCACGGAATTGACGGTGACGCGCGTTCCCTTGGTCAGCCCGGCGAGGCCGCGCGAGATCGAGAGCTGCGCGCTCTTGGTCATGCCGTAATGGATCATGTCGCTGGGAATCATGATCCCGGATTCGCTGGAGATGAAAATGATCCGGCCCCAGTTCTGCTTCAGCATCGCGGGCATATAGTTTCGCGCGAGGCGGACCCCGCTCATCACGTTGACCTCGAAAAAGCGGCGCCAGTCGTCGTCGCTGGTCTCGGTAAAGCCCTTGCTCTCGTAGATGCCGAGATTGTTGACGAGGATGTCGACCTGCGGCTGTGCTTTCAGGATCGCCGCCGCCCCGGCTTCCGTGGCCGCGTCCGCCGCGATTCCGGAAACGTCCTTGGCGCCGGACGCGCGCAAGTCCGCAATCGCAGCATCGAGCTTCGCGCGATCGCGGCCGGTGACGATCACTTTGGCTCCCTCGGCCGCCAGTTTCCGCGCGATTTCAAGGCCGATCCCGGCCGTAGCACCCGTGACCAGCGCGCGCTTTCCGTTCAACCGCATGTCCATGGCAAACCCCTTCGATATCAATCGTTATTGCCAATATCTAGGGCTTGCCCGGCCAGGAACTATTTCCATATGGTTCATATCACCTGTGAACTGGGGGCATGAATGTCGCGGGTCCTGATGGAGCGGTCGGGCGAGATGGAAGTGTTCGCGCGGGTGGTCGAGAAGTCCAGCTTCTCCGCCGCCGCGCGCAGCCTCGATCTCACGCCATCGGCCGTGAGCAAGCTGATCGGCCGGCTGGAAGAGCGCCTCGGCGTCCGGCTGCTGGCGCGAACCACGCGGGCGCTGACGCTGACCGAAGAAGGCGCCGTCTATCATCGCGCGGCCGAGCGCATCCTGCAGGACCTGAACGAGGCGGATCAGGCGGTCGCGACCGGTTCGGCGCGCGGCCGCATCCGCGTCAACGCCTCGGTGCCGCTCGGCACATCCTTCGTGGCGCCGTCGATCGGCCGCTTCCTGGCAGCGCATCCGAACCTGACCGTCGATCTCAGCTTCACCGACGAAGTGGTCAACCTGCTTGAGGAAAACGCCGATGTCGCGATCCGCGTCGGCAACCTGCCAGACAGCACCTTGAAGGCGCGCAAGCTGGCGCAGAGCCGACGCGTGGTCTGCGCCTCGCCGGACTATCTCAAGCGCCACGGCACCCCGCTCGTGCCCGTTGATCTCGCGCAGCACAACTGCCTGACCTTCAACTTCAAACGCTCGCGGATCGGCTGGCCGTTCAGGCACAAGCGCCGCGAGGTCGAGCAGCCCGTCAGCGGCAATCTTCAGCTCAACAATGGCGAAACCATGCGGCAGATCGTGCTGTCAGGCACAGGCATCGCCCGCCTCGGCCGCTGGCATGTCGCCGACGCCATCCAATCCGGCGCCCTGGTGCCGCTGCTGGAGGAGTTCAACCCGGGTGACCTTGAGTTGGTCCACGCCGTCTATCTCGGCGGCGGCAATGTTCCCGGCCGCGTCAGGGCGTTTATCGACCACATGATCGAGACGCTCGGAAGTTCGGATGTGTTCGAGCCGGCCAGATAGGCTAAGCCGCCGACACCGCCATGCCACGGTGTGAAAGCAACAGCCGGCGGATTTCGACGGCCGGGATCGCCGGGCTGAACAGAAAACCCTGCATCTCGGTGCAGCCGAGCAAGGTGAGCAAATTCTTCTGCTGTTCGGTTTCGACGCCCTCTGCCGTGGTTGTCATGTCGCTGGCGGCCGCGATATTCACCACAGCCTGGACGATGGACGATGAGGCCCCGGTGTCGGCGAGATCGCGGATAAAGGAGCGGTCGATCTTGATCTTGTCGAACGGAAAGCGCTGCAAATAGCTGAGCGACGAATAGCCGGTGCCGAAATCGTCAAGCGCGATACGAACCCCGAGCTTGCGCAACTGGTACAGCACGTCAAGGGCCGCTTCGTCGTCGCGAATGAGCACGGCTTCCGTGATCTCGAGCTCGAGCCGGCTGGCGGCAAGGCCGGACGCCGCGAGCGCCGCGGCGACATTCAGCGCCAGCGTCTGGCTTCTGAACTGGACCGGCGAAACGTTGACCGCGACGCGAACCTCTTCCGGCCAGGTCGCCGCTTCGGCGCAGGCCGTATTGAGCACCCAGTGACCGATCTGATTGATCAGGCCGGTATCCTCAGCGACCGGAATGAATTCGGCTGGCGAGATCATGCCGCGCTCGGGGTGCCGCCACCGCAACAGCGTCTCGCAGGATGATACCTTGCCGTCACCGAGATTGACGACCGGCTGGTAGTAGGCCTCGAGGTCGCCATCGCTGATCGCCTGCCGCAGTTCCAACTCCAGACTGCGCCGCGCCCTGGCGCGCGCATCCATGCCGGTTTCGAAGAACCGGTAGGTCCGCCGTCCGTCGCCTTTGGCCCCGTACAGCGCGAGGTCGGCATTCCTCAGCAACTGATCGAGGTCGAGCCCGTCGCAGGGGGCAAGCGCAATGCCGATGCTGGCGTCCGTGGTGATCAGATGGCCGATACATTCGAAGGGCTGCCTGATCGCGGAATAGATTTTGTCGACGAGCTCCGTGGTTTCCGACCGATCCCTGATGGACGTCTGAATCACGGCGAACTCGTCGCCGCCAAGCCGGGCCGCCACGTCGGTCTCCGCAAGGCAGCCGCGCAGGCGGTCAGCGATGCCGATCAGAAGCTCATCGCCAACGGGATGACCAAGGGCGTCGTTGATGCTCTTGAACTCGTCGATGTCGATGTACAGCACCGCGAGTTGCTCGTCCGGCCGTATCGCGTTCATGGCCTGTTCGAGCCTTTGGCGGAACAGCAGCCGGTTCGGCAGGTCGGTCAGCGCATCGTAGTGCGCCAGATGCGCGATCTTCTCGTCGGCGCGCGTGCGCTCGGTAATGTCTTCGATCGTGGCGACCCAGCCGCCCACCTTCAGCGGCCGGTTGATAATCTCGATCGCCCGGCCGCCCGGCGCTTCGGTAAGCTGACGCGTGGCTTTGCCGAGCGAAACCGTTTGGATGATGGCGTTGCAGAACGCGTCGACGTCGCCGTCAAATGATCCGGTTTCCTTCCGGTGGCCGATCAGCCGCTGCATGGTGCAGCCCTGCTTGGCCACCTCCGGCGACAGCCCGAACATTTCGATATAGGGTTCGTTGCAGACGACGATCCGCGCCGATGCATCATAGAGAACAAGGCCTTGCGGGATATTGTTCACCGCGATCGCAAGCTGCCGCCGCTCCGCGGCCAGCTTCTGGCCCGTCAAACGATAGCGCCGCAGCAACAGGCCGACGGCGGCAGCCAGAATGGCGACGAACGCAAACAGCATCTGTTCGCGAAGGCTCCATCCCGAGGTCATGATATTGGCCGTGATCACCACGACGACCAGCACGCACCACATGGCCAGCCGCCTGACCATCCCGGCCTTATCGGCAGGGCTGGCAGGACCAGGCAATCGATGGCCGCTGTCGATGCTCACCTTGGTTTCCCTTTGCAAGCGCGTGATCCGCCAGCCGTCTGTTGGCTGGATCATTCGCCGGGCTTGGAGCGCGACCGGATGCCAGATCGAAATCCACGTTTGCCGATCGCGCTCGGCGATACTTTTACGCAGACAGGTGCAAAGCCGGTTACAACTTGCGGTTAGCAATCCGTTACCGGAATACCTGAGCGATCCGATTCACGATGCGTGTGCTGAAGTTATCGGTGCACGGTCGCGGGGCCGGCGCTCTCCATCGAGATGGTAAATCAATGGTTAAGGTGATGCCGGCATCGTGCGGGCGGGGAAACGCGGAAAGCGCTGATTTTGCTGCCTAACTGAGCATCGATACCGCTGACGGAACGACGTTGCAGAACGATTTCTGACCAGGATACCGTGGATTTAGCCAATCCGGGAAACCGCAGGTTTAACCGTTTCGCTAGTCCGGCTGTTCATAATGGGGGCCAGATCCCATTCACGACATGCCAGGTTTAGCCTAGTGACATCCTTCGGACGTGTGATTTCGGTGCGCGGCTCGCTTGCCCGGGTCGGACTTTTGGCGACGGGCCCACAGTTGTCAACCTCGGAAGTGCGCGCCACCGTCGGCCGCTTCATCAGCATTCGCTGCGCCGCCGCCTCAACCATCGTCGCCATGATCACCGAGGTCAGTTGCGAGACCTTGCCGGCCAACGACCAGTATATCGCGACCGCGTCGGTTGACCTGCTCGGTGAAATCCTCGGCGACGACCGTCCCAAATTCCAGCGCGGCGTCACTAACTATCCGACCATCGGCGACAATGTCGACCTGATCACCAACCAGGACCTGCGTACCGTTTACGCGCCGAGCGGGTCGGACCAGATCAATATCGGCAACCTGCAGCAGGACAAGTCGGTCATTGCCTATGTCGACGTCGAGGAAATGCTCTCCAAGCATTTCGCGATCCTCGGTTCGACCGGCGTCGGTAAATCAACCAGCGTTTCGCTGCTGCTCAACGAGATCCTCAAAGCGCGGCCCAACCTGCGCGTTTTCCTGCTCGATGTTCACAACGAATACGGCCGCTGCTTCGGCGATCGTGCGATCGTGCTCAATCCGCGCAACCTGAAACTGCCGTTCTGGCTGTTCAACTTCGAGGAAATCGTCGACGTGCTGTTCGCCGGCCGTCCCGGCGTGCCCGAAGAGCTCGATATTCTCGCCGAAGTCATTCCGATGGCCAAGGGGCTCTATACCCAGTACCAGAATTCGGATCGGCTCGGACTGAAGCGCGGCGATCCCAAGCAGGTCGGCTATACCGTCGACACCCCGGTACCGTACCGCCTGGTCGACCTGATCTCGCTGATCGACGAGCGCATGGGCAAGCTCGAGAACCGCTCGTCGCGCATCATCTATCACAAGCTGATCTCGCGCATCGAGACCGTGCGCAACGACCCGCGCTACACCTTCATGTTCGACAACGCCAATGTCGGCGGCGACACCATGGCCGAGGTCATCAGCCACCTGTTCCGCCTGCCCGCCAACGGCCGGCCGATGACCATCATGCAACTCGCCGGTTTCCCGGCCGAAGTCGTCGATTCCGTGGTCTCGGTCCTGTGCCGCATGGCGTTCGATTTCGGGCTCTGGAGCGACGGCGTGTCGCCGCTGCTGTTCGTCTGCGAAGAAGCGCATCGCTACGCCGCCGCCGACCGCAACATCGGTTTCGGCCCGACCCGCAAGGCGGTGTCACGCATTGCCAAGGAAGGCCGTAAATACGGCGTCTATCTCGGCCTCGTCACCCAGCGTCCGGCCGAACTCGACGCCACCATCATCTCCCAGTGCAACACGCTGTTTGCGATGCGCCTTGCCAACGACCGCGACCAGGCGCTGCTGCGCTCGGCGGTTTCGGACGCCGCCGCCAACCTGCTGTCGTTCGTGCCTTCGCTCGGCACCCGCGAAGTGCTGGCGTTCGGCGAAGGCGTGGCGCTGCCGACCCGGCTGCGCTTCAAGGAAGTTCCGGTGCACCAGCTGCCGCGCAGCGAGGCCACTATCGCCACCGTGCCGTCGGTCGCCGCCGGCCACGACCAGCACTTCGTCAGCGCAGTGCTGGAACGCTGGCGCGGCGCCACCTCGCATCGCGACGTGCCGAACGATCCCTCCATCAACGACCGCCCGGCCGCGCGCATCATGACGCCGATCGAAGCGCCGATGCTGCAGCCCTCGCTGGGGTTCGATCCCGATCGCTTCTCGCTGCTGAAGAAGCCGCTGCGGTAACAAGACCGCGTCGCGCGAATTTCTTGACTCAAGGCGGGTATTCACACCGCTAATAATCGCTGTATGGTTTCCGGTATCGCCGCCTCTCGCGGCCAGCCGGGACCCTTCCATGACTCAGCCAGTTGCCAAACGATTTTCGACGCCTCCCATCGACAAACTGCCGGACGATATCCGCACACGGATTCTGGCGGTGCAGGAAAAGTCCGGCTTCGTGCCGAACGTGTTCCTGTCGCTGGCCTACCGGCCCGACGAATTCCGCGCGTTCTTTGCCTATCACGACGCGCTGATGGAGAAGGACAGCGGCCTGACCAAGGCCGAGCGCGAGATGATCGTGGTCGCGACCTCGAGCGCCAACCAGTGCCATTACTGCGTGATCGCGCATGGCGCGATTTTGCGCATCCGGGCCAAGAACCCGCAGATCGCCGACCAGATCGCGGTCAACTACCGCAAGGCCGACATCACGCCGCGGCAGCGCGCCATGCTCGACTTCGCGATGAAGGTGAGCCAGGAGGCCAACAAGGTTTCCGAAGCCGATTTTGCCGAAATCGCCGGCCACGGTTTTAGCGACGACGACATCTGGGACATCGCGGCGATCGCCGCGTTCTTTGCGCTGTCGAACCGGATGGCCAACGTCACCGCGATGCGTCCGAACGACGAGTTCTACCTGATGGGACGGCTGCCGAAATAAACCGTCGCCTCCAGCACGCTCAATCATCCGTCGCCGGACCGCACCAGCCCGGCAGATAGATCGCGTCCTTGCTTCGGACGAAGCCAAGGCCTCTCTCGATTGCCTTGGCAAAATTATCTTCGACGCTCTTGCGCTCCATCTTGCGGCGCAGGAAGTCCGCCCACAGGAATTCGCTGAACGGCGTGGTGTCCTTGGCGAACCCGCCGGCGCGGCGCAATTCGCCGGCGAGGCTGCGGAACGGATCGTCCTTGAGGTCATCGACCGATTTCGGCAGATCCTTGAAGTGCCGGCGTTCGCCCTTGGCGTCGTAGGGATAGACCCAGCGCTTGTTGTCCATCACGCCCCAGAACGCGTCGCGCTGGACCATGGTGAGATCGCCAATCACGGTCACCAGGATATTCTTGACGCCTTCGTCATGCAGCGCACGCGCCAAATGATGGTGATCGACCACGTAATAGTGCTCGTCGGGCCCGTGCACGACGGGGATCATATGCTTTCCAAGCAATTCCGCGCGCTTCTTGTCCGACTTGTGCTCGCGCCAGCGCTTGCGCTTCTCCTTCACTTCGCGCATGCCGACCGTCATCTGGGTCGGGCGCAATGACATGATCGGGACCGGCTTAAGAATGGGGTCGCGCGTATTGGCCATGACTTTGATCCTCTGGCTTGACCGGCAAAACTCGCTCTGAAACAGGTTCCATTATGACATGATGGCATCTGCCGTTAAATGCCCGCCCATCACTTGCAAGAGAGCCGAACCATGGCCAGAAGCCAAAATGAACGACCGCCGAAAGCCCGGGTGGTGCGCCTCGGCGGCCGCGAGTTCATCACCGAGGGCCTCAACCTCAATTTCTGGACCGATCTCAGCCATCGCTGCATGACCGCATCCTGGCCCGGCTTTATCGCCGGCGCCGCCGTGGTGTTCGTCGCCTTCAACGCCTTCTTCGCGTTCTTCTACTGGATCGGCGACCAGCCGATCTCCAACGTGCCCGGCGGCGCCTATATCGACTATCTCTATTTCAGCATCGAGACGCTCTCGACCGCCGGTTACGGCGACATGCATCCGCAAACCCATTACGGCCATTTCGTTGCCACCGTCGAACTGTTCACCGGCATCTTCTCGATGTCGGTCATGACCGGGCTGGTGTTTGCCCGGTTCTCGCGGCCGAGCGCCCGGCTGCTGTTCGCCGACAGCCCGGTGATTTCCGGGCACGAAGGCGAGCCGACGCTGATGATCCGCCTCGCCAACGAACGCCACAACATCATCAGCAACGCCAACGCCCGGCTGTGGCTGTTCAAGAATATCGTCAGCAAGGAGGGCCAGGCGTTTCGGAGGTTCTACGAACTGCCGCTGTCGCGAAACGAAAGCCCGGCGCTGGCGCTGAGCTGGACCCTGTTTCACGTCATCGACGAGGCCAGCCCGCTCTATGGCCTCAACGCCGAAGAACTCGAAGCCAACAACATCTCGCTCGCGGTGGTAGTGTCCGGATACGACGTTGTTGCAGCGCAAACCGTCCAAGCCCGCAAATCTTACGACCATTCCGATATCCGCATCGGGCACCGCTACGCGGAAATCCTCGACACCACCGAGGACGGCCGGCTGCGGGTCGATTACGGCCGGTTCCATGAGACGCTGGAGGGATAGAACTGCATTTGTGCGCACCAACATTTTATGTTGGAAGCATCGGCGGCGTGCTAAAATGCCTGCAGGCTTTTTCGCGGACTGGCACCATTGAAACCCACCACCCAGCGGCCGATACCAGGGGATGGCGAGCACGTCGTGCTCAAATTCCGGCCGCGTACGTCGGCCCACCCGCCGAGCCGGCACGACGACCCCGCCCTGGCCCATACCCGGCCGGATGCCAGAGATGCCCGGCCGGAAGCCAACGACCTCTCCCGCTACGAACGGCCGCGCGACGAGCCCGACGATTTCCGTCACCGCATGCTCGCCAATATCGCAGCACTGGCGTTCACGATCGCGCTGACCGCGATCGGCATCTGGCTCGCAGTGAGCATCGCCGAACTTCGCCGCACCCAGGACTGCGTCCTGATGGGCCGGCGCGACTGCGCCCGGATCTCCGATATGCCGCGCGGCAACTAAGCGGCGGTTCTGATTTGAATTTCAAACAGCCACGGCAATTGTAGCACGGATGAGCGCAGCGACATCCGGGGCGTTGTGAGAGGAGTCCGCGCTAACGCTTATCCGGGCTACGAAGCTTCGCTTCCTCCGTCATTCCGGGATGCGCCGCTTGGCGCAGGCCCGGAATCCATAACCACGATCGGGAGTATGGATTCTCTGATGTGCAAGCGCACATCAAAGCTCGCGCTACGTGCCCCGGAATGACGACGAAGAGAAAGCAAAGCGCACCTTCGCGTTCTCGCGGCGCGATGCGCCCGGAGTTTTGCTGGAAACCTTGGCCCTCGAAAACAGAGGGCGCAGGGAAGACCGGGTGCGCGCCGCACCCGCGGTCTCGCGTGCAATAGATGCATCATAGTGCGCACACGAGCATACAGGTTTGGCGGAGAGCACCGGCCTTCCCTGCGCAATGGCTTT
>JBBRSX010000038.1:0-44561 GCA_038244925.1 Hyphomicrobiales bacterium | reverse complement strand
GGTCTCCCAGTCGGTGGTGTCCATCAATTCCTTGAAGGTCTTGGTGTAGCCTTCGCCGAGCAGGTAGCAGGGCTTCTGCCAGCCGAATATATTGCGCGCCGGCATGCCCCACGGGGTGCATTCGTACGACTGGTTGCCGGCCAGGAAGTCGAGGAACAGGCCGGAATGCATGAAGTTCCACTTCTTGCCCTTGCCGAGCGCGAAGACGTCGCGGAACAGCTTCTTGGTCTTGGTGCGGTTGAGGAAGTGCTCCTGGTCGGGCGCGCGCTCATAGGCGTAGCCCGGCGACATCGAGACGCCGACACCGAGTTCAGTGGTGAAGTCGAGGAACTTGGCGATTTCTTCCGCGGCGTGGCCGTCGAAGATGGTGGCGTTGACGTTGACGGTGAAGCCGCGGGCCTTCGCGGCCTTGATCGCCGAAACCGCGCGATCGAACACGCCCTTCTGCGACACTGCCTTATCGTGGTGGTCCTTGAGGCCGTCGAGATGCACCGAGAAGAACAGGTAGGGCGAGGGCTCGAACAGGTCGAGCTTCTTTTCCAGCAGCAGTGCGTTGGTGCAGAGCGAGACGAACTTCTTGCGTGCCACCAGGCCGCGCACGATCTCGCCGATATCCTTGTGGATCAGGGGTTCGCCGCCGGGGATCGCCACCATCGGCGCGCCGCACTCATCGGCCGCGTCCCAGCATTCCTGCGCCGACATGCGGCGATTGAGGATCGCATCGGGATAGTCGATCTTGCCGCAGCCGACGCAAGCGAGGTTACAGCGGAACAACGGCTCCAGCATCAGCACCAGCGGATAGCGCTTCCGGCCAAGCATCTTCTGCTTGATGAGGTAGCCGCCGATACGCAGTTCCTTGAAAAACGGTATTGCCATTGAGAAGGTTTCTTTCTGGACTCGAATTAGTAGAGAAGTGGATCAGCCCGCAGTCAGTTCGGCCGGAAGCCGGAATTCGATATTTTCTTCCCGGCCGGGAAGCACCGACACCTTGACGGGTCCGATACGTCTCAAAGCCTCGATCACGTCATCGACCAAAACTTCGGGCGCCGAGGCGCCCGCCGTGATGCCGACGGCCTTCGCATCTTTCAGCCAATCAGGGTTCAGTTCGCGCCCGTCGGCAATAAGATAACTCGCGACCCCGACCTCAGTGCCGATCTCGCGAAGCCTGTTTGAGTTGGAACTATTGGCGGCCCCCACCACCAAAATGACGTCCACCAGCTTACTCAGGTCCCTTACCGCAGATTGGCGGTTCTGTGTCGCATAGCAGATATCCCGGATGTCGGGGCCTTGAATATCTGTAAAACGGGCCTGAAGGGCCGAAATGATGTCTTTTGTGTCGTCCACGCTGAGCGTGGTCTGGGTGATATAGGCCACCGGGGTGTCGGCCGGTAGGGTCAGGCCCGCCACGTCGTCGACGTTCTGAACCAGGACAACCGGCCCTGGAACCTGACCCATGGTTCCCTCGACCTCGGGGTGGCCGGCATGGCCGATCAGGATCAAAGCGCGGCCCTTGGACATATACCGCTTGCCTTGATTATGGACCTTGGTGACCAGCGGGCAGGTGGCATTGAGCACCGGCAGGCCGCGGGCGACCGCCTCTTCCTCGACGCTGCGGGCCACGCCATGGGCGCTGAACACGGTGACCGCCAGCGGCGGCACTTCGGAGAGGTCCTCGACGAAGATCGCACCCTTGTTTTTCAGGCTTTCGACGACGTATTTGTTATGCACGATCTCGTGGCGGACATAGACCGGCGGGCCGTATTTCTCCAGCGCACGCTCGACAATCTCGATCGCACGCACGACGCCGGCGCAAAATCCGCGCGGCTGCGCAAGGTACACTTCCATGGGACGCCCATTACGCAAGTTGCACCAAATTCATTCGCAAATTCACCGGCAAGCCTTTGGATGGCCGGATCTGCCTGATAACTGCAATATCCGCACCATCGCTGGATTCTGCCTGTACCCACCACCCAAGCACATGGAAGTACAGGACTTTGTGTCAAAAAATCAGCGGCTAGAAAAGATGCATCGGTTTTGGTTAGCGGAGAAAAGGTATCATAATATGGCATTATCCGGCCTGCGGCCGTCCGCCATCCTCACTTGTTCGTCACTTTCTCGCCCCCTCGGGCGGTCTATACCGACACGGAACGCCGTTGGACTGTTTTGGGGGCCTTGGTTGAACCTCGCGGAAAGCCACCAAAACAACATTAGATCGACCCATGGAACTCCGCTAGACAGCGGGCGTTTCCGCCAGGCTTCCTGAGATTTAGAAAGAAACGATGTGCTGACCAATATTGTTGTCGCGATTGTTAGAACCTGTACCCGGTTTGCTTCCCTGATTGTCGTTTTGTCGTTGCTGCTCGCGATCGGCGCGGGCTTTTACACCGCCCATAACTTCTCCATCAACACCGACATCAACACGTTGATTTCGCTCGATCTGGACTGGCGCAAGCGCGACAACCAGTTCGGAGAGGCGTTCGACCGCGACCGGCTGATTCTGGCTGTGGTCGAGGCGCCGACGCCGGAACTGGCGGGTTCCGCGGGTAAAGCGCTGGCGGAGAAGCTCAAGGGCGACAAGAAGAATTTCGAAGCGGTGACGCCGCTCGGTTCAGGCGAGTTCTTTGAAAAGAACGGGCTGTTGTTCCTTCCGGTGGAGCAGGTCGGACAGGTCACCGGGCAACTCGAATCGGCCGCCCCCCTGATCGAGATCATGGCCGGCGATCCTTCGATCCGCGGGCTGACCGGGGCGCTGGAAACCGGCCTTGCCGGCGTCAAGCGCGGGCAGGCCAAGCTGGAGAATGCCGAGCGGCCCTTCAACCAGATCGCAGGCACGGTCGAGGATGTCCTGAAGAAGCGTGACGCGACGTTCTCCTGGCGCGAATTCGTCAGCGACAAGCCGCTGACCGATGCCGACAAGCGCGCTTTCATCGAGATCAAGCCGATCGTCGACTATCAGGCACTGGAGCCGGGCAAGGATGCGACCGACGCCATCCGTCAAGCCGCAAAGGATCTGAATTTCGCCGGCGCCTATGGCGCGCAGGTCCGGCTGACCGGGCCGATCCCGATGGCGAACGAGGAATACGCCACGGTGCAGGACGGCGCGATCCGCAACGGCATCGGCACCGTCGTGATCGTGCTGATCATTCTGTGGCTGGCGCTGCATTCCGCCAAGATCATCTTCGCCGTGTTCGTCAACCTGTTCGTTGGTCTTTCGCTCACCACGGCGGTGGGCCTGATGATGGTTGGCTCGTTCAATCTGCTGTCGATTGCGTTTGCCGTGCTGTTCGTGGGCCTTGGCGTCGACTTCGGCATCCAGTTCAGCGTCCGCTACCGTTCGGAGCGGTTCAAGAACGACAATCTGGCCGAGGCGCTCGCGGAGGCGGCGCGCCGCGTTGCCATACCGCTGTCGCTGGCGGCGATGGCGACGGCGTCCGGCTTTCTCTGCTTTCTGCCGACCGACTACAAAGGCATCTCCGAACTCGGCAAGATCGCCGGTGCCGGCATGCTTCTCGCGTTTCTGACCAGTATCACCACATTGCCGGCGCTGCTCGACCTGCTCAATCCGCCCGGCGAAAAGGAGCCGGTCGGTTATGCGTTCCTGGCGCCGGTCGACGAGTTCCTGGAAAGGCATCGCGTCGTCATCATCGTCGGCACGATCCTGATCGCCGTCGCCGGTCTGCCGCTGCTCTATTTCATGAAGTTCGACTTCAACCCGATCAACCTGCGCAACAAGAACGCCGAGTCGATCGCGACCTTCCTCGACCTGCGCAAGGATCCGAACACCGGCGCCAATGCCATCAACGTGATGACGAATTCGGAGGCCGACGCCAGGAAGATAGAGGCGAAGCTTGAGAAAGTGCCGGAAGTTCTTCGCGTGATGTCGCTCGACAGTTTCGTACCCGACAATCAGCCCGCCAAACTGAAGCTGATCGCGCAGGCCGCCAAGGTGGTGGGGCCGGCGCTCAATCCCGACCAGGTCGATGCGGCGCCCTCCGACCAGGAGAACGTCGATTCGCTGAAGAGCTCGGTCGAGAGCCTGCGCAAGGCGGCCGGTGACGCCAAGCATTCCGGCGCGGTCGCCGCCCGGCGGCTGGCGGACGATTTGCAGAAGCTGGCCGAATCCGATTCGGCGACGCGCGAAAAAGCGCAGAACGTTTTCGTCGTCCCGCTCAAGATCGTGCTCGGCGAGCTCAAGAACACGCTGCAGGCGCAGACGGTCAGCCTCGACACCTTGCCGCCCGAACTGGTCAGGGGCTGGAAAACCAAGGACGGCTTGATGCGGGTCGAGGCGTTGCCGAAGGGCGACCCGAACGACAACGACAATCTCCGTAAATTTGCGGATGCCGTCCTGCTCGCCGAACCGAACGCGATCGGCGGGCCGGTCTCGATTCTCAAGTCCGGCGACACCGTGGTGAAGGCGTTCGTCCATGCCGGCATCTGGGCGCTGCTCGTCATCAGCTTCCTGCTCTGGCTGGCGCTGCGGCGAATCACGGACGTGCTGCTGACACTGGTGCCGCTGTTGGTGGCGGGCGCGGTGACGCTGGAGATCTGCGTGTTGATCGGGTTGCCGCTGAACTTCGCCAACATCGTCGCATTGCCGCTGTTGCTCGGCGTGGGCGTCGCGTTCAAGATCTACTACGTCACGGCGTGGCGGTCGGGCAGAACGAATCTGCTGCAGACCAGCCTGACGCGCGCGATATTTTTCTCGGCGCTGACGACCGCCACCGCGTTCGGAAGCCTGTGGTTATCGAGTCATCCCGGCACCGCCAGCATGGGTAAATTGCTGGCGCTGTCGCTGGTCACCACGCTCGCCGCGGTGCTGTTATTCCAGCCCGCTCTAATGGGCAAACCGCGCGATATCGGGGAGTAGGCAGATATCGCCGATATCGGCAGGTTGGCCGGCCGCTGGTTTCGGCTGACCGAAAGCGGGCTTCGGTGACGCGCTCACGGCGCCGGTGGTCTTCGGCGGAACAGCCTGCGCGTGTGACGGGGCCGCAGGGGTTGTCGCAGTAGTTGTTGCGGCTTTGGGCAACGCACCGGGCACGCCCTTTGCGGATCCCTTGGCCATGCTGTTGGTGGGGCTTGAGGGAATCGGCGGCGCGACGCGGGTCCAGGTTTCGCCGCCGCACAGGAAGCCCAGCACGCAGCCCTGAATCTCGAGCTGGTCGGTGCCGGTGGGTTTGATAGTCGAGCTGTAGAGCTGGCCATCCTTGGCGTTATAGACTTGGCCTTCCCAGGTGTCGGCGACACCGGCCTTCTTTTTCATGTCGATCAGGATCGGCATCGCCAGGGTCGGCCGGCTCTGCTTGGAGGCGTCTGGATTGCTGGTATCCCGGCCACCCGGCGTCTTTTCCCATGCAACCACACCCCACATGCTGCCGTTACATTGGGCGACCCGGATGTTGGCGACACCGTCCGCCACCCTCCAGTCGCCGGTCACGTCGGCCGCGAACGCGAAGTTAACGCCTGTGGCTAAAAATAATGCGGAACAAACTATTGAAAGTGAGACAGTTCTTGGGCAGTGCAACATGGTTCAAACCTATGCTTTATCTGGATGGTCCAAAGCGGGGGTCAAAAAGCCGCATTGAGCGTTTTCAGTTGACGAAATGCCCATCAACCGACGTATGTAACGAATGCTAAGTTCAAATCTAGACGTTTCCGAGATGTTTGTGGAGCATCAGGCGCAACGCAGTTCCATGCACGCGCGTTATTTGAACGAGCAGCTCGTCCGCGTGCTCAAGACCATCGGCTATGATGTCGGCTTTCAGAAGGGTCAAGGTCAATACCTGTTCGATCGTGACGGGGCCCGCTATCTCGATCTACTCAGCGGGTTTGGCGTTTTTGCGATTGGCCGCAATCATCCGGCGCTGCGTCAGGCGCTGAAAAGCGTCCTCGACAGCGATTTTCCCAATCTGGTGCAACTGGATGTTTCCACGCTGGCCGGCGTGCTGGCGGAACGTCTGCTCGAACATGTTCCATACCTGGACAAGGTCTTCTTTGCCAATTCCGGCGCCGAAACCGTCGAGGCCGCGATCAAATTTGCGCGCGGCGCCACCGGCCGGCCCGGCATCGTCTCGTGTTCGCACTCCTTCCATGGCTTGTCCTACGGCGCGTTGTCGCTGATGGACGATCCGAACTTCCGCTCCGGCTTCGAGCCGCTGCTGCCGGGCTGCACGCAGATCGAATTCAACGATCTCGCAGGGCTCGAACAGGCGCTGTCGTCGCGTCAGGTCGCCGCCTTCATCGTCGAGCCGATCCAGGGCAAGGGCGTCAACATGCCCACCGACGAATTCCTGCCGGGCGCGGCGGCGCTGTGCCGCAAATACGGTACGCTGTTGATCGCCGACGAAATTCAGACCGGCATCGGCCGCACCGGAAAATTCCTCGCGGTCGAGCACTGGAATGTCGAACCCGACATGGTGCTGCTGGCTAAGGCCTTGTCCGGCGGTCATGTGCCGGTCGGCGCATTGCTGACGCGCAAGAGCATCTTCGACAAGATCTTCAACCAAATGGATCGCGCGGTCGTGCACGGCTCGACCTTCGCCAAGAACGATCTGGCGATGGCGGCCGGCATCGCCACGCTTGAAGTGATGAAGGCCGAGAAGCTGGTCGAGCAGGCCGCCAAGCGCGGTGCCGAGCTTCGGCTGGCGCTGACACGCATGGTCCCCGGCTACGAACTGCTGAAGGAAGTACGCGGCAAGGGACTGATGATCGGCATCGAGTTCGGTCCACCGAAATCGCTGCGGCTGCGCGCTTCCTGGAACGTGCTGGAAGCCGCCAACAAAGGCCTGTTCTGCCAGCTCATCACGGTGCCGTTGTTCAAGGACCACAAGATCCTCACGCAGGTCTCCGGCCACGGCAGCCACACCATCAAGCTGTTGCCGCCGCTGGTGATCACGGATGAGGATTGCCGCTGGATCGAAAAGTCGTTCGACGAAGTGATCGCCGGCAGCCACAAGGTCCCCGGCGCGATCTGGTCGCTCGGCAAGACCCTGGTCGACAACGCCGTGCGCAAGACGGCGTAACGACGAATTTCAAGCATTCTGGTCATCAAACGGAGCCTTGGCGGCGCCGGTTCAACGCATTTACGCGTGAAATTAAGGTAACACATATGTTACCCGTTGGCCATGCTTGAAATCCGCTACTAGGTCACGGTGAACGGCAAGAGCCCGTTCGCCGAGTGGTTCTCGGAACTAGACTCGGCTGCCAGCGCAAAGATCGTCCGCGCGCTCGCCCGTATGGAGCAGGGAAATCTTTCCAACGTCAAAGGCGTTGGGGGAGGCGTGTTGGAGTGTCGGATCGATTTTGGTCCAGGCTATCGGATTTATTTCGGGAGGGATGGCGAGACGATCGTCGTCCTGCTGACTGGCGGCACCAAGAAACGGCAGCAGCGCGATATCGATGCGGCGCATAGCTGCTGGCAAGACTACAAACGTGGCAAGCGTGCGCGAAATTGAACGGAGGCGGACAATGGCAAAAACAAAAAGCTTCAGGGAATTGGTGCAAGGTCGCGTCAAGACCGACAAGAAATTCGCTGAAGCGCTTCTTCGCGAAGGTATCGATGCGATGCTGAGCGGCGATGTCGATACCGGCAAAACCATCTTGCGTGACTACATCAAGGCGGCGGTCGGCTTCGAAGAACTTGGCGCGGCGACCGGCGCGCCGCCCAAGAGCCTGATCCGCATGTTCGGGCCACGCGGTAATCCGCAAGCGAAGAATCTCTTCAGCGTGTTGGGCTATCTCCAGAAGCGCGCCGGTCTCAGCCTGCATGTCGCAGGCTGAGTGATCGCCGGCTGTCAGCCTGTCCCACTCCGCATCGCGCTCTCGAACTTCTCGCCGAAATCCGCAAGTTCATCCGAGGCGAGATCGCTGACCGCCCAGTAGTTCAGGCCGCGGTCGCTCCAGTGCCGGATGTTGAAGCCCTGAATGGTTTCGATTTTGGCGGCGCGGCGTTCGGTGCTCGCGGTCTGCGAGACGAACAGGTTGATGACGTGCTGGCGGCGGCGATAGACCACTGCGCCGATGGCGCGGGCATCGACGTAATCGAGCCGCCCGCCGATCAGCGTAAAGCCCTGTGTGGTGAGGTCGATCACCGGCGGCGAGACGTCGAGCCGGCCGTTGAACCACGGTTTTACCGTGTGCTGGTCGGTCGAGATCACGTCGGTAAGATGGCCGGCCTGCAGCGAGCGCAGATGCGCCGAGACCACCTCGGACTGGATCCGTTCCATGTCGTCGTGGCGCAGCACGATCGCGACGAGGCCGGTCGCGGCCAGCGCCGATACCGCCGAGCCCATCGCAAAGCCGCGCAGCACCGCGCGGCGGCTCTGTACCGGGCGCGGTTGCGGCAGTGCGTTCTCGATCCGCTTGCGCAGTTCGAGCGGCGCCTTGTACTGCGCGCCGGCTGCCGCGATCGCCTGGCTCATCTCGCGATAATCTCTCAGCATCGCCGTGCAATGCGCGCAGTCGGCGACATGGTTTTCGACGTCGCGCGCGTGGCCGGCGTCGAGTTCGCCGTCGATCAGCGCCTGGAGGAGGAGTTCTGCTTCGTCGCAGGTCATTTCGGTTGCTCCTGTTCCGCGAGCCACGCCGATCGCAGCATGGCGCGGGCGCGCGCAAGCCGCGACATCACGGTGCCGACCGGCACAGCGGCGACATCGGCGATCTCGCGGTACGATAGGTTCTGTATTTCACGCAGCACAAAGGTCTCCCGGAACGGTTCGGTCAGCGCCGCGATCATTTTGCGAATGGCGTCGGAATCCCTGGCGCGCACCAGTTGCGCCTCCGGAGTCTCCTGGGCTTCGTGCCACAGCGGCGCCTGTTCAGCGGTCTCGACCACATCCTCGATCGGGCTGGTTGGCGTGGTGGCGCGCCTGGCGTATTCCGCGCGGCAGACATTGCGCAGGATCGCGAACAGCCACGGCTTCATCGCCGGCCCGCGATAGCTGTCGAAATGCTTGAACGCGCGCAGGAAACATTCCTGCACTGCGTCCTCGGCGTCGGTGGCGTCGCGCAGCAGATAGCGCGCCAGCGTATAGGCGTCGTCCAGATAAGGCAGCGCCGCCTCGCGAAAGTGGCGCGCCTTTTCAGGATTGTCGTCGGATGCTCCAGGCGGCATCTTCTCTCGTCCAGCTCCCGCGGAAAACGATTCCACCCGGCCGGGGGCAATCCACCGGCCGGGCAGCGTTGTGATGCCTTGGTTTGCCACGTTACTCAACCTTCACCACCCCTGTCATGTGCGGGTGCAGCGAACAAAAATACTTGTATTCGCCGGCCGCCGTGAAGGTGAACGCGAAGGTGCCGTCGGTATCCATGGTTTTAGAGCGGAATTTTCCCGCGCAGACGACGGTGTGGGGGATGTCGTCGCGGTTGGTCCAGGTCACGGTCTGGCCGACCTTCAAGTTCATCATGGCCGGCGCAAAGACGAAATTGTCGATGTGCACGGCCAGCGGATCGGCGGCTTCCTCCGCACGCGCGGTGACGACAGGCAGGAGCACGGTCGCGACCACGGCGATGCCGAAGTCGCGGCGATTGATCGAAGTCATTGTCACGTTCCCTGTTAGCCCTGCAGCGGCGTGTCGATGATCGCGAGCGGCTGGTTGTTCTGCTTGAAGTTGATGCTGGCGATGCCGAGCAGGCTGCGCAGCTTGGCATCCTCGACCTTCATCGGGCCGGGCGAGGGGGCGGTACCGGGTGCCGGCTGCGGGAACGCGGTCGAACGCGCGGTATGGAAGGTGACGTTGCCTTCGACCTTCTGCATCACCTGATGGATGTGGCCATTCAACACCGTGACCGAGCCAAAGCCCTTGACGTAGTCCAGCGCGCGGGCGCCGTCCTCGGTGCCCCAGCCCCATTGCGGATACACCGTCCACAGCGGGATATGGGCGAACAGCACCACGGGGGTGGATTTCGAACGGCCCTTGAGGTCGTTCTCCAGCCATTCGAGCTGCTCGTTGCCGAGGTTGCCGAGGCCGCCGCCCTTGAGGTCGACGACGTTGACGAGGCCGACGAAGTGTACGCCGCCGGCATCGAATGAATAGTAGCCCGCACCCTTGGTGCCCTTGCCGTAACGCTCCTTGTAAAGCTTGACCTCTTCGTCGATGAAATCGTGTTCGCCGGGCACGTAGTGCACGTCGAGCTTGGACTGCGAGATGATGCGGTCGGCGTCGTCGAATTCGGAAGCCTTAGACAGATGGGTGATGTCGCCGGTGTGGATCATGAACGACGGCTTCACCGGCATCGCCTTGACCTTGTTGATGGCCTCTTCGAGCGTGCCGAGCGCATTCGGATTGGCCGGCTTGTCGAACCCGACATGGCTGTCGCTGATCTGCAGGAAGGTCATGCCCTTGGCTTCGGCGGCTTCAGCGGAGCCGACCAGGCCCAGCGAATGCGGCACGCCGCCGGTAACGGTCCAGAGCACGCCGGTGCCGGCCCAGGTCATGCATTCGAGGACGCGGCGGCGGCTGACGCCGTTTCCTTCATCGTGATGGTCGTGATCGCTCATGACAGATCTCCCTCGGCCCTTGATTGGGCTTTCGGGTACGTGATCGGGGGAGGGGCGGGTTTATTCCCGGCAGTCCCGCGGCGATGGTGGCGGGAGATGACGTTTTCGTGAGCGAGGAGAACCGTTAACGAGCCTGACTTTCGAAGGCTTTCAGCGCTCGCAGCAGCAGTTTCGGGTCTTCCTGTCCGACACAGTGATCGACACCTTCAAAACGCCATTGGCTTGCGGCGGGCATCAGCGCCGCGGCGCGTGACGCCATTTCCTTGTAGACCGGCCAGGATTTCTCCGCGGTGGCGATGCGCACCGGGCATTCGATTTCCGACAACCACGCAAACGGATTGCCGCGCGCGTCGCCGGTATAGACCTGTTCCATCGCTTCGAAGATCGGTTGCAGCACAGCGGATTCGATTTCCGGCGTGCAGCGTAGCCGCACCCGGCCTTCGCCCGTGCGGCCAAAGCCATGATGGATGTAGGCCCACAGCGACGGTTCGGTCCAGTCCGCGAAGGCGGGCGCTGCCCGATAGCGCGCGAAGGCGGTCTCCGCGTTGTCGAACTCGGCCTGGCGGCGCAGCACGCCTTGCACCGCGCCGGTGGCGAAGTCGCTCAATCCAGTGACATCGGCGCGGAGCGCGTGCGGGTTCATCACCGTTGGTTCCATCACGAACAGGCGCGCGAACCTGTTGGGGAGAAGTTTTGCCGCGAGCAGCAGGTCGGTGGCGCCGGCGCTATGCCCGATGCCGTAGATGTCGGAGAGATCGAGCGCCTCGACCACACGGCAGACATCCTCGGCAAAATCCTGAAAATGATAGCGGTCCGCGGCCGGCTTGTGGCTGTCGCCATGGCCGCGGCGGTCGAGCGCGTAGACGGTGTAGCGCGACGCCAGTTCGCTTGCGACCTCGTCCCAGACCTCGGCTAGGAAACCAGTACCGTGCAACAGCAGCGCGACCGGCTTGCCGGAATCCTCGCCCCATCGCGCCAGCGCGATGCGCGCATCGTCAGGTCCGACCGAGAGACGATGGGGGCTGGTCATGGGGCGATGCCGCTACCGTGCATCCGCCAAAACCATCGTGGCGGCCTTTTCCGCGATCATCGCCGTCGGCGTGTTGGTATTGCCGGAGGTGATGGTCGGCATGACGGAGGCGTCGGCGACGCGCAGGCCGGCGATACCGTGAAAACGCAGGCGCTCATCGACGACGGCCAAGGGATCGGAGGCCGTGCCCATCTTCGCGGTGCCGACAGGATGGAAGATCGTGGTGCCGATATCGCCGGCGGCTTTCGCCAGCGCCGCGTCGTCGTCGCCCACGGAAGGGCCGGGCAGGTATTCCTGCGGGTGATACCGAGCCAGCCGCTTCTGCTTCATTAGCCGCCGCGTGGTGCGGATCGCATCGGCCGCGACCTGGCGGTCGTCGTCTGTGGTGAGGTAATTCGGCGCAATGATCGGCGCCTGGTCGGCTGCCGCCGATCGGAGCCGCACGGTGCCGCGCGAGGTCGGCTGCAGGTTGCAGGCGCTGACCGTGATCGCGGGAAAGCGATGCAGGGGATCGCCAAATTTATCCAGCGACAGCGGCTGCACGTGGAACTGGATATTGGCGCGCGCGCGATGCGGATCGGAGCGCGTAAAAATGCCGAGCTGCGACGGCGCCATGGTCAGCGGTCCGCGGCGGCGGAACGCATAATCGAGCCCCATCAGGCCGCGCCGGAACAGCGACCAGTAGGTCTCGTTGAGGGTGCGGACACCCTCGACCTTGTAGATCGCGCGCTGTTGCAGATGGTCCTGCAGATTTCGCCCGACGCCCTGGCGATCGAGCGCCACCTCGATGCCGAGCGGCGCCAGCCAGTCGGCAGGACCGATGCCGGAACGGTGCAAGATCTGCGTCGATCCGATTGATCCCGCAGACAAAATCACTTCGCCCTGAGTGCGGGCTTCAACGACTTCATCCCCTTGTTTAAAGCGCACGCCGAGGGCGCGGCCGTTCTCGACGATCAGGCGCTCGACCAGCACGTTCTTTTCCAGCCGCAAATTATTCCGGTTCAGCACTGGTTTGAGAAAACCGCGCGCTGACGACCAACGGCGGCCGCGCTTCTGGTTGACGTGAAAGTAGCTGACGCCCTCGTTGTCGCCGGTGTTGAAATCGGCGATGCGGCGGATGCCCATTTCCTCGGCGGCCTCGCCGACGGCATCGAGCACCTCCCAGGACAGTCTGGGCGCCTCGACCCGCCAGCCGCCGCCGGTGCCGTGGTGCTCGCTATCGCCCAGAAAATGATCCTCGAGCTGGCGGAACAGCGGCAGCACGTCGTCATAGCCCCAACCCGTCAGTCCAAGTTGCCGCCAGTGATCGTAGTCCGCCGCCTGTCCCCGCATCGAGATCATGGCGTTGATGGCGGACGAGCCGCCGATCACCTTGCCGCGCGGATAGGCCAGCGCCCGGCCGTTGAGGCCGGCTTCCGGCTCGGTCTTGAACATCCAGTCGGAGCGGGGATTGCCGATCGCAAAGAGGTAGCCGACCGGGATGTGAAACCAGATCCAGTTGTCGTTGCCGCCGGCCTCCAGGATCAGTACCCGGTTCTTCGGATCGGCCGACAGCCGATTGGCCATGATGCAGCCGGCCGTACCCGCACCGACGACGATATAGTCGAAATCACCTTCGAGCTGTTTCGGCATTCCTGTTTCCCGCCGGTCGGCCTTGTTTGGATGCTATTAGTCAGACGGGGATGGCTGGGACAAGCCTGAGAGGGCGGACAGGGCACCGTGAAGCGCTGTTGGGTGGACCGCTCCTTGCATGCTACAGATGCAGAAGCGCCTGAACCCGAAGACCTATATCCATGCCCATCGTCAACCGCGTCGCCGACCTGCAACCCGACATCCAGGCGTGGCGCCGCGATATCCATGAACACCCTGAGTTGCTGTACGATGTGCACCGCACCGCGGCATTGGTGGCGGACCGTTTGCGGGAATTCGGCTGCGACGAGATTGTCACCGGTCTCGGCCGCACCGGCGTTGTTGGCCGCATCAGGGGCAGCAGGCCAGCCGGCAAGGGTGACATCAAGGTGATCGGGCTGCGGGCCGACATGGACGCGCTGCCGATCCATGAGGAAACCAATCTGCCCTACGCCTCCAGGACGCCCGGCAAGATGCACGCCTGCGGCCATGACGGTCACACCGCCATGCTGCTCGGCGCTGCCCGCTATCTGGCCGAAACCCGGAACTTTGCCGGCGATGCGGTCGTGATCTTCCAGCCGGCCGAAGAGGGCGGCGCGGGTGCTGTTGCGATGCTCGAGGACGGGCTGATGGACCGCTTCGGCATCGAGCAGGTTTACGGCATGCATAACGGTCCGGGCATTCCGGTGGGCGCGTTTGCGATCAGGCCCGGTCCGATCATGGCCGGAGGCGATGCCGTCTTGATCACGATCGAAGGAAAGGGCGGGCACGCCGCGCATCCGGACAAATGCATCGATTCCGTTCTTGTCGGCGCGCAGTTGATCACGGCGCTGCAGTCGATCGTGTCGCGCAGCGTCGATCCGCTGGAATCCGCCGTGATTTCGATTTGCGAATTTCACGCCGGCCATGCCCGCAACGTGATCCCGCATACCGCCGAGCTGAAAGGTACCGTCCGTACCCTGAACCAAAGCGTGCGGGAACTGGTGGAAAGGCGGGTGCGCGAGGTCGTCGCCGGCGTCGCGACGATTACCGGCGCCAGGATCAATCTGGCTTACGACCGCGGCTATCCGGTGACGGTCAACCATGCCCTGCAGACGGATGTCGCCATCCGGGCCGCCAAAGAAATTGCTGGTGACGCCAACGTACAGGAGATGCCGCCGCTGATGGCGGGAGAGGATTTTGCCTTCATGCTGCAGCAGCGCCCTGGCGCGCTCATCTTCTGTGGCAACGGCGACAGCGCGGGCCTGCATCACCCCGCCTACAATTTCAACGACGAGGCGATCGTGTTCGGTACCTCCTACTGGATCAAGCTGGTCGAGAACACGCTGGCTGCGTGAGGCCATTCGCCGGGGCAGCCAAGCCATGACGTTGAGGAGGGGGCAGCCCGCAAAGGCGCTAGGGCAGCCGTGCCGCAGGCTGTTGGGTGGTTCGTCCCTTGCATGCTACACAGCCGAGAGTGTTCCAACCCGAGGCTGAAAACCCCATGCCCATCGTCAACCGCGTCGCTGATCTGCAACCCGATATCCAGGCCTGGCGCCGCGATATCCATGAAAACCCGGAATTGCTGTACGAAGTGCACCGCACCGCAGCATTCGTGGCGGATCGGCTGCGTGAGTTCGGCTGCGACGAGGTCGCCACCGGCCTCGGCAAGACCGGCGTGGTCGGCGTCATCAAGGGCAAGCGGCCGGCCGGCAAGGGCGACATCAAGGTGATCGGGCTGCGCGCCGACATGGACGCGCTGCCGATCGAGGAGGCGACCAACCTGCCTTACGCCTCCAAAACGCCGGGCCTGATGCACGCCTGCGGCCATGACGGCCATACCGCGATGCTCTTGGGCGCTGCCCGCTACCTCGCCGAGACCCGGAATTTCGCCGGCGACGCCGTCGTGATCTTCCAGCCGGCCGAAGAGGGCGGTGCGGGCGCCGCCGCGATGATCAAGGACGGGTTGATGGACCGTTTCGGCATCGAGCAGGTCTACGGCATGCATAACGGTCCGGGCCTTCCCATCGGCTCCTTCGCAACTCGCCCCGGTCCGATCATGGCGGCGACCGCCTCGATCGACATCAAGATCGAAGGGCTCGGCGGCCACGCCGCGCGTCCGCACAAATGCATCGATTCCGTGCTGGTCGGCTCGCAGCTGATCACGGCGCTGCAGTCGATCGTCGCTCGCTCGGTCGATCCGCTGGAGTCGGCGGTGATCTCGATCTGCGAATTCCACGCCGGCAATGCCCGCAATGTGATCCCGCAGACCGCCGAACTGAGTGGCACCGTCCGCACCCTGACCCCGGAAACCCGCGATCTGATCGAGAAGCGCGTGCGCGAGGTGGTCGCGGGCGTGGCCCTGCTCACCGGCGCCAAGATCGACCTGGTGTACGAACACGGCTACCCCGTGACCAAAAATCACGCATTGCAAACCGATATCGTGATCCAGGTGGCCAAGGAAATCGCCGGCGAGGCCAACGTTCACGAGTCGCCGCCGATGATGGGCGCGGAAGATTTTTCCTACATGCTCGAAGCGCGCCCGGGCGCCTTCATCTTCTGCGGCAATGGCGACAGCGCCGGCCTGCATCACCCCGCCTACAACTTCAACGACGAGGCGATCGTGTACGGCACCTCGTACTGGATCAAGCTGGTCGAGAACACGCTGGCGGCTTAATCGTCATTTCTCATCCGTCATTCCGGGGCGATGCGTAGCATCGAACCCGGAATCTCGAGATTCCCCGATGCGCAATTGCGCATCTGAGGTCTGGTCCTTCGGACCATCCCGGAATGACAGCAAAAACAAAAGGCCCGCGCCACCGGCGCGGGCCTTTCTCGTTTGGTGACGTCTTTCGTCGCGCTTCTCAGAACACGCGCGAGAAGATGAAGTACAGCGTGCCCGACAGCAGGATGGCGGCCGGCAGTGTCAGCACCCAGGCCATCACCATGTTGCGGATGGTCGCGATCTGCAGTCCCGAGCCGTTCGCCGCCATCGCACCTGCGACGCCGGACGACAGCACATGCGTGGTCGAGACCGGCAGGCCGAACATGTCGGCGGCGCCGATGGTGGCGGCGGCAACGAGCTCGGCGGAAGCACCCTGCGCGTAGGTCAGGTGGGTCTTGCCGATCTTTTCGCCGACGGTGATGACGATGCGCTTCCAGCCGATCATGGTGCCGAGCCCGAGCGCGATCGCCACCGCGATCTTGACCCAGGTCGGAATGAACTTGGTGGCCTGGTCGAGCGAGCCTTTGTAGGCGTTGAGGGTTGCGACATCTTCCTTGTTGAGGTCGTTTTCCTTGTCCTTCATCAGGAAGCGGATCGCTTCCGAGGTCAGGTACATGTCGTTACGGGTGTTGCCGACGACTTCGGCCGGCACCTTGTTCAGCGAGCCGTATTTCGCGACCTGGTCGCCGACGTCCTTCACCAGCACCGCCAGCGAGGGGTAGGTGCCTTCGCTGATCTTGTGCGCGGCGACGTACTGCGTCACCGCGGGGCGGGGATCGCCGATGATGCTGTGGCCGGCACCCTTGGCGGCGACCACGTTCGCAGCGGCTTCCGAGGTTTTCTGGAACTGCATCACCTGGGATTCCGGCAGCGCGCGGTTCAGCGCGTAGGCGGTCGGCACGGTGCCGATCAGGATCAGCATGATCAGGCCCATGCCCTTCTGGCCGTCGTTCGAACCATGCGCGAAGCTGACGCCGGTGCAGGTCGCAATCAGGAGGCCGCGGATCCACAGCGGCGGCGCCTTGTTGCCTTCGGGGGCGGCGTACAGCGCCGGGTTGCGGATGATCATCTTCAAGAGCAGCAGCAGCACGGCGGCGCAGACGAAGCCGACCAAAGGCGACAGCAGCAGCGCGTAGCCGATCTCGGTGGCCTTGCCCCAGTCGACGCCAGAGGTACCGTCACGGCCGCGCAGCAGCGCGTTGGCGACGCCGACGCCGATGATCGAGCCGATCAGGGTGTGGGACGAGGACGCCGGCAGGCCGAAATACCAGGTGCCGAGGTTCCACAGGATGGCGGCGATCAAGAGCGCGAACACCATGGCAAAACCGGCGCCGCTTCCTACCTGGAGGATCAGCTCGACCGGCAGCAGCGAGACGATGCCGAAGGCGACCGCGCCCGAGGAAAACAGCACGCCGAGGAAGTTGAACAGGCCCGACCACATCACGGCGACTTCGGCCGGCAGCGAGTGGGTGTAGATCACGGTCGCGACCGCGTTGGCGGTGTCGTGGAAGCCGTTGACGAATTCGAAGCCGAGCGATCAGCAGCGCCACGAACAGCAGGATATAGGGCAGGTAGCTGATGACCCGGGTACCGGTGGCATCGACGTCGGCATAGATGCTGTAGGAGACGAACAGCAATCCGGCGGCGAGAATGCCGAAGAAAAGGATCATTGTCAGCGGGTTAAAGCCCTTGTCGAGATTGGGTCTGGAAGCCGGCTGGACCGGTGCTCCCTCGGTCATCGATGAATTGAGTGTAACATCAGTCATTTTGACGCCCCATTATACGTTGAGAGCGCTTTTTGACTGATCGACTTGAAGGTTAGATGACAGCCGCCGCGATGCGGCGAGCCCGCTTGTCCCCGTCGCTGTGCACAACTTCGCGCGGCAGCTTTCTGATCGGCGCGCAGCCATGAAGCGGAGTTTGATCAGGGCGGCGGAGTGAGACCAGGGCGAAAGCTGATCGGGGGAACGTGAGAGGGGTAGGTCGCGCGCTGCGCGGCGCCCCGGGGCTAGCTGTGCCCCGCGCAGCGCGTCGACCTCATGGGAACGTCATGGCGTGAACAGGACGTCCCAATTCCTGCCGGGAATACGATAATATCGTTCATCAATTAAAGGTTGTACATCTGTTTGTCAAATTTCGCTGCCGTTTTCCTTGCCGTTATATTTCCTCGGAGATTTCGAGTTTTCGCTATCCGTGGAACTCAGGCCGCGTGTGCTGATTTTCGAAGCAGGTCGGCCGCTATTTTCAGGTCTTCGACGAAGTGCTGGTATTCCCGTGCCTTGGCCTCGGCATCGGGCAGCCGTAGCAAATAGGACGGATGCACCGTCACCAGCGCCCTGGTACCGTCTTCGAGATCGATCAGGCGGCCACGGTTCTTGTTGATCGGCGTGATCTTGCCGAACACGCATTGCGCCGCGGTGGCGCCCATCGCCACCACCAGATCGGGCTGGATAGCGGCGCGTTCACGCTCGTACCACGGCCGGCAGGCGTTGATCTCCGAAGTGTTGGGCTTCTGGTGCAGCCGGATTTTTCCGCGCGGCACAAATTTGAAATGTTTCACGGCATTGGTGACATAGACCTTGCGGCGATCGATGCCGGCTTCTTCCAAAGCGCGGTCGAGCATTTGTCCGGCCGGTCCGACAAAGGGCTGGCCCGCGAGGTCCTCCTTGTCGCCGGGCTGCTCGCCGACCAGCATCACCTTTGCTGTTTTGGGTCCCTCGCCAAAAACCGTTTGCGTGGCGTCCTTCCAGAGCGGGCAGACGCGGCAATGTGCGGCCTCTTCTCGCAGCGTTTCGGGTTCGTCGTCGGTATGTTTGCGGGCCATCGCCGGTTCCAGCCTTTTTTGAGCCTTGTGCGGTTCGGTCGCGGCATTCGCGATCATGGCGCTTGAGGTGCGCCCGGCATTGGCGATCAGGGGTTTAATCAACGAAGCCTCCGGCAGGTTCCGCCAGTATTTCTTCGGCATCTCGTTCTGCATCGCCTTCACCTTCAGCCGCGCCGGATTGAAGATGCTGGCGTAATAGCGCCGCCAGGTTTCCTCCAACCGGTCCTGGGTCGGCGCCTCTGATTTGCCCACGCCTGATGTGATCGATACGGCATGACCGTCCCAATGCGCGCAGAGGTCGGGCGTCAGGATCGACCACGGCATGTCGGCGAAGCGGCGCGCGAAGAAGGGGGCTGCCAGTTCGACGATGTGATGTTCCGGTTCGAACCAGGCGACGTAATGCGCTTTATGCTCGCGGCCGACTTCGCGGAACCGGACAAAGGCGTGCATCTTGTGCTCGTCGCGGCGTATCGCCTTGGCCATGGCTGCGACCTCGGCGACATCGGGGTCAGTTGCGACATCGAGCAAATCATGATGGCCGCGCAACCGCCACAGCAGGCCATAGAGCAGTGCGAACCTTTGGGGACTGCGATGCAGGATCGCGGTCTGGGCCAGTTCGATGAATCTGCCCGAGACGTTGAAGGTGCCATTGGGTGGCTCGGATGGCGGTGCCGTCGGTTCGAACAATTCGGGCGCGTCGCCTTGCACCCGCCATGTCACGTCGGCTGGTTTCACTTCACCCAGCGCCAGTGCGCGAGCGGCTTTGCGCCAGCCGTCGAAATCGGTTTCGTTTTCGAGGGTGATGAAATGCATCGGGTTACTCTCTCCACTATCTCTCAGCAAACTCCGCCGTCATCCTGAGGAGCCGCGTAGCGGCGTCTCGAAGGATGGGCCGTATACTCCGTCCCAATCATCCTTCGAGGCTCGCAAGAGCTCGCACCTCCAGCGATAACGGCGAAGCCGTTACGCAGGGGATGACGACTGGCGCGCGGCCTAAAACCCAAATCCCAACTGCATCGCTTTCGGTTTGAACCGCGCCGCCAGCCCCTCGCCATCGAGTAAATGCCTCGGCGGCCGGTGGTTCCCGAGCACGATGAACGGTAGCGCCTTTTTCCCGGGGATATGCAGCCGCGCCAGATCTTCGACGCGGATCGAGGTGAGGCGACGGGTGGCGATGATGCGATCGACCGCCTTGGTGCCGAAGCCCGGCACGCGCAACAGTTCTTCGCGGCTGGCGGTGGCGACGTCGAGCGGGAAGCGATCGCGATGACGCAGCGCCCAGGCGAGTTTCGGATCGATATCGAGCGGCAGCATGCCGGCGCGCTCTTCGACGATCTCGCCGGCGTCGAAACCGTAAAATCGCATTAGCCAGTCGGCCTGATAAAGCCGGTGCTCGCGGATCAGTGGCGGTGCGACCAGCGGCAACGCGCGGCTGGCGTCGGGGATCGGGCTGAAGGCCGAATAATACACCCGCTTGAGCCGGTAGGAGCCGTAGAGATTGGCGCTGGTGTCCAGAATGGTTTTGTCGCTGGCCGCATCCGCGCCGATGATCATCTGCGTGCTCTGGCCGGCTGGCGCAAAACGAGGCGGTTTTGCCTTCGTCGCGGTCTTGTCGTTCTCGCGGGCTTCATCAAGCTTGAGCCGCAGCTTGCCCATGGTGCGGCGGATCGCGCGCACGTCTTTCTCCGGCGCCAGTCTGGCGAGGCTGTTCTCCTCCGGCACTTCGATGTTGATTGAGAGGCGGTCGGCATATTTGCCGGCCTCCGTGATCAGCGCGTCGTCGGCCTCGGGAATGGTCTTGAGATGGATGTAGCCGCGGAAATGATGCTCCTCGCGCAGTTTGCGCGCGACGCTCACCACCTGCTCCATGGTGTAGTCGGGGCTGCGGATGATGCCGGAGGAGAGAAACAACCCCTCGATATAGTTGCGGCGGTAGAAGTCGATCGTCAGTTTCACCACTTCATCGACCGTGAAGCGGGCGCGCGGCACGTTACTGGAGGCGCGGTTGACGCAATACAAGCAATCGTAATTGCAGGCGTTGGTGAGCAGCACCTTCAACAGCGAGATGCAGCGGCCGTCCGGCGCATAGGAATGACAGATGCCCATGCCGGGCGCGGTCGAGCCGAGGCCTTTGCCATCGCTGGAATCCCGCTTCTCGGTGCCGCTGGAAGCGCAGGACGCGTCGTATTTGGCGGCATCCGCCAGGATTTCCAGCTTGCGTTGCACGTCCATCCCAAAATCCCTTTGATTCCGCTCATGAATCGTCTCGGTAGTGATCCCGATTGACTCTTCGCATCCTGTTAGCTTTATATTAGAACATATCATGAACAAATGAGCCAGCCGCGGGTTCATTCGAAAGAACCCTGAAGGCGAAATTTTCAGAAGGAGCGGGGCATGAGCACCGCACGCACCAGCACGCTTGCGCGTCTGCGCGGCAGCATCGAGCGCATCGAAACGTCGGGCGACGCGCATGCGCTGAACAAGGCAGCGCTCGGCCACGCCGATGCCGACGCGACGCTGCAGGGTGGTCTCGCGCGGGCTGCCGTGCATGAGGTGTTTTCCGAGGGACACCAGAGCGCGGCGGCGACCGGTTTCATCGCCGGTCTCGCCGGCCGGCTGACGCCGCGGCGGCCGCTGGTCTGGGTGCGGCAGGATTTTTCCGAAATCGAATCCGGCGCGCTGTCGATGAGCGGGCTTTGCGAACTCGGCCTCGACCCGCGCCTGCTCGTCACCGTTCGCGCCGCCGATGCCGATGCCGCATTGCGCACCGCCGCCGACGCGCTGGCCTGCGATGCGCTCGGCGCCGTGGTGCTGGAAGTCTGGGGCGAGGCGCGTCAGCTCGATCTGGTCGCCAGCCGCAAACTCACGCTGGCTGCCCAAGCCTCCGGCGTCACCGCGCTGTTGCTGCGGGTGGCAGCAACCCCGCAACCCTCGACGGCGGAAACACGATGGATCGTGCGCGCGGCGCATTCGCCGCCGGGATCGCCATCAATGCCTGCGGCGCTTGGGGTCGGATGGGGCGCGCCGGTGTTCGACGCGCAACTTGTTCGTAACCGTCATGGCCCGGTCGGGCGCTGGATCATGGAATGGAAATGTGATGAGTGCCTTTTCAGCGAACCGGCCAGAGAACCGGCCAAAGAACCGGCGGCGTATCCTCAGCCTGTGGCTGCCGCGCCTGCCCATCGATCGCATCCAGCGGCAACTCAGATCCAACAGCGGCGCGTTGGATAAAACGCCCTGCGTCGTTGTCGCCAAGCAAAACAATGCGCTGGTGATTGATGCGTTCGACGATCTGGCCGCGCGTTCCGGTCTCTCGATCGGGCTGCCGCTCGCCAATGCCCGCGCGATCTGCCCTGAGTTGACGGTGTTCGACGCCGACGAGGCCGCCGACCGCAAGACGCTCGACGACATCGCCGACTGGTGCGACCGCTTCACGCCATTGGTGGCGCTCGATCCGCCGCACGGGCTGTATCTCGACATCACCGGCTGCGCGCATCTGTTCGGCGGTGAGGCCGTGTTGCTGCAGATGGTGAGCGGCGCGCTGACGCGGCGCGGCTTTGCCGTCAGCGCTGCGATCGCCTCGACCTCGGTCTGCGCGCGTACCCTGACGCGGCATGTGTCGGGAAAGATCATTGCCGACGGCGAGGAGGTGGTTGCCGTCGCACCGCTGCCGGTATCGGCGCTGGGCGCCAGCGAAGCCATCGCTGGCGGACTTCGCCGCGCCGGATTGAAAACCATCGGCGACGTCGCCTCGCGCGCGCGCCACGAGATCGCGGCACGGTTCGGTGCCGCTTTTACCGCGCACCTCGAACACGCGCTGGGGCAGGGCGATGCGCCGATCAGTCCGCGAAAACCGTTGCCGGATTACATCGTCGAAAAACGTTTTCCCGAACCGGTCGCCACTGAAAACGTGATCGCGATCAATCTGTCCGCGCTCGCGGCCATGCTGATCACGGCGATGGACAGACAAGGCAAGGGCGCTCGGCGGCTGGAAGCGAGTTTCTTCCGCACCGACGGCGCGGTGCGCACCATCGCGGTCGATACCGGTCGCCCGGTGACCAAACGCGAAGTGATCGACCGGCTGTTTCGCGAGCGGCTCGATGCGCTGAATGATCCACTCGATCCCGGTTTCGGCTTCGATCTCATTCGCCTGTCGGCCAGCCGCACCGAAATCATGGTGCAACAGCAGCGCGATCTCGATGCCAACGTCCATGACAATGACGAACTCGCCGCCTTGATCGACCGCATCGCCGCGCGCATCGGCGGAAAGCGCGTCGTCGTGCACCTGCCGCAGGACACCCATATTCCCGAGCGCGCGGTTTTGGCCGTGTCGGCGCAGCACAATCTGGCGGTCGCAACGCAGGCCGCGTGGCCCGAGCGTGTCGAAAGCGAGCCGCCACTGCGGCCGCTGCGGCTGTTCGAAAAACCCGAGCTGATCAACGTGCCGTTTGCGACCGTGCCCGACGGCCCGCCGCATCAATTCACCTGGCGCCGCGTCACCCACACGGTGGCGCGGGTGGAGGGGCCCGAGCGCATTGCGATGGAATGGTGGAAGCAGAATGGTGCGGTGCTGACGCGGGATTACTTCCGCATCGAGGACGAAACCGGTCTTCGTTTCTGGATCTTTCGCGACGGCCTTTATGAAAGCGAACTGGCGGGGGAGGAAGGCGACCCGGTTCCGATAAAGTGGTTCGTGCACGGGCTGTTCGCATGAACGGGCCCTTGCAAATCCCCTATGCCGAGATCGGCATCACCACCAATTTCTCGTTCCTGCGCGGCGGCTCGGACCCGCGCGCCTATGTACACGAGGCGAGCCGGCTCGGGATTGCCGCGATCGGGATTGCCGACCACAACACGCTGTCCGGCGTGGTGCGTGCCTACAAGGAACTCGACAACCCCGAGGTCCTCCACAAGCCAAAGCTCCTGGTTGGTGCGCGCCTCGTCTTCATCGACGGCACGCCGGATATTTTTGTCTATCCGCGCGACCGCGCCGCCTACGGCCTTCTGTGCCAGTTGCTGACGCGCGGCAAGCGTGGCGATGACATCACTCGGGTAGAAAAGGGCGAATGTCATCTGACGTTCGACGACCTCCTGGAATTTTCCGAAGGCCAGCTCCTGGTGCTGACGCTGCCGCATCGCTTCGACGCTGCGGGCGCGCAAGAAGTGTTGGAGCGTTTGAAAGCGAGCCGCGCCGACGGCGTCTGGCTCGCCGCCAGCCTGCTCTATCGCGGCGACGATCGGCGGAGACTGGCGCGGCTGCATCATCTCGCCGCCCAAGCCAAGGTGCGGCTGCTGGCGACCAACGAGGTGCTGTACCACCATCCCGCGCGCCGGCCGCTGCAGGACGTGCTGACCTGTATCCGCGAAAAGACCACCATCGACGCCGTCGGAAAACGTCTGGAGGCCAATGCGGAGCGCTATCTCAAGCCGGCGCATGAAATGGCACGGCTGTTTCGCGAACTGCCGGAGGCGATCGCGGAAACCATGCGCTTTGCCGGCCGCATTTCGTTCTCGCTGGATCAGCTTAGGTATCAATACCCGGACGAGCCGGTGCCCAAAGGCAAGACCGCGCAGCAGCATCTGGAAGATCTGACCTGGGCCGGCGTCGACAGATATTTCGGCGGCAACATCGACGCCACGCTGCGCGCCACCTTGCGAAAAGAGCTCGCGCTGATCGCCGAACTCAACTACGCGCATTATTTTCTCACCGTGCACGACATCGTTCATTATGCGCGCAGCCAGAATATCCTCTGCCAGGGCCGCGGCTCGGCGGCGAACTCCGCGGTCTGCTACGTGCTCGGCATCACCTCGGTCGATCCGACCAAGGTTGATTTGCTGTTCGAGCGCTTCATCTCCAAGGAACGGCTGGAACCACCCGACATCGACGTCGATTTCGAGCACTCGCGCCGCGAGGAGGTGATGCAATATGTCTACCGCCGCTATGGCCGCCACCGCGCCGCGATCATTGCCACCGTCATCCACTACCGGCCGCGCAGCGCGATCCGCGACGTCGGCAAGGCGCTGGGGCTGACCGAAGACGTTACCGCAGCCCTTGCCGATACCGTGTGGGGAAGCTGGGGCAAGGGCCTCAACGAAATGCAGGTGCGGCAGGCCGGGCTGGATCCCGCCAATGCCATGGTCGAACTGGCAGTTGAACTCGCTACCGAGCTGATCGAATTTCCAAGGCATCTGTCGCAGCATGTCGGCGGCTATGTGCTGACCCAGGACCGGCTCGACAGTTACGTGCCGATCGGCAACGCCGCGATGGACGACCGCACCTTCATCGAATGGGACAAGGACGACGTCGACGCGCTCAAGATGATGAAGGTCGACGTGCTGGCGCTGGGTATGCTGACCTGCATCCGCAAATGCTTTGACCTGATCGACCACCACAAGGGTGAGCGCTGGGACCTCGCCACGGTGCCGCAGGATGACAGACCGGTCTACGACATGCTGTGCCGCGGTGAATCGCTCGGCGTGTTCCAGGTCGAAAGCCGCGCGCAGATGAACATGCTTCCGCGATTAAAACCGCGGTCGTTTTACGATCTCGTCATCGAAGTCGCGATCGTCCGCCCCGGTCCGATCCAGGGCGACATGGTGCATCCCTATCTGCGGCGGCGAAACAACATTGACAAGGTGAGTTATCCCTCGCCTGCGCCCGAACATGGCGACAAGGACGAACTGCGTCGGGTGCTGCACAAGACGCTCGGCGTGCCTTTGTTTCAGGAACAGGCGATGCGGATTGCGATCGAAGCCGCCAAATTCACCTCCGAGGAAGCCAATGGCTTGCGCCGTTCGATGGCGACCTTTCGCAATCTCGGCACCATCGGCAAGTTCGAGGAAAAGATGGTGGGGAACATGGTCGCGCGCGGCTACGATCCCGAATTCGCCAACAACTGTTTTAACCAGATCAAGGGTTTTGGCTCCTACGGCTTTCCGGAAAGCCACGCCGCGAGTTTTGCGCAACTGGTCTATATCTCGTCCTGGCTGAAGCATTACCATCCCGACGCGTTCTGCTGCGGGCTGTTGAATTCGCAGCCGATGGGCTTTTACGCGCCGGCCCAGATCGTCGGCGACGCCCGCACCAACGGCGTCGAGGTGCGCGAGGTCGACGTGTCCTACAGTTTCGCGCAGAACACGCTGGAGGAGAGGAGCGGGAAGTATTGCGCGGTGCGGCTCGGGTTCCGGCAGATTGATGGCTTCAGGTGGGTTGATCCGGATGAGGAACGTTTGAAACAAGTTCAGTCATCATTCCGGGATGCGCCGTTAGGCGCAGGCCCGGAATCCATAATCACGATCGGGAGTATGGATTTCGGGCTCGCGCCAAGAGGCGCGCCCCGGAATGACGAGGACGACTGGGCCGACCGCATCATCGCCGGCCGCCAACACCGTCCCTTCACCTCGCTGGAGGATTTCGCCCGCGACACGGGCTTACCAAAACGCGCGCTGATATTGCTGGCCGATGCCGATGCGTTTCGTTCGATCGGCCTCGATCGCCGCGCTGCGTTGTGGGCGGTGCGGCGGTTGCCGGACGATGTGCCGCTGCCGCTGTTCGAAGTCGCCATCGCGCGCGAACTGCCCCACGAGAACGTAAAACCGCTGCCCGAGATGCCGCTGCCGGAGCAGGTGGTCGCCGACTACCAGACGGTGCGGCTGTCGCTGAAGGGCCATCCGATGGAGTTCTTGCGGGCGATGTTTGCGAAAGAGCGCGTCGTCGCCTGCAACGAGATCAGCCATCGCAACGACCGGCGCCGCGTCCGTTGCGCCGGCGTGGTGCTGGTGCGGCAGCGGCCGGGCAGCGCCAAGGGCGTTGTGTTCATGACGCTGGAAGATGAGACCGGCATCGCCAATATCGTGGTGTGGCCGAAGGTGATGGAGCAGTATCGCAAGGAGATGATGGGCGCGCGCCTGATCCTGGTCGAGGGCTATATCCAGAGCAGCCCCGAGCAGGTGACGCATCTGGTGGCGCAGCGGATGTTCGACCGCTCAGGCGATCTGATCGGCCTCGCCGACGACGGCTTCATCGGCAAGCATGCGGTGCCCGCCGGGCCTGCGCTGATCGAGCCGCTCAACGACAGCTCCCGCAACGACGGGTTCCTCAACGACGATCGCCGCGACCATCCCGATGCGCCCGCGCAGAAAATCCGCCACCCGCGCAACGTTCGCATCCTGCCGCCATCCCGGGATTTTCATTGAACGTGTCTGCTTCTTCAAAGCCGAACTCGAATCCGCGCTACAGGCTGATGATGAAGGCGCTCATGGCCAGAAAAAAAACCCAGGCTGCCTGCCATGATGGCGAAGAATAACTTGTCCAAGCGATCGACTCCGGAAGCACTGACTTCAGGAGTGGATTAAAAGATTTTGGTTGTGTCGATAATGGGGCGCACCTCAGGCCAAGTTCCGGCAGGTCGCCGGGCTTAAAGGCGGTAAAGCGACTTTTATTGAAATACGATCAACCCAGAAATTTCACGCCGTAGGTCCGGCCGCGTCGCCAGACCACTTCGCAGGACTGGCGCTTCGGACGCTCCGGCATCAGCGCCATCACAAAGCTGTCCCGGACGTCGATCGGCGCATCGGTCATGATCTTGGCGCCGCCCGGCGAGACGTCCAGCACATAGCATTCGATCCGCGTCACGCCGTCATCGCGCGTAAACCAGGCCGGCCGCTTGTTCATTTGGCGCCGCGGTTCGCGCTGTGTCTTTGTCCGCAGCTCATCAACAGACATGATGACCATCCGTCGTTGGATCCACCGGCCGCGGAGTTTGTGGGTGAGGCGTGCCCTCGGCCTTGATCCGGAAGTGAATACCGGTTTGCGCCGCAATCAAATTTACGCAGATGGCGTAGACTTACCTGCGATGGAAAACCGTGTCGAAACAGGTCCCAGTTTGACGCTGATGTCGTAAAGTCGCCTTAGCGTATCGCGTTAAATTTTACCGGTTTATGCCGCAAATGTTCGCAAGGCCGGGTGGTTAAAGCAGGGAGCGGCCTTATTGAGCCGCCCGCCGCCGCACGCTAATGAGAACGGATGCTTGTCCATATCCAGATTCTCCGGTTTTTCGCGGCACTTGCCGTCGTCGCCTTTCATGCGCTGGGCGTTCCACCCGCTGGCTTCGAGGTTCCCGAGAGCGCGATCTCCTTTGTCCTGTCCTACGGCGGTCGCGGCGTCGATCTGTTTTTCGTCATTTCCGGCTTCATCATTTTTTATGCGACCCATTCTTATTCAAGTCACGGCGCCAACCTGACGCCGGCGGACTTTTTGCGCCGCCGGGTCGAGCGCATCGTGCCGCTGTATTTTTTCGCGATCTTCGCCGTCACCATCCTGGCCGCGGCGCTTCCCGCCACGTTCGGCGCGGCCGGCTGGTATACGCCCCGCCATATCCTCAAGTCGCTGGTGTTCATCGCCTTCACCGACGGCCAAATGCCGGTGGTCTATGTCGGCTGGTCGCTCGAATACGAGATGTATTTCTATCTCGCGGTCGCGCTGCTGATGGCGGCAACACGCGATGTCTGGCGCAACATCGTGGTGATTTTTTCCTTAGCTGCGATCGTCGGGCGAATTCCCGGCATTGCCGAGGCGCTTGGAAATTACGCCTTCTTCACCGATCCGATGATCCTCGAATTCGTGCTCGGCGTCATCGCGGGCAGCGTGTTCGTTACCGGCCGGGTCGGCTGGCCGATGGCGGTGGCCGCCACTTGCGCGATCGCGGCGGTGCTGGTGAGCGATCCCGCCGGCCGCGTCATCGTGTCCGGCATCCCCTCGGCCTGCCTGGTGGCGGCGGCAGCCTTTGTCAGCCGCAAGCGGCTTGATCCGTCGTGGGCGGAGCGGGCGCTGGCGCGGCTGGGAGATGCGTCCTACTCGATTTATCTCGCGCAGGTGCAGACAGTGTCGCTGGCAAGCATCGCTGTCGCCACCCTGGTTCCGGCCATACCGCCGCTGCTGCTGCTGGCTGTCACCAGCGCTATCGTGGTGGCGCTCGGCCTGCTGCTCAACATTGTGGTGGAGCGGCCGTTGCTCAGGTTCGGCCGGCGCCTTGCCGGTTCGCGCTCACCGCGGGCCCGGCTGGTCGCAGGGGACTAGTGCGGCGCCGAAAGAGGGCAAATTTCCGCCTGGCGTAATCCGTTACCGCTACGATTTCCGTATTTTTACGAGGTCCGAAGTTAACTCCGGCGATGGTGGTTTCTGCCTACGATCACGGGCGCACACCCGGCACCCCAGATTTCAAACCGCAGAATTTTCCAGATGCAACAGCCCGTTTCCATCATTAACGAACTCGAGGAAGCCGTCAGAAGCGGCTCCTCGGAGCGGCGGATCAGTACCCTTCGGCAGGTCACGGATCTGTTCCTGCTCGACGGCAAGCGGCTGAACGACGAACAGGTCCAGGTGTTCGACGATGTGCTATGTCACCTCGTCGCCCGGGTCGAGACCCGGATCAAGGCCGACCTCGGCGAACGGCTTGCGCCGCTTGATTACGCGCCGTCGGGGGTGATCGAGAAACTCGCCTGGGACGATGAAATCGCCGTGGCCGGCACCGTGTTGACCAATTCCACCGTCCTGACCACCGGCACGCTGGTTGCGATCGCCAAAGCCAAGGGACAGGACCATCTGCACGCGATCTCGGGGCGGACAAACCTGCCGGAAGCCGTCACCGACGTCATCGTCGAACGCGGTGAAAACCGGGTGATCCGCCGGCTGGCCGGCAATACAAGTGCGCAATTCTCCGACGCCGGCTATGGCAGCATGGTCTCGCACGCCGAAGCCGACGACGAACTCACCGAGTTGCTCGGGCTTCGAATTGATCTTCCGATCAATTTTCTGCGCGATTTGCTGCAGCGCGCCACCGCGGCGGTTCGCGCCCGGCTGGGCTCGATCGCGCCGGCTGAACTCCAGGAAGAGATAAAGCGCATCCTGAAGTCGATTGCCGAGAAGGTCTCGCCGGGCCGGGATTTCAGCCAAGCTGAAAAAGTGGTGCGGCGAATGAAGGGCCTGAACGAGCTGAATGACGCCGCCATCGCCAATTTCGCCGAAACCAAGCGGTTTGACGAGATCGCTGCGTCGCTGGCCGTGCTCAACAACTCTGCGCCGATCGACATGATGGCGCGGCTGCTGGAAGGTCCGCGCGCCGACCTGATTCTGATTCCCTGCAAGTCCGCCGGGTTGCAGTGGACGACGGTCGAAAAGATTCTTAGCTACCGGCCGGTCACGCATCGTATCGACAGGTTGACCTTGCAACAGGCGACCAAGGATTACGGCAAATTATCCGCCGAGACCGCCGAGCGCACGCTGCGCTTCTGGCTGCTTCACAACAAGATCGAGAAGTAAGGTTTCAGGCGGCAGGCCAATGCGAGGTGGGCACGGCGCTATGCCATGCCCACAATGTCTTGCCCGTCCTGGCTTTGCCCGAGTTAGAAATTCACCCTGTTCGAAATCGCGCCGTCGACGATCAGGTTCGATCCGGTCGTGAACGAGGAGACCGGGCTTGCCAGGAACACGGCGGCATTGGCGATGTCCTGCGGGGTCGCCATGCGGCCGGTCGGATTGCGGGCCAGCGCACCCTGAAAGATCTTCGGCGTTTCCAGTTCGCGCTTGTGCCAGACGCCGCCCTTGAAATAGACCGTGCCGGGCGACACCACGTTGACGCGGATTTTTTTGCCGGCGTATTGCCGCGCGAATCCCTTGGCCATGTGGATCAGCGCCGCCTTGATCGGGCCGTACGAACTGGTGTTGTCGGCGATCGCCGCCGAAATCGATGAAATGATGACGACAGAGGCGTCGCCATTCTTGGTGCCGCTGGCTTCGAGGAACGGAAGTGCGGCCTCGAACGCGTTGACGGCGCCGAGCACGTCGAGCCGGAAATTCTGTTCCCACGATGCGGGATCGCCGCCTTGCGACATCGCGCCGGCATTGCAAAACAGCATGTCGACGCTGCCGAGCTCCTTGGCTGCGCCTGCGATCCAGGATTTCAGCGCAGCGCCGTCGGTGATGTCGACGGCCGAGCCGGCTGCCTTGACGCCACGCGCTTTCAGTTCAGAAACCGTGCCCGCGACTACTTCCGCATTGCGGGCGCAGACCGCGATGCCGGCGCCTTCACCGGCCAGCGTGTCCGCAATCGCCCGTCCGATGCCGCGCGTACCACCGAGCACGACCGCGTTTCTTCCCTTCAAGCCCAGATCCATTTTGTTTTCCTTTGTTGACGCGCCAGCATTGTAGCGGCATCGGCCACGCGGCTCAAACGGTCGATATTCCGCTGTGCGAACCAGCCCCATCCTGCAAACTACCCGTCGGGCAAATCACTGGTCTAACTTCGCCCGTCTCACCCGATTGAGGGGCGATCGCGATCGTCACGACGTGCGGTGGGATGCGGTGGACGCGTAGGCTGTGACTGACGAGCGCGGCAGATGCGTACGGTGAAATCGGGAGGGTCGGACGCCCCGGTGCTGGCGTCAAGTTGGCGGAAGCGAAAGCTTCCAATGGCGATGGTGGCAACAAAGCCGGTCACCAGGACGACCACGTATAAGCTGTAAAGCCATTGCGCAGGGAAGGCCGGTGTGTTTCCGCCAAACCTGTATGCTCGTGTGCGCACTACGATGCATCTATTGCACACGGGACCGCGGGTGCGGCGCGCACCCGGTCTTCCCTGCGCCCTCTATCTTTACGAGGGCAAACGAAATGCAAAACTCCGGGCAGATCATGCCGCGAGAATGCGGAGTCGTATTCTGACCTATCACCGTCATTGCTTCGCTGCGCTCGCAATGACGACAGAGAGGTTGCGGTTCCTTCTACTCCGGCACCGCGCCGACCGGCGGGCCGCCGGGCGGGCGGTGCAGGTAGGTGATCGAGGCGTAGGCGCCGATCCACGAACCGACGGCGGCAAAAACGACGTAGACCCAGTTCTCGGTGTAGCTGATCACCGCGTAGGAGGAGAGCAGATACCAGACGCTACTCCAGGTCGCCGCCGGCACGCGCTTGCGCGCCACCACCGCGGAAGTGAACATGACATAGACCGCATCGGTCGCGGCGGTTGCAAACAGGACGGCGCCGGCCGTCACGGGATCGATGGCAGCCATTGCAGTTCCTTTCGAGGTCGGGCACAGATTCTAAAAATAGACCATGGTCCCGAAAAGTGGGTACTGGTTTTCGCTCGCGACAAACGCAGGGCGTTTGCCCGGAGATCATGCTCCAGAATAATCGAGGGAAGAGGGACGGTCATGCAAAGCCCCAAAGAAATTCTCGCCGAAATCTGGACCGCGGCCGGCGGCGATCCCGCCGCGCTCGACGCGGTCACGCTGACCGGCGACGAGGCGCAGTTGCCGTCCTCGTTTCGCGTTGCGGCGGCGTCGCAGACCAGTGTTGCTGCGACCGGCCTCGCGGCCGCCGAAATCTGGAAATTGCGCAGCGGTCAGACGCAAGAAATCGCGGTCGACATGCGCCATGCGGTGGCCGAATGCCGGAGCGAGCGTTACCTGCGCGTCGACGACAAGCCGCCGCCGCCGGCCTGGGACGCGATCGCCGGCGTCTACAAGGTCAAGGACGGTTTCGTGCGGCTGCACACCAATTTTCCGCATCACCGCGATGCCGTCTGCAAGGTGTTGAACTGCAAGCCGGTGCGTGACGAGGTTCAGGCCGCGTTGCTGCAACGGAACGGCGAGGAATTCGAGACCGCGGCCTATGCCGCCGGCGGTGTCGTCGCGTTCATGCGCAGCTACGATCAATGGTCGGCGACGCCGCATGGCAAGGCGCTGGCGCAGTTGCCGCTGCTCACGATCAGCAAGATCGGCGAGGCGGCGCCAAAGCCGTGGCCGAACGGCGATCGTCCGCTCGCGGGCCTTCGCGTGCTCGATCTGTCGCGCGTGATCGCGGGTCCCGTCGCCGGCCGCACGCTCTCCGCCCATGGCGCCGATGTGCTGCTGATCTCCGGACCTGATCTGCCCGCCATCCCCTGGCTCACCATCGATACCGGGCGCGGCAAGCTGACCAGTTTTGTCGAATTGAGAAGCGAGCAAGGCCGCAGCGTGTTGCGCGATCTGCTGGCCAGCGCCGACATCTTCTCGCAAGGCTACCGGCCGCGCGCGATCGCGGGTCTTGGTTTTTCGCCCGAGGAAGCAGCCCGCATCAATCCCGGCATCGTCTATGTGACGCTGTCGGCCTATGGCCATGCCGGCCCCTGGGCCGAGCGCCGCGGTTTCGACTCGCTGGTGCAGACCACCACCGGCTTCAACCACGCCGAAGGCCAGGCCGCAGGCATCGATGGCCCGAAGGAATTGCCGGCGCAGATGCTCGACCACGCCACCGGCTACTTCATGGCGTTCGGCGCCATGATGGCCAAGGCGCGGCAGGCGCGCGAAGGCGGCAGCTGGCACGTCCAGGTGTCGCTGGCGCAGACCGGGCGCTGGTTGCGGAATCTCGGCCGGGTCGCGGGCGGCTTTGCGATCCCGGATCTGAAGGCGGAGTCGGTGGCGCCTTTTATGGAGGAGGTGGCTTCCGGCTTCGGCCAGTTGCGGGCTATCAGGCACTCGGCGCAGTTGTCGAAAACCCCGGCATTCTGGGCCCGGCCGGCGATGCCGCTTGGCAGCCACCCGCCGCAATGGCCGCAAGGCTGATCATATGGCTAAACGTTCAGCCGCCGTTCAGGCGGAAATCCGCAAAGTTTCGGGTCAAACGATGGGGCCATCGATGTTTTTTAGGTTGTTTGAAACGTCAATTGGGCACTATTAACGCACCGGTGAGGCCGTCTCCGCCGGAATCATTGCTGACTTTATCCGGGCCGTATGCTGAAAGAGTTTACCAAGCGATTGCAGATGTTTAGCCGGCAGCAACGGATCGTGGCGCTGGCCTTGCTGACGCTTGCCGGCCTGGCCGGTTATGGCTTCGTGCACATCAGCGGCGCAAAGAGTGGGCATTCGGAGGTGTCGAGCCAGTCCCGCAAGGGGTTGCAGCGCTACACGCCGAGCCTCGCCGAATGGGCCAGTCTGACCATTCAGCCGGTCTCCGAGCGGGCTTTTCGGGCCGAGCATGTCACCGAGGGCAAGATCGCGATCGACGAGGATCGCTCCACGCCGGTGTTCTCGCCCTATGCGGGCCGGGTGACCAGGCTGCTGGCCCGGCCGGGCGACAGCGTCATCAAAGGCCAGCCGCTGTTCGTGATCGAGGCCGCCGACAACGTCCAGGCTCAAAACGATTTCATCGCCGCGATGACCGGCATGAACAAGGCGCGGTCCGCGCTCGACCTGGCGAAGCTGCAGGACACCCGCGCCAAGGATCTGTTCGAAGGCAAGGCCGTTCCGCTCAAGGACTATCAGCAGAGCCAGGCGACGCTGATTCAGGCGCAGAACGACATGCGCTCCTCGCAAACGGCGATGGAAGCGGCGCGCAACAAATTGCGGATCTTCGGTCTTACCGACGAGGACATCGCGACCTTCCAGGAGAAGGGCCGCATCAATCCGGAGACCACGATCTTCGCACCGCTCGGCGGCACCGTGGTCCAGCGCAAGATCGGCCCCGGCCAGTACGTCAATTCCGGCGCCAGCGATCCGGTCTATGTGATCGGCGATCTCTCCACCGTCTGGATGACCGCGTTCGTCCGCGAGACCGATGCCGCCAACGTCTCGGTCGGGCAGGAGGTGACGTTCAACGTGCTGGCGATGCCGGGCCGTCCGCTGTCGGCGCGCATCAACTACGTCGCCACCGCGATCGATCCGGTGACGCGACGGCTTCTGGTCCGCGCTACCATCGACAACAAGGACGGCAAGTTGAAGCCGGAAATGTTCGCCAATGTGACGATCTTTTCGGCCAGCGATCATCCGGCGGTCGGCGTGCCGCGGCAGGCGCTGATCTACGAAGGCGACCAGGTCCGGATCTGGGTCGCGCATGAGGACAAGTCGATTGAGCTGCGTCAGATCAAGCCCGGCCTCACCAACGGCGATCTCGTCGAGGTGATCGGTAATTTAAAGCCGGGCGAACAGATCGTCACAAAGGGCAGTCTGTTCATCGATCGGGCTGCATCCGGCAGCTGACCTCTCGCTCACTGAAAGCCCCGATCTGAATGGATCGTCTTGTCGCCCTAGCAGTCAGCCGCCGTTATCTCATGGTCGGCATGTTCGTCGCGGTGTTTGTCGGCGGCCTGATCGCGTTCAAGCAGCTCAACATCGAGGCCTATCCCGATCCGACCCCGCCGATGGTCGACATCGTGACGCAGAGCCCGGGACTGTCGTCGGAAGAGATCGAGCGCTACATCACGATTCCGATCGAGACCCAGGTCGCCGGCATCAAGAACCTGCGCACCATCCGCACCATCTCGCTGTACGGCCTGTCCGACGTCAAACTGCAGTTCTCCTTCGACTATACCTATGACGAGGCGCTGCAGCAGGTGCTGAACCGGCTGTCGCAGCTCGCACCATTGCCCGGCAACGTGCTGCCGGGCATCTCGCCGCTGAGCCCGATCGGCGAAATCTATCGCTACCGGCTCAAAGGCCCGCCGAACTACAGCGTGCTCGATCTCAAGACGCTGCAGGACTGGGTGCTGCAGCGCCGCTTCCGCGCGGTGCCGGGGGTGATCGACGTCACCGGCTGGGGCGGCAAGACCAAGACCTATGAATTGCAGGTCGACTTCAACAAATTGGTCGCCAACGGGCTGACGCTGCCGCAGGTGCTGCAGGCCGTCAGCAACGCCAACATCAATGTCGGCGGCAACACCGTCAATATCGGCACGCAATCGGCCGTGGTGCGCGGCGTTGGCCTGATCCGTTCGATCGACGATCTCAACAACACCATGATCTCGCAGTCCGGCGGCAATCCGGTGCTGGTCAAGGACATCGCGTCCGTGACCGTCGGCGAAAAGCAGCGGCTCGGCATCGCCGGCCTCGACCAGGACGACGACATCGTGCAGGGCATCGTGCTGATGCGGCGCGGCGAGCAGAGTGCGCCGACCATCACCCGGGTCGAAGATCTCGTCGCCACCATCAATAAATCGAGCATCCTGCCGCCCGGCGTCAGGATCGAACGCATCTACGACCGCAAAGACCTGATCGACATCACCACCCACACCGTGCTGCACAACATGGTGGTCGGCATCATCCTGATCGTGCTGCTGCAGTGGATATTCCTCGGCGATCTCCGCAGCGCGCTGATCGTCGGCGCCACGATTCCGTTCGCGCTGTTCTTCGCCGTGATCATCCTGGTGCTGCGCGGCGAATCCGCCAACCTGCTGTCGGTCGGCGCCATCGACTTCGGACTGATCGTCGACGCCACCGTGATCATGGTGGAGGCGATCTTCCGGCGGCTGTCGCAGACCACAGCACTTTCGGAAGCCGAGCGCAGCCACATCTCCTACGACACCACGATGGGGATGAGGAGCCACGCCATTCTGTCGGCCGCCGCCGACGTGTCGCGCTCGATCTTCTTTGCCGCCGCCATCATCATCGCGGCCTTCCTGCCGCTGTTCACGCTGAGCGGCGTCGAGGGTAATATCTTCGGGCCGATGGCGCGGACCTATGCGTATGCGCTGGCTGGCGGGTTGCTGGCGACCTTCACCGTTACGCCGGCGCTGAGCGCCCTGATCCTGCCGTCGCATCTGGACGAGACCGAAACCTGGATCGTCAAGAAGCTCGACGCGCTCTACATGCCGGTGCTGAACTGGGCGATCGGCAACCGCAACATCGTGATGGCGGGTGCCGCGGTTCTGGTGCTGATGACGATCATCTTCGCGCGGCTGTTGGGCCTGGAATTCCTGCCCAAGCTGGAAGAGGGCAACCTGTGGATCCGCGCCACACTGCCGCCGACCATCTCGCTGCAGGAGGGCAACGCCTACGTCAACGAGATGCGGAAGCTGATCCGGCAGCGCCCCGAGGTGGAATCGGTGGTGTCGCAGCACGGTCGGCCGGACGACGGCACCGATGCCGCCGGCCTGTTCAACGCCGAATTCTTCGCGCCGCTGAAGCCGGCGGACGAATGGCCGGACACCCATGACAAGGACGTACTCACCGCCCAGTTGCTGAAGCAGTTGCAGGACAAGTTTCCGGGCGTCGAATTCAACTTCTCGCAATATCTGCAGGACAACGTCTCGGAGGCGGTCTCCGGCGTCAAGGGCGAGAACTCGATTAAGCTCTACGGCAACGACCTGCAGGCGCTGACCGACACCGCCAACAAGATCAAATCCGTGCTCGCGACCGTGCAGGGCGTCACCGACCTCGCGGTGTTCACCTCGCTTGGACAGCCGACCATCCAGATCGACATCGATCGCGCGCGGGCGGCGCGCTATGGGCTGGCGCCCGGCGACATCAACGCCACCATCAAGGTCGCGATCGGCGGCGACACTGCCGGCGACCTCTACGAGCCCGGCAGCGACCGGCATTTCCCGATCATCGTTCGGCTGGCGCCGGAATACCGCAAGAGCGCCGAGGCGATCCATAACCTGCGCATCGGCGTCGCTGGCGCCAACGGCGCGATCACGCAGATCCCGCTCAGTGAGGTCGCCTCGATCAACCTGATCTCCGGCGCGGCTTATATCTATCGCGAGCAGCAGGAACGTTATCTGCCGATCAAGTTCTCGGTCCGCGAGCGCGACCTCGGCAGCGCGATCCGGGAGGCGCAGGACAAGGTCGAAAGCCAAGTCCAGTTGCCGCCGGGATCGCGGGTCGAGTGGGTCGGCGAATTCGGCAACCTGCAGGACGCGATCAAGCGGCTGTCGATCGTGGTGCCGATCAGCCTGCTGCTGATCGCGGTGCTGCTGTTCTTCAATTTCGGTTCGATGGTCGACACCTTGCTCGCGATGAGCGTGATCCCGATGGCGATCTTCGGCGGCGTGCTCGGGCTGTTGATCTCAGGCATTCCGTTCAGCGTGTCGGCGGCCATCGGTTTCATCGCGCTGTTCGGCATCGCTGTCATGGACGGCATCATCATCCTGTCGCAGTACAACCAGTTGATCGACGAAGGCTATGAGCGGATACGGGCCGTGATCCGCACCGGCGAACTGCAACTCCGCCCGGTGCTGATGACCTGCGTCGTCGCCGGCGTCGGGCTGTTGCCGGCGGCGATCTCGGAAGGGATCGGCTCGCAGGTGCAGAAGCCGCTGGCGATCGTGGTCGTCACCGGCATGATGCTGGCGCCGCTGGTGATCCTGGTGACGCTGCCGGTGCTGATCTCGGTGTTCTCGCGCCGGGCGCGTTAATTCGTTCGATGGCGTTCAGGTCGGCGCCAAACCGGAGGACCGAAAATGGCTTTCAAGGACCCTGACATCGAGGCCTTTCGCGTCACCTGGAAGAAGCGTGTCGCCGTGCGCGTGACGCTGGCGGAGCAACGCGCTTCCTTCGATACCGACATGGGCGCGATCCCGCTCGCCGCGGGCTGCAGCGTTGAAACCCTCGATCTGTCCGGCGTGCCTGCCGAAAAGATCACGCCGTCAGGCGCGACGCCCGGCAAGGCGCTGCTTTACCTGCACGGCGGCGGTCATATGATCGGCAGCCTGAAGAGCCATCGTCATCTGGTGTCGCGGTTTGCGGTCGCCGCCGGCGTCATCGCCTTTCACATCGACTATCGCCTGGCGCCGAAGCATCCCTATCCCGCTGCGCTGGAGGATGCGGTGAAGGCCTACCAACAGATTTTGGCCGATGGCATCGCGCCGGACAACATCGTGGTCGGCGGCGAATCCGCGGGCGGCAATCTCGCCACCTCATTGTTGTTGAAGCTGCGCGAACTTGGCTTGCCGCAACCGGCCGGCCTCTATCTGCTGAGCCCGTGGCTCGACATGACCACCGCCGGCGAGTCCTACGCCAAGGTCGGCGCGCGCGACCCGATCCTCTCGCGCGAAGCCGTTGCAGCTGCCGCTACGGCCTATCTCGGCGGCCAGCCCGACAATCCCATGACGTCTCCGGTGCGGGCCGATCCGTCCGGCCTGCCGCCGATGCTGATCCAGGTCGGCAGCGAGGAAGTGCTGCTGTCGGACTCGCTGACCTTCGCCGATCACGCGGCGATGGCGGGCATCGAGGTCAAGCTGCATGTCTGGCCGGAGATGCCGCATGCCTGGCCGCTGTTCCACGTGCTCATTCGCGCCGGGCTTGCTGCCATCGACGAGGCCGGGCAGTGGATGCGCTGCAGGCTCGATGCGCGGTTTCGCGCGGCCGCCTGAACAAGGGCGGCCTGGTCTGTGGGCATACGCCCATATTTCCTGCCCACTCCGTTTGTGGTTGACGCCAGCGGATGACCGTCCCTTGATGTGATCCAGGGACAACCGCGGGAGAAATCACCATGCGGATCGAGGAAAACCAGGGACAAGGCCAGCCAAACGGGCAGGCGGGGCAACCGTCCGCCACGGCCGAACAGGTGCTCGGCGAAATCCGTGACTATTGCCGCGAGACGCGCACGGCCGAATCCACCTTCGGACGGCTGGTCGTTAATGACGGCAAGCTGGTGTCGCGGCTGCGCGACGGCGCGAGGATCACCACCGGCACGCTCGACAAGGTCCGCGCTTACCTCAGCGAACACCGGCCCGCGCCCTCCGTGCAAGGCAAGCTACCGCAGCCGGCCAAGGCGTTGAACGGTGTCGCCGCTACCGATGCCATCGCCCCGCCGGGCTTCCGGTTCTTCGACAACCGCCAAAAGTACCTGCTGTTCGTCTCGACCTGCAGCGAGAAGACCGAGATCGGCCACCGGATTTCGCTCGAGCTCGGCAACCTGCAGCCGGCGCCGCCGGCGCTGCGGATCTTCGATGCCGGGGTCGGCGACGGCACCGTGCTGTCGCGGGTGATGCGGGCGGTGCATGCGCGCTTTCCCACCATGCCGCTCTATGTCGTGGCCAAGGAAATCTCCTACGAAGACGTCCGGCTGATGCTGGAGAAGATGGCGGACCGGCTGTTCGAGCATCCCGCCACCGTGCTCGTCGTCACCAATCTCTATTACGCCGAAGCGCCGTGGCTGACGCCGCGCTCGGCGACCGCGGCGCAAGGCCTGATCTGGAAGGACGTCACGCTGTCGGGCAATACCGCGCACGGCTTCGCCGAGCAGATCGGCGAGCTCGAGGGATTTCTCGCCGAGAACTGGCGCGCCGGGATCAGTCCGAAATCAGGCAATCCGGTGTACCAGCGCCCGATCGTCCTGACGCTGCGGCGCGAGGATCATTCCTTCCTGCTCGATCCGATCATGCCGCGGCCGGGACGGGTGACGGCCGATTACGATCTGGTCATTGCCTCGCAGCCGTATCGCGCGCGGGCCAGCGTCGAGTTCAAGGCTTCCAAGGTGGTGACGCCGCTGGTCAAGGCGTTGCGCCCCGGCGGCCGGCTGATCGGCATCCATTCGCATGGCAAGGATCCCGGGATCGAGATCATCGAACAGGTCTGGCCCGGCGACGATCCCTTCAAGACCGACCGCTACGCCATACTGCGCCAGGTCAAGCACGAGCTTGGCGCGGCGGCGCGACACTATAATTTCAACGCCTCCTCCGATGCGCGCTCGATCTTCCGCTACAACATGCACACGCTGCCGGACGAAGTGAGCGGGCCGATCGGCACCTCGACGCTGTTCGCGGCCTGGAACGCCGCTATTTACGTGGCGCAGATCGAGGATGTCAGGCTGTCGGAAGTGGTCCGCGACGGCCGCTATCTGGAAGCCACCGACCGCGTTCTGAAGAAATATGGCGGCCTCTGGTTCAACGACGAAACCTATGTGATCTCGCGCCGCCGCGTGCGGGCCTGATCGGGGAGGTGTCGATGACCGAGCCCGGCCAGGTGTCATCCCGCGACCTTGCGGCGCTGCTGCCCGCAGCCTCGGTCGAAATCTCCTCGCGCGGGCATCAACTGCCCGATCTGCGCGATAATTTTGCACCCGGCATCGACGTCACCATCACGTTCCTGCCCGGCGACAATTATCGCCACAACGTCGAAACATCAGTGGCGCTGCGCAGCGCCGGCTTCAATCCGGTGCCGCACATCGCCGCGCGCGAAATGCCGTCGCGCGAGGCGCTCGACGATTTTCTGGTGCGGCTGCGCGGCGAGGCCGGCGTCACCCGGATTCTGCTGATCGCGGGCGATGTCGCCGGCACCAGGGGCCCGTTCAAATCGACAATGGATATCTGCGCCAGCGGATTGATCGAGGCGCATGGCATCTCGACCGTGAGCGTGGCCGGTCATCCCGAAGGCCATCCATTCCTGGGCCTGCCGGATACGTTGAAGGTGCTCGGAAGCTGGCGCGAGTGGGGGCGGCGGACCGGTGGGCGGGTCGATGTCGTCACCCAATTCTGCTTCGAGAGCGGCCCGATCCTGCAATGGATCGGCGAGCTCAACAAAGCCGATATCGATCTGCCCGTCATCGTCGGTCTTGCCGGTCCGGCGACGCCGGCGACGCTGACAAAATTCGCGCTCCGCTGCGGCATAGGCAATTCGATGCGCGCGCTGCGCGGCCAGATTGGCCGCTTCGGCCGGCTGTTGACGGATAACGGACCGGATGACGTCGTCGGTGGATTGCGGTCGGCATCACCCGCGGCGACGGCATCGATCGCAGGCTTTCACCTGTTCCCGTTCGGCGGCCTGCGCAAGACAGGCTTGTGGCTGCGCAACTACGGCCACGACCCGCTCCGGCCAGTGGAGCGGGCGGCGGTTGCACGAACCGGCTTTCAGAACCCGTAAAGCCGGGTCGGATTATCGACCAGGATCTTCTTGCGGACCGCGGCGTCCGGCGCCCACACCGGGAGTTGGTTGAGCAGCCGTCCGTCGTCGATCTGGAACAGCGGCGTGACGTCGGTGATCTTCTTGTCCGCCGGCGTCACCGAATCCGGATGCGGCCAGTCGGTGCCCCAGACGATACGGTCGGCATTGGCGGCGATCAGCGCCTGCGCGAGCGGCGCGGCGTCGGCATAGTCAGGCCCGAGCTTCGATGCCCGGTAGCCGCCGGAAATCTTCACATAGGCCTTGCCGGATTTCACCAGTTCCACCAGATCGGCGAAACCGGGCTGGCCGACACCGAGAGCTGCCTGCGCGCCGCCGAAGTGATCGAACACCACGGGCACCGGCGAGGCCGCGACCAGATCCTTGATCGCGGAAATCATCGAAAGACTGGTGAACAGCTGCACGTGCCAGCCGCGCGCCTTGACGCGCTCGACGGCGGCGGAGAAGCGCGGCCGGCCCACGGTCGGGTCGTTCACGCCACCGGTGGCGAGGTTGAGGCGGATGCCGCGAAAGCCCTGCTTCTGCATGGTGTCGAGATCGCTGTCCGCCGTCTTGTCGTCGATCACGGCGACGCCGCGCGCGGAAGCGCCCCGCGCCATCATGCCGTACAGGGTCGACGCATTATCCGGGCCGTAGACGCTCGGCGTCACGATCACGACGCGCTCCATATGCAGCGCCTTGTGCAACTCCGACATTTCCTCCGGCGAGGCCAGTTCCGGCGTGTAGACGCGGCCGGCGAAGAACGGAAACTTTGCGGGATCGCCGTGGATGTGGGTGTGGCAATCGCAGGCCCCGGTGGGGACATCGAAATTCACGGGTGTCGATGGCTGTGCCGCCATGGCGGAAGCGGTTCTGTTGTTCATGGTCACTCCGGCCGCGATGGAGGCAAGCATCATACTGCGTCGCGTCAGCATTGGCGTTCTCCCTCTCGTATTGTGGTGATTATTTCGACAGGGCGCGATGCCCGCCGCTCAAACGTTCTCCCCAAGCCGGGCGTTGCGCCGCCACGGTCTTGCACGGCAGACTATCGGGGGAAGTGAGGCGCGGTAAGGGCGCTCTTGATCGATTCCAACGCGTTTATCGTTTCAGTAACGCCAGCCGGCTTATCGAACCGGAAGCCGCTTCGATTTGACTAATCACCGGCGCGTCCGGAATATCCTGCATCATCTGGAATCAATTATGCAAAAATTGTCGCAAAAGTTCAAAACCGGCGTGTCCGTCGCTGCCGTGGTGGTCGTGCTGTCGAGCATCTACGGCTATCGCAAGCTTCAGGCGCTGGCTGCCGATCCCTCCGGCGACAAGGATTGCGGGCCGGCGGTCGGCGGCGGTGAGCAGGCGAAAATCGATCTGGAGCGGATCAAGGCGATTGCGCCGCTGAAGAACGTGAAATGGTCGCAGCTCGGTGGCAGCATCAACGATGCGAGCTGCCTCAACAAGACCGAAATCTATGGCGTGGTCGAGGTCCACAGCATCGACGACATCGCCAAGACGCTGGCCTTTGCGCGCGACAACAAGCTGTCGGTCACGACTGCCGGCGTGCGCCACAGCATGGGCGGGCAGGCGTTCCGCAAAGGCGGCGTGGTGCTCGACATGCGCGGCTTCAACAGAATCGTACTCAACGAAAGCTCACGATCGATCACGGTGCAGCCGGGTGCCACCTGGCACGAGATTCAGAACGTGCTGCATCCGCGCTTTGCGGTGCGCGCGATGCAGTCGACCGATATTTTCACTGTCGGCGGCTCGATCTCGGTCAATGCCCATGGCATGGACCATCAGGCCGGCGCGCTGCGCAAGTCGATCAAGTCGATGCGGGTGATGTTGGCGGATGGTTCGCTTCAGACGGTGTCGGCGACCGAGAACAAAGACCTGTTCAACCTCGTGGTCGGCGGCTACGGCCTGTTCGGCGTCATCATCGAGGCCGAGCTCGATATTGCCGACAACCTGGTCTACCAGACCGGACGGCGCGTGCTGGACTACAAGGAATTCCCGGCGCTGTTTGCCAACGAGATCGAGAAGGACAGCAATATCGGCCTGATGTACGGCCACCTCTCGACGGCGCCGAGCTCGTTCCTGAAGGAAATGCTGCTCTATACCTACACCAAGGTCGACGGCACCGACTTCAAGCGCGAGCCGCTCGGCGAGGTCAGCGGCGTCAAGTTGCGGCGGCTGACCGTCAACCTGTCGAAGCAGGGTCCGCTGTTTCAGGAGATGAAATGGTTTTCCGAAAAGAACATCGAGCACCGGATGGAGACCTGCACGGTGACCCGCGCGCAGGCGATCGGTTCGGCGGAGGCCTGCCTCGTCAGTCGCAACGACCCGATGCACGATTCGGTGCCGTATTTGCGCAATTCACTCCCCAACGACACCGACATCCTGCACGAATATTTCATCCCGCGCAGCCAGTTCGTCTCCTTTGTCGACGGGATGCGCAAGGTGCTGACCGACAACAAGACCAACCTGTTGAACGCGTCGGTGCGCATCGTGCATCAGGAAGACAATTTCCTGACCTATTCGCCGGAGCCGGCATTCTCGCTGGTGCTCTACATCAACCAGACCACGGACGATGAAGGCAACAAGCGAATGAAGAAGGCGACGGAGGAACTGATCGACCTCACCATCGCGCACAAGGGACGATTTTTCCTGCCCTACCAGCTCTATTATTCGCGCGACCAGTTGCAGCGGTCGTACCCGCAGATCAACGACTTCTTCGCGGCGAAGAAGAAATACGATCCGGCGGAGCTGTTTACGAGTACGTTCTATCAGAAGTACGCGTCTTGATCGTCAGGCCTGGCGTTTCCTCCTCGTCATTGCGCCGAGCCGGTGGCTCGCAATGAAGAAGTCGGCGGTACGACGCTTGCCAGCCGCGGACAACCAGCGTGATCGCGCCGTCAACCATTTGAAGTTAGTTACAGTCCCGTTCTACTTTGTCACCAGATGTCGAGTTGGCGTCACCGCGGCCGATGCTATCGGAGAGATTGATAACGTCAACCAGGTGTTCCAGCCGGACGGTCGGTTTGCGGCGTCAAATTCTCTGTAAGCTTTTAGATTCAGATATCCCTGCAAATCTGCGACCGGGAATAGGTATCCGAACTGCGGTCCGACGCCGACGACGCGTGACCGGAATCCGCCCAGGATCGGGCTTTGGCCAAAATCGTCCGTGACCTGTTGAAAATAGTATCCGACCAGCCCGACGAAAACCTGCTTTGAGAGAAACTGCGACGCG
>JBBRSX010000037.1:0-45069 GCA_038244925.1 Hyphomicrobiales bacterium | reverse complement strand
CGCTGTCGACGAGGCGATCGACATCGAAATAGCGGCGGTCCGAAAAATTCGAGAACAGCTTCATTTCGCGGAAGTCGACCGGCGTGGTGAAGCAGATCAGGTTCTTCATCGGCCCGTCGTTGAAGATCGAGGCGTAGAGCAGCGACAGCACGCCGCCGAAACAATAGCCGATGATGGTGACGTCGGTCTCGCCGGAATCCTGCTGCACGCGTCGGACGCAATCCGGAATGAAGTCGAGGACGTAGTCTTCCATCCCCAAACGCTTTTCTTCCGGCTTCGGCGCGGTCCAGTCCAGCATGTAGACGTCGTAGCCGCGCTTCAAGAGAAACTCGATAAAGCTCTGGCCGGGCACCATGTCGAGAATGTAGCCGCGGTTGGTAGTCGCCATCACGATCAGGATCGGCACGCGGTAGATCTCGTCCGCGACGGGGCGGTAGTGATAGAGATTCATCGTGCCGCGGGAGGCCAATATGTCCTTTGGGGTCGAGCCAAGCGACGGCCCGGATGAAGCGATGTATTCGACGCCCTTGATGCTGCGCTGGATCGCGCGCTGCACCTCGGACTGAATCCGTTCGGGGATGCCAGCCAGATCGAGCCCTGCGGGAGCGTTCATTTTGGCTCTCCCTCCGACGGCGGACGTTTGGTGCGCGGCGGCCGCTGTGCGCCGTAGCCGCCTTCCGGCGCCAGCGAGTTGTGGTGCACCTGATGCAACAGCGCCTTGATCTCGTTGAGCTGGCCTTCGATCGACTGGATGCGCTCGGCCATGCCCACCATCTGCGCCCGGCTCGGCAGGTTCATCGCGAGCAGATATTTCTCCATCATCTCGCCGAGCTGCTTCTGCGCACCCGCCGAGACGCCACCGACCTGGTTCATTACCTTCGAGAATTCCGGCGACGCCATCGCCTGATTGGCAAAGGAGTTGAACCCCTTCTCCATCTCTCCGATCATGCTCTGCCAGATCGCGGCAGGATCGTTGCCTTTGTCGGCCATCGGCGCCCTCCATGTGATTACGAGCGCTTGCCACGCCTCGGATATTTGCGGCCATACCACACCGTTGCGGCTGTCCGGTCAACCGGGGCGCCCCTTCCGCGACAGCGCCAAGCCTTCTGCGGTGCGGGAAACCGTGCCATACACTTCCCATCACCTTACCATCCAAGGGATTACGCACGTGAACGCACTCGCCCACCAGCCGCCGCAGATAGCCCACGCCAACGGCATCGACCTTTGCTACGAAATCTTCGGTGATCCCGCCGCGGAACCGATGCTGCTGATCATGGGGCTCGGCGCCCAGATGATCCATTGGGACGACGAGTTCTGCCGCCAGCTCGCCGCGCGCGGCTTTCGCGTCATCCGCTTCGACAACCGCGACATCGGCAAATCGTCGCATCTTTCCGGCGGCAAGCGGCTGAGCCCGCTCGAACTGATCAAGCTGCGGTTCCTGAAGATCCCGGTCGCGGCCCCTTACAAACTGATCGACATGGCCAGGGACACGGTCGGCCTGACGGACGTGCTCGGCATCAAATCAGCGCATCTGGTCGGCGCCTCGATGGGCGGCATGATCGCCCAGGAAGTCGCGATCTCGTTCCCGCAGCGGGTGCGCTCGCTGACGTCGATCATGTCAACCACGGGCAATCCGAAAGTCCCGCCGCCGACACGCGAAGCCGCCGCGATGCTGATGGCGCCGCCGCCGAACACCAGGGAAGAGTATTTCGAGCGGTTCGCCAAGACCTGGAAAGTGCTGCGCGTCGGCTCATTCCCGGAAGACGAGGCGCTCGATCCGTCGCGCGCCGCGCGCACCTTCGAGCGCGGCCTCAATCCCGCCGGCGTCGGCCGGCAATTACGCGCGGTCCTTGCCTCCGGCAGCCGCAAGGAACGGCTTCGTGCCGTGACGGCCCCGACGCTGGTGATTCACGGCACCGTCGATCCACTGGTGCGCCCCGAGGGCGGCCAGGACACGGCAGCCTCGATCCCCGGCGCAAAGCTCCTGATGATCGAAGGCATGGGCCACGCGCTTCCGATCCCGATGTGGCCGCAGATCATCGGCGCGATCGCCGCGCACGCGCATGGCGCGGCGAAGCAGGCGGCGTAAATTACGCCTTCACCGCGATCCAGATGATGTGGCGCGCGCCGCCGCCTCGGCCAGTGGCGCGCACGTTGACTTCGTTGACGTCGAAACCCGCGCCGCGAAGCCGTTTTGCGAATGCTGGATTCGGTCCCGAAGACCACACCGCCAGCACACCGCCTTGCCGCAGCGCCTCGTGCGCGGCTCTCAGTCCGGCTGAATCGTAGAGCCCGTCATTGGCTTGCCGCGTCAGGCCTTCGGGCCCGTTGTCAACATCAAGCAGGATCGCATCGAAGGTCGCGCGCCGGGATCGGATGATTTCGGTGACATCGGTCTCGCGAATGCTGACACGCTTGTCGTTCAGGCTTTCGCCAAAAATCTCCGCCATCGGACCGCGCGCCCAGGCGACGACGGCGGGTACCAGTTCGGCGACCTCGATGCGCGCTTTTGCGCCGAGTACACCGAGTGCGGCTCGGAGCGTGAAGCCCATACCGAGGCCGCCAATCAGCAGATGCGGGCTCTTGACCGCCTCGATCTTCTTGGCCGCGAGCGTGGCCAATGCCGCTTCGGAACCTGACAACCGGCTGTTCATCAGCTCGTTGGTACCGAGCATGATCGAGAATTCGGCGCCGCGACGCATCAGGCGCAGTTCGCCGTCGGTGCCGGGAACGCGGGTGGTGTCGAGTTTTTCCCAGGGAATCATGGAGTGGGTCTTAGCACGATCGGCAGATAATCGTCGTCCCGGACAAGCGAAGCGCGATCCGGGACCCATAACCACAGGCCGTTGATGTTAGGGAAGTCCTCTAACTCCGGCGCAAAATAGCTATGGCACGGCGTATGGGTCCCCCGCGCCCGGTGCGCAATTGCGCACTAGGCGGGGACGACGCGTTGAGAGCTTCGGCTTACCCGCCCGCCCAGACGTCGAGCACGTAACGGTTCTTCGTCCCGAGTTCCTCGATCCAGCGCGCGCCGGCGTCGGCATCCGCCCCCGTGCGTTCGCGGTAGATCGCGACCAAAGCGGCCTTGACGTCGGGCTCCATCTTGCCGCCGTCGCCGCAGACATAGACGATCGCGCCTTGCTCGATCAGCTTCCAGACGCGGTCCTTTTGCGCGGCGACCATGTGCTGCACATAGGTCTTCGGTCCGTCGGCGCGCGAGAACGCGGTGTGCAGTTCGGTGACACCGTCGGCCGCGAACGTCTTCAATTCTTCCGCATAGAGATAATCCTGCTCGGGATGGCGGCAGCCGAAGAACAACAGCGCGGGTCCGAGAGTTGCGCCTTGCGCCTTGCGGTGGGCGCGCTCCTGCAGAAAACCGCGGAACGGCGCCAGACCCGTGCCGGGCCCGATCATGATCACGGGCACCGATGCATCGTCCGGCAGCCGGAAGCCGGCCTTGGTTTCGCGCAACGTCGCGTGGATGGTGTCGTTGACCCTGCGGCCGGCGAGGTAGTTCGAACAGACGCCCCGGTAGACGCCGCGACCGGAACTCGCGGGCGCCTCGACAACGCCGACGGTGACGCTGCAGCGCGCAGCATCGCCCGACGGCGAGGACGAAATCGAATAATAGCGCGGCGCCAGCAACGACAGCATTTCGAGATAAGCGTGGAACGGCAGTTCGCAGGCCGGATATTCCTCCAAGAGATCAAACACCGACTTGCGCTTGCCCAGCACATCGTTGCGGTAGCGTTCGGTGGAAGCATCGTCGTCGCCGACATAAGCGAGCAGCTTCGGCTTGGTCATCGGGCAGCGGGTGTGCTCCGACATGATCTGGATCTGCTTGCGGGTCGCGACCTGCTGCAATTCGACGAACTCGGTCAAGAGACGCCCGACCGAAACGGCATCGCCGACCGGCAACTGCGCGCGGCGGCCTTCGGCGACCTGCAGGCGGATCTGGTCGGCCGGCAGAAAGCCAAACCGGCGTGCGACCGAGTCGACCAGTGCCGGGTCGTTGCGCGGCACGACGCTGAGATGATCGCCGACGCGATAGCTTGCACCCGGCGGCAGCTGCACCTCGATGTGCCGGGTCGAGCGGTCGGACGCGTTGGCGCCGGACTTGTTCTGCAGTTCGGAATTGAGCAGCACCTTCATCGGCAAAACACCGCCGAGGGCCACGATCGCGTTGACCGCCGAGGGCGCCACCGGTTCGATCGCGTAAAGCGGCGCATCGTCGGCGCTGCGGGTGATGTTCGACGCGAGGCCGAACTCCTTCGCCGCCGCCGGCCCGAGTGCCGCGAACCATTTTTCAAACTGGCCGTCGAGATCGCTGCGGGCATCGCCCTCGCCGCGGCCATAGACACCGCGCCCGCCATGCGCCGCCAGTTGCTCGTCGATCATCCGCGGCACCGACTGATAGGTCGCGGCCCAGTCGCTGTTGCCGCAACCGAACACGGCATAGCGCACTTTTGCGAAAGCATCCTTCGGCAGGTCGCCGCCGAGCCATTTCACGAACTGCGTGGCGTTGTCGGGCGCTGCGCCGTTATAGGAGGCGCAGAAGATCAGCACGCCGCCCTGCTCCGGCAGCTTGCCGACATACTCGTCGAGCGGCGCGAGCTTTGTCGCAAAACCATTGACCTCGGCGAGGTCAGCGACGCGCGTCGCCAATTCCTCGGCGGTGCCGAGGTTGGAGCCATAGAGTACCAGCAGCGGCGTGTTGTGACCTGGACGGGTCCGGGCCTGCGGCGCGGCCGCGTTCGAAGCTGCTGCGGCGACCGCGGCACGGCCCGCAAATGCGCCACGCTCCTTGTCGCTGCGCAAGCGGACCTTGATCTTGAAGCCGTCCGGCTTGATCGTCAGCGTTTCCTTCAAATGCATCTGGTAGCGGTGATTGTCGATCAGCTTGAAGCGCTGCAAGATCATGCCGATCGCCAGCGCTGCCTCATGCATCGCAAAGCCGCGCCCGATACAGGCGCGCTGGCCGTTGCCGAACGGCTTCCAGGCGTTGATCGGACGTTTGGCCTCGGCTTCCTTGCTGAAATTTTCCGGATCGAACTTGTCCGGGTTCGGCCCCCAGACGCTGGGGTCACGGTGCAGCGCCATCACCAGCACCGTAATAAAAGTGTTCTTCCGCAGCTTGTATTTGCCGCCGATGGTTTCGTCGCTGAGCGGCGCGATGCCATAGGCCGGCGCCGGCGGCCACAGCCGCAGCGCTTCCTTCAATATCTGCGTGATGTAGGTCAGCTGCGTTACCTGCTGATAGGTCGGCCGCGCCTCGAGGTCAGGCCCGAGCACCCGGTCGACTTCCTCATAAGCCTTCTTCAGCACCTCGGGATGCTTGAGCAGCGCGTAGATCGTGCACGACAGCAGCCCGCTGGTGGTCTCGTGGCCCGCGATCAGAAAGGTGTTGATCTGGTAGCGGATGTTGACGTCGTCGAGCTGTTCGCCGGTGGCGCGATCGACGCCGGTCATCATGGCGCCGAGCATGTCCTTCTTGCCTTCGGCGGCCTCGGCGTTGCCGCGGCGCTCGGCGATGATCTCGTCGACCATCTTGTTCATGAAGGCGACGTCCTGCGCTAGGTCTTTGCGGCGCTTCTGCAGCCACAGCCCTTCAAGCGGAATCCCGCGCGTCATCATGATGGTTTCGAGCGAACGCACCAGCGATTCCACGAACGGGTGGTAGTCGCGGCGGTAGAACGAATTGAACCGGTAGTCGAAACCGCAGAGGCCGATGGTGTCGAGCGTCAACGCGGTCATGTCGTGGACGACGTCGATCTCCTCGTCGCCGTTGAGCCGCTCCCATTTCTTCACCAGCTGTTCGGCGATATCGACCATGCTCGGGTGATAGGACGTCATCGCGCGGTTGCCGAACGGCTGCAACAGGATGTTGTGCGCCTTGCTCCAGTTCGGTTCTGAGGTATCAGCGGTGAACAGGCCGTCGCCGCCGACGGCGCGGACCCGGCGCAGCGACCCGCGCACCGCCTTGTCGAAGCGTTTTTCGTCGGAGAGTTCGTCGATCAAGTCGTGGCCGGAGACGATGACCAGCGGCGCGCCCATCATGTCGAGCCAGAAGATCGGCCCCAATTCCTTGGTCAGCCGCACCAGATGCTGCACCGGCGCATTCGGATCCAGCGACAGCATGTTGCCGACGACAGGCTTTTTCGGCGGATGCGGGATCGGATCGAGCTTGTTTGGGGACGCCATTGCGAAGTTATCTCCTGCCGTATTGCTAAACCCGCACCGTCACTGCGGCGACTTCGTCATTCCGGGGCGATGCGAAGCATCGAACCCGGAATCTCGAGATTCCGGGTTCTCGCTTCGCGAGCCCCGGAATGACGGCGCTCACCCAAACCGCTTTCTACGCCATTCGATCAGCTTGGCGCTGACCTCTTCCGGCTTTTCCTGCTGCGTCCAATGGCCGCTGTCCCGCACCAGGTATTTCTCCAGGTCGGGAATGATCTTCTCCATGCCGTCGGCGGCCGACGGCGGCAGCACCGCGTCGTTCTCCGCCATGATCATCAGCGACGGCACGCGGACGGTATGGTCGAGACCTTCCGAGCGCTGCCAGTTGCGGGTAAAATTGCGGTACCAGTTGATGCCGCCGGTGAAGCCGGTTCGGGTGAAGGCATCGACGAACACCTTCTTTTCCTCCGCCGACAGGATCGGCGTGCGCGGATCGAACTTGGCGTCATAGGCCGCGATCATCTGCGGGAATGCCAGGTTGGTTTTGGCTGACGCGCCGACGCCCGCGGTCGACGCCTCAGCTGGCGCCTCTTCCTTGCGCGGCAGCGGTTTGCGCATGAAGGCGTCAAACACCTGCTCGACACGGCTGCCGAAAATCCGGTCGGGCTCGCGGGCCGGATCCTGGAACTGGACGATGTACATGCTGTCGCCGAAGCGTTTGCGGAACAGTTCGATCGGATCGGCCGGCAGGCGGTCGTAATGCGGCGTGTTGACGCCGACGACACCGGCGACGCGATCGAGGTGACGCAACGGCATCTGCCAGACGATGAAGCCGCCCCAGTCGTGGCCGACAAAGATCGCCTTGTCGATCTGGAGATGATCGAGCAGGCCGACGAGATCACCGGTCAGGTGCTCCATGTCATAGGCCTCAACCGGCTCGGGCCGGTCGGTCGAAGCATAACCGCGTTGATCGGGCGCAATCACCCGGATACCGGCCTCACTCAGCGCCTTGATCTGGTGACGCCAGGAGAACGCCATTTCCGGCCAGCCATGGCAGAGCACCAGCGGCGGCTTGTCGCTCTTCGGGCCCGCCTCGTAATAGCCCATGCGAATCCCGTTCACCTGGGCGAACTGCAGCGGAGGCATTTCAATCATCAGCAGATCCTATTCGGCCGCGCTGGTCATGTTGGACGGCCGCGCAAACGCCGCCTGCAGCGCTTCAAATTCGAGCGGAAGCATGTCGCACAAAACCTGGACATGGGGAATGATGTTGGCACCGGCGATGAAGCCGAAATCGAGTTGGTCGCGATAGCTCTGCACGGTGATGTTGAGCGCGAGCCCATGGGTCGAGATCGACACCGGGAAGATGTGCAGCAATTCCGCGCCGGCCGCATAGAGCGTCTGCCGCGGGCCCGGCACGTTGGACACCGTGATGTTGGCCGCCGGCGGCAGCACGTCGGAGAGGTTGGACCGGCTGTAGAGCAGCGCGAGAATCTGCACCAGGATCGGTGCCCCCAACATCGAAACGTTCGACACCTGCGGCATCAGCGCCCGCAGCGGATGCGACATTTCCTTGGACTTGGTGGATTGCGCGATGATCGCCTCCAGCCGTGCCTTCGGGTCCTCGATATTGGTGGCGATCGAGCAGATCATGCCGAACACCTGGTTGTTGGAATCGGTATTGCCCTCCTCGCGCAGCGAGATCGGTACGGCCGCGGTCATCGACTTGGCCGGCAAGGCGCCGCGCTCGAGGAGATAGCGCCGGACCACGCCGCTCGAAAGTGCCAGCACAACATCATTGAGCTTGCCGCCGGACTGTTTGGCGAGCGCTTTCGCGCGCGACAGCGAAATCGAGGTGCCGGCAAAACTGCGCTCCGACGAAATCGTCTTGTTCAGAATCGTCGAGGGCGATACCATGCTGGCGATGCTGTCGCGAGATTTCGGATCGGAAATCTTGCCGATCACGTCGGAAACGCTTTTCAGCATCGTCGGGATGCTGCCGGCAAATTTCACCGCGCTCTCGATCTGGAACATGGCGTTGTCGAACAGGATCGACCCGAGGTCGCTCTTGCCCGAACGCGGCAGGTCGATACTCTTCGGCGTCGACGTACCGTCGAACGGCTGCCGCCAGAGCTGCTGATAGGAATCGATCAGGTTGGCCGCGATGTCACGGGTTTCGTTGCCGCCCTTGACCTGCGGAATCGGCTTTTCGACCTCGCGCGGCACCGGCGTCAAATCGTAGATCATGTTGGTCAGCGCCGCACCTGCGCCGCCGTCGATGCAGGCATGGTGCATCTTGGAATAGAGGCCGATCTCGTTGTCCTTCATGCCTTCGAAAACGTAGAACTCCCACAGCGGCCGGGCGCGGTTCAGGAGTTTGGCATGCATCCAGCCGACGATGCGCTCCAGTGTCGCGCGGTCGTAGGGCGCCGGCAGGCTGCCGCGGAAAATATGGCGGTCGATATCGAACTGGTCGTCCTCGACCCAGGAGGGGTGATCGATGTCGAGCGGCGCCTTTTCCAGCCGGCTTGTGAGGATCGGCGCGATGTGCAGCCGCGAGGCGATCATCGCCTTGAATTCTTCGAAGAAGTTGCCGTTGTAGTTTTCGGGCAGGCGTAAGATCGCCATGCTCCCGACATGCATCGGCATTTCCGGCGTTTCCAGATACAGAAACGACGCATCCATTGAGGACAGTTTTCTCGCGTCGGCCATGGCTTCCTCCCGCAACGAAAAACGCGGCGCCTTTCCGGCGCTTCTGGCGTTCAGATGGTCCTGATATTAGGACAATAATTCAGGATTGTGCATTTTCCGGGGGCGCATATGCAATGGCAAACGGCCCCGATCGGTCAAATTGCTTGAATTCGCCCTCGGCTTGCGCCAGGCGGTCGGCGACCGCCCACAGCGACGCCGGATTGACGCCGAGACCGACATGGCTGGCGAGATAGATCTCGATATTTTCGGCCGTGTCCGACGGGTTCAAGTGGCAGGTACGCCAGTTCACGATCCCGTCGGTGCGGGAATAGATCGAAGTGGTCGGGACCGGCATGTCGCCGGCGATCGCCTGCTGGATCTCCGGGTTGTCGTCGATCCCCTCGCCCGACAACGCCTCGTAAAGCCGGGTGGCGTTGGTTGCCCTGACATCGCTGGTAAACGGGCTGCCGAGTGTAATCACGGAGCGCACCAACTCCGGCTCCTGCAGCGCCAGATCGCGCGCATAGACGCCGCCGAGGCTCCAGCCGACGATGCTGACCTTGCGCCCGCTGCTCTCATGAATTCGTTGCAGCAGGTCACGCAGCGCGCCGCGCCTGGAGGCAACGCCGCCCAGGTTGCGGCCCATGTTCCAGGCGTGGGTATCGTAGCCGAGTTCTTTGAGATAGCGCCGCAACGGCGCCATCGAGAGGTCGCTGGCGAGAAAGCCCGGCAGCGCCAGCACCGGATGCCCGTCGCCCTTCGGAGCGCGCAACAACAGCGGCGAAAGCAGCAGGCTCGAATTCAATTCGAACAGGCTCCGCGCCTCGGCCAGCATCAGGAACAGGCTTGGCGCCTGAAGCCTTTGCCCTCCTGCAGCGTCGCTGCCGTCGGCGGCACCCACTATGTCTTGTCCTTCTTGCCCATGCCGCCGAGGCCGGCCATGGTCACGAACATGTCCTGAAAACGTTCGGCGATCTTGGGGTCGAAGGTGAACCAGCTCTGGATCAGCGATTCCGGCGAAACCTTTTCGATGTTGGCCATCATCTGCTGCTGCATCCTGTCCATCACCGCCGTCTGCATCGGCTGCACGTCCGGAAGGCCGAAAAACTGCCGGGCTTCGAGCGGCGTGCAATCTATCTCGACGTTAACCTTCATGACCGCTCCTTTTGATGGCTTGCCCCGGAGCCTTTTCGGTTCTGATTAGATCAGAACCGAAAAGGCTCTACTCTCTTAGCTTTGACGCGTTTTCCTTACGCGAACCGGTATCCACTTCGCTCGAAAACGCTACAGTATCACCGCTATGCCCCTGATCACGCAAGGACAAGACCGGCCCTCAGCCGCCCTCAATCGTCCGGTATGGTCAACCAAAGCGCTCGACCGCAAACGGTCTGACGTCGGCAAAAGGGGTCTCCCCGGTCATCATTTCGGCCAGCAGCCGCCCGGTCGCGGGCCCGAGCGTCAGGCCGTGGTGCTGGTGACCGAAATCGAACCATAGTCCCGAGTGGCGGGGCGCCTTGCCGATCACCGGCAGCATGTCCGGCAAACAGGGCCGCGCGCCCTTCCAGGGCGCGGCGTCGACCGGCTCGCCCAGCGGAAACAGCGCGTGCGCCCGCGGCAAAGCCCGCTCGACCTGGACCGGCGTCGGCGGCGCGTCGCGGCGGGCGAACTCCACACCCGTGGTCATGCGAATGCCGCGGTTCATCGGCGCCAGCAGATAACCGAGATCGGCGTCCAGCACCGGGTGATGCAGCACGGCGTTGCCGCGCGGGTTGAGATGCAAATGATAGCCGCGCTTGACCTGAAGCGGGATCGAATAGCCGAGCGGGCCGAAGACCTGATCGGACCACGGCCCCATCGCCACCACCACTTCGCGCGCGGTGATCGTGCCTTCGAGCGTCGCCATTCTCCAACGTCCGCCGGATTGTTCGAGGGTTCGGGCATCGCCAACGAGATAGCGCCCGCCCTTGCGGCCGAACAAACCCGCATAGGCTTTCGCCAGGCCGCCCGGATCGGGCACAAAGCCGGGATCTGGAAAATGGATTGCACCAGCGAAATCGCCGGTCAGATGCGGCTCGCGCGCAGCAATGGCCGCGGCATCCAGAACGCTGCCCGCCACGCCATATAGCCGGGCGCGCTCCAGCTCCGCCATCGCATGGCCAAGCGTCGCGTCGGAACGAAACAGCTTGATCCAGCCGGTGCGCCGCAACAGCTCCGGCACACGGGCTTCCTCGACCAACGCCTCGTGCTCGATCAGGCTGCGCTGGATCAGCGGCAGTTCGGCCATCGCGCTGTGCAGCGCACGCTCGGGAGAAGAAGCGCGGAAATAGCGCACCAGCCACGGCAGGAAGGTCGGCAAATCAGCGAAGTGATAGCGCACCTGCGGCGCGCGCATCAGCGCGTATCGCAGGATCTGGCGCAGATCCCGGGGGAACATGTAGGGGAAGACCGAGGCGGATTCGATCAGCCCGCCATTGCCGTAGCTGGTCTCCTCGCCGGCCAGTTCGTGCCGGTCGATCAGGACCGTGTCCCTGCCCCTTTTTTGCAGGTGCAAGGCAGCGCCGACGCCGACCATGCCCGCGCCCAGAACGAGAACGTCGGCCTTCAGTTCCGCCATCCGGCACTCCAAAAGTTCAATGTCGCTCACGCGCGCGCGTCTTAAGGTGAAACTAGTCATTGCCGCATCGCCGCGCAAACCGGCACGAGACCTACGTGGTTTCGCGCTTGCCCGGACGCTGGACTCTGGCATCAAGGATCGGCAATATCCGCCGCTACTTGCGGAAGTAACGATTAAAAGCGGGGCATCTAATCTATGTCGATACGTCAGAGTTTGCTTGCAGCGGCCACGGCTTCGCTCATCGCCTTGGCCATGGTACCGGCATCAGCCCAGACCCTGCGCTACGCCAATCAGGGCGACCTCAAATCGCTGGACCCCTACACGCTACGCGAAACCACCACCATCGCGCATCATGGGCACATCTATGAAGGGCTGGTCGCCCGAGACAAGGATCTCAAGCTCATCCCTGCTTTGGCCGAAAGCTGGGAAACACTGGAACCGACCCGCTGGCGCTTCCACCTGCGCAAGAACGTCAAGTTCCACAACGGCGATCCCTTCACCGCCGATGACGTGATCTTTTCCGCCGATCGCGTCCGCGCCAAGGGCTCCAACTTCATGACCGTGATTCCGATCGACGCCAAGTTCGTCAAGATCGACGACAACACGGTCGATGTGGTGCTGACCTCGCCAAACCCCATTCTCACCTCGCAGTGGGATGGCTGGTACATCATGGACAAGAAGTGGGCCGAGGCGAACAACTCCGTCGCGCCGACGCCTGCGTCTGCGACCACACCGAGTTTCGCCTCGCTCAACGCCAACGGCACCGGGCCCTTCATGCTCGATAGCCATCAGCCGGGCGTAAAGACGGTATTCAAGGCCAATCCGAACTGGTGGCGCAAGCCGGAACATAACCTCAAGGAAATCGTCTTCACCCCGATCGCGTCGGATGCGACGCGGGTAGCGGCCTTGCTGTCCGGCGAAGTCGATGTGATCGAACCGGTTCCGCTGCAGGACATCGACCGGGTAAATGCGAGCGGCACCGCGAAGGTGCTGACCGGCCCGGAATTGCGTACCATCTTTCTCGGCATGGATCAGGTTCGCGACGAATTGCTCTATTCGAACGTCAAGGGCAAGAATCCGTTCAAGGATATCAAGGTGCGCGAGGCCTTCTACAAGGCCATCGACATCGAGCTGATCAAGACCCGCGTGATGCGCGGATTGTCGACGCCGTCGGCACTTATGATCGCGCCGCAGCTGTTCGCGCTCTCAAAGGATTTTACCCGCCCGAAGGTCGACATCGACGGTGCAAAGAAGCTGCTGACGGCAGCCGGCTATCCCGACGGTTTTGAAGTCACGCTGGACTGCCCCAACGACCGCTATGTCAACGACTCCGCGATCTGCCAGGCCGTGGTCGGCATGCTGGCCCGCATCGGCGTCAAGGTCACCTTGCTGGCGCAGCCGAAGCAGCAGTATTTCGCCAAGGTCCTGAAGCCGGGCGGGTACCAGACCTCGTTCTACCTGTTGGGCTGGACCCCGGCTTCGTCGGATTCCCAGAACGTCCTCAACGATATCATGGGCTGCCGCGACGATCCGAAATCCACGCGCGGTGAAGCCAACCTCTCCGGCTACTGCAACAAGAAGCTGGATGAACTGTCGGACAAGGTGCTGCTCGAGACCGACACGGCCAAACGCAACCAGATGATCAAGGAAGCGTTCGAGATCGGCATCAAAGATTGGGGCTATATCCCGCTGCATCAGCAGGCGCTGGCCTGGGGCGTTTCCAACAAGGTGAAAATCACGCAGCGCGCCGACAATCAGGTCAGCCTGTACTGGGCGACCAAACAGGACTAGACAGGCGTCAATACAAGTCCCGGTGGCTCGCGCTTCCGGGACTTTTCATTTCGGGCTCGCAGTGGCGCGCGCCGCTACTCCAAAGAGAAGTGAAAGGAATACATGCTCGCTTTCACTCTTCGCCGGGCGATACAGGCGATCGGCGTCATGATCGCGGTCGGCATCATCTCGTTTTCGATGTTCCGCTTCGCCGGCGACCCGGTCAACCAGATCGTCGCCATCGACACCTCGGCTGCCGAACGCGCCGAGATCCGCAAATCGCTCGGCCTCGACGATCCCGTGCCGGTGCAGTTCGTGCGCTATTTCGTCAATGCGGCGCAGTTCAAGTTCGGGGTCTCCTACCAGTTTCGCCAGCCGGTATCGAGCCTGCTCAAGGACCGGATGCCGGCGACGCTCGAGCTGGCCGTCTGCGCCACGATCTTCGCGATGGTGTTCGGCATCCTGATGGGAGTCTATTCGGCGCTGCGGCGCGACACCGTCCTGACCCGAATATTCCAGGCGGTGTCGTTGATCGGAATCTCGCTGCCGACCTTCCTGATCGGCATTTTGCTGATCTATCTGTTTTCGGTGACGCTGGGCTGGTTGCCGTCGTTCGGCCGCGGCGACGTGGTGCGGATCGGCTGGTGGACCACCGGCCTGCTGACGCTTTCCGGTCTCAAGGCGCTGATCATGCCCTCGATCACGCTCGGCCTGTTCCAGATGACCCTGATCATGCGATTGGTCCGTGCCGAAATGCTCGAGGTGCTGCGCACCGATTACATCCGCTTCGCACGTGCCCGCGGCCTGACCACGCGCGCCATCCATTTCGGCCACGCGCTGAAGAACACGCTGGTTCCCGTCATAACGGTTGCCGGCCTGCAGTTTGGCTCGGTTATTGCATTTGCGATCATCACGGAAACCGTCTTCCAGTGGCCGGGTATGGGGTTGTTGTTCGTGCAGGCCGTGCAAAACGTCGACATCCCGATCATGGCAGCCTACCTGCTGATGGTGTCGCTGATCTACGTCACCATCAATCTGATCGTCGATATTCTCTACACCGTGGTCGATCCACGCCTGCGCTCGACCATCAGTCGTCCGGCATAAAGCGAGCTATCCATGTCCGACGCCGTGGTCCCCCACCAAGCCGAGCCGAGCGCGCCAGCACCGCGCGCGGGCGCAAGCTGGCTAAAGCGCGCGCTCGACAGCGACGTGTTCTATTCGTTCCGCCGCTCGAAGCTGACGATGGTGGCGGCCGCTGTTACCATCCTGTTTTTCCTGCTCGCGATCTTCGCTCCCGTCATGTCGGTGCAAAACCCGTTCGATCCGGCGCAACTGCAACTGATGAATTCGCGGATCTCGCCGCTGTGGACGGCCGATGGACAGAGCCCGTTCCTGCTCGGCACCGACGAACAGGGCCGCGACATGTTTTCGGCCATTCTCTACGGCTTGCGGGTTTCGCTGACGGTCGGCGTGCTCGGCATGCTGTTTGCCGGAGCGCTCGGCATCACGCTCGGACTGACCGCCGGCTATGTCGGCGGCGCGGTCGACGGGTTGATCATGCGCATCGCCGACGTGCAACTCACCTTCCCCGCCATCCTGATCGCGCTGCTGGTCAACGGCGTCGCCAAATCGGTGTTCGGCAACCGGCTGGACGCCATGAGCACGCTGACCGTGCTGGTGATCGCGATCGGATTGAGTTTCTGGGTGCAATATGCCCGCACCGTGCGCGGCTCGGTCATGGTCGAGAAGAACAAGGACTATGTTGCCGCCGCGCAACTGATCGGGCTTCCCGCGTCCAAGATCATGCTGCGGCATGTGCTGCCGAACGCGATGGGACCGGTGCTGGTGATCGCCACCATCAACCTCGGGCTCGCCATCATCACCGAGGCGACGCTGTCATTCCTCGGCGCCGGGATGCCCGACACCATGCCCTCGCTCGGCACGCTGATTCGGATCGGCAACAACTATCTGTTCGCCGGCGAATGGTGGATCGTCGCCTTCCCCGGCATCGCGCTGGCGGGACTGATCCTCTCCATCAACCTGCTGGGCGACTGGCTGCGCGACGCGCTCAATCCAAAGCTCCGATGACCACTCCTGTCCTCTCCGTGCGTAACCTCGAGGTCGAATTCCTCACCCGCCGCAGCACACTGCGCGCGATCGACGGCATCTCGTTCGATATCGCCAAGGGCGAGGTGCTCGGCGTGGTCGGCGAATCCGGCGCCGGCAAATCCGTCACCGGGCTTGCGGTGATCGGGCTGATCGATCCGCCCGGCCGGATCTCGGGCGGCGAAATCTATCTGTCCGGCATGCGGATCGATCATCTGCCGCCGGAAGAAATCCGCCGCATCCGGGGCAAGCGGATCGGAATGATCTTTCAGGATCCGCTGACCAGCCTCAATCCGCTCTATAAAATTGGCGACCAGATCGTTGAGACGATCCGGACCCACACCAATCTTTCGGAAAGCGCGGCGCGCAAGCGCGCCATCGATCTCCTGGCCGAGGTCGGCATTCCCGCGCCGGACAAACGCATCGACGCCTATCCGCACGAATTCTCCGGCGGCATGCGCCAGCGCGTCGTGATCGCGCTGGCGATCTGCGCCGAACCGGAACTGATCATCGCGGACGAACCGACCACCGCGCTCGACGTCTCCGTGCAGGCGCAGATCATCTCGCTGATCAAGCGCCTCGGCCGCGATCACGGCACCGCGGTGATGCTGGTCACCCACGACATGGGCGTGATCGCCGAGACTTCCGACCGGGTCGCGGTGATGTATGCGGGGCGGATCGCCGAGATCGGCCCGGTGCAGGATGTGGTGCAGAACCCGCTGCACCCTTACGCCAAAGGCCTGATGGGCGCGATCCCGACGCTTGCGGGCGAGGACAAGCGGCTGGTGCAGATACCCGGTTCTATGCCGCGGCTGTCGGCAATCCCGCCGGGCTGCTCGTTCAACCCGCGCTGTTCTTCGGTCTTCGACCGCTGTCGCGTCGATCGGCCGGAACCGTTGCCGCACGGCACGCAGTCGGTCGCCTGTCATCTCTTCGATACGTCCAATCAAGCCGCGAAGGAGACCGCGGCATGAGTGCGGCATCTTTCGTCGATGTGAAGAATCTGCGCCGCGTATTCGACGTCTCGAAACCGTGGCTCAACCGCGTGCTGGAAGGCGGCGATCTGGAATTCCTGAAAGCGGTCGATGGCGTGACCTTCGACATCAGGAAGGGCGAGACGTTTGCCCTCGTCGGCGAATCCGGCTCCGGAAAAACCACCGTGGCGCGGATGGTCGTGGGGCTGCTGCCGCCGAGTTCCGGCGAGGTCATCATCGACGGCGTGTCGATGACGGATGCGAAGCAGGCGCAGGTGCGGCAACGGCTGCGCCGCCGCATCCAGATGATTTTTCAGGACCCCTATGCGAGCCTCAATCCGCGGTTCCGGGTCGACGCAATCGTTTCCGAACCGATCCGCGCTTTCGACCTGATTCAGGGCGAGCGCGACATCGCGGCGCGCGTCGGCGAACTGCTCGACCTCGTCGGCCTGCATCCCGACGACGGTCTGAAATTCCCGCATGAATTCTCCGGCGGCCAGCGCCAGCGGATCGCGATCGCGCGCGCGCTGGCGTCCGAGGCCGAATTCATCGTCTGCGACGAGCCGACCTCGGCGCTGGATGTTTCCGTGCAGGCGCAGATTCTCAACCTGATGCGCGACCTGCAGGACAAGTTCGGCCTGACCTATCTCTTCATCAGCCATAACCTCGCCGTGGTGCGCCACATGGCGACCCGCATCGGCGTGATGTATCTCGGGCGTATTGTGGAAATTGCCGAGGGCCGCGAGTTATTCGCCAACCCGCGAATGCCCTACACGAAGATGCTGCTGGGCGCGGTTCCCGATCTCGCGATGTCCGGTCGCCAGCGCATTCCGGTCCAGGGCGAGATCCCCAATCCGATCGACCCGCCGCCGGGTTGCGCCTTCAATCCGCGCTGCCCGCTGGCGTTCGATCTGTGCCGCCAGCAGGCGCCCGCGCTGATCGACGGCGTCGCCTGCCATGCCGTCAACAATCCGGCCGCCGCCGTCCCGGCATGATCACGCGGATGGGAGCAAGCCGTGGCATACCACCGGTTGGCAGCCGGCCCGGCCTGTGGTCAAGTGCGCCCGCATCCCGCTACCAGCGCAGTATTGGACTCCCATGAGCAACATCAATCCCGATCCGTTCACGACCCGGCCGGAAATCGAAGGCACTTTTGGCGTGGTCACCTCGACCCACTGGATCGCGACCGCCGTCGGCATGGGCATTCTGGAAAAGGGCGGCAACGCGTTCGATGCCGGTGTTGCGACCGCCTTCACGCTGCAGGTGGTCGAGCCGCATCTCAACGGCCCCGGCGGCGACGTCCCCATTATCGTTCACGATACAAAACGCGGCCGTACCGAAGTGATCTGCGGTCAGGGACCGGCCCCTGCGAAGGCCACCATCGCGCATTACAAGAGCGAGGGACTGGAGATGGTGCCCGGCACCGGACTGCTGGCCGCCTGCGTTCCCGGCACGTTCGAATCCTGGATGCTGTTGTTGCGCGATTACGGCACCATGCGCCTGCGCGACGTGCTGGAGCCCGCGATTGCCTACGCCGCCAACGGCTATCCGCTGGTCGAACGCGCGGCGGCGACGATCCAGATCGTCGAAAAACTGTTTAAAAACCATTGGCCGACCTCGGCCGCGGTCTACCTGCCGAACAACGAGGTGCCGAAACCCGGCACGCTGTTCACCAACAAGCAGCTCTCGGAAACCTACGCCCGCATCCTGAAGGAAGCCGAGAGTGCTGGCTCCGACCGCGTGGCGCAGATCGAGCGCGCTCGCAAATCCTGGTCGCATGGGTTTGTCGCCGAGGCGATCGACAAGTTCTGCCGCACCCAGGAAGTGATGGACGTCAGCGGCTCGCCGCATCGCGGCGTGCTCTCCGCCGACGACATGGCGCGCTGGCAACCGACCATCGAGGCTCCCCTCACCTATGACTACGGCCGCTACACCGTCTGCAAGCCCGGCGTCTGGAGCCAGGGTCCGGTGATGCTGCAGCAACTGGCCCTGCTGAAGGGTTTTGAACTCGACGGCCTCGATCCAGCAGGCCCCGAATTCATCCATCTGCAGATCGAAGCCGCCAAACTGGCGTTCGCCGATCGCGAGAAATTCTACGGCGATCCCGACTTCACCGACATTCCGATCGCGACCTTGCTGTCGGATGCTTACAACGACGAACGACGCAAGCTGATCTCGAAAGACAAGGCCTCGCTCGATTTCCTTCCGGGCTCGGTCGAAGGATTCGGCTCGATCGTCAAGATGCGCCGCGCCGAAGGTCATCGCGAGGCCGTCGGCGCCATGGGCGCGGGCGAGCCGACCGTCGGCCGCTTCGGCGAGGTGCGCGGCGACACCGTGCATTTCGACATCATCGACCAGGCCGGCAACATGATCTCGGCGACGCCGTCCGGCGGCTGGCTGCAATCCTCGCCTGTGATTCCGGAACTCGGCTTCTGCCTTGGCAGCCGCGCCCAGATGTTCTGGCTTGAGGAAGATCATCCGGCAGCACTCGCGCCGGGCAAGCGTCCGCGCACCACGCTGTCCCCGACGATGGCGCTGCGCGACGGCGAGCCCTACATGGCCTGGGGTTCGCCCGGCGGCGACCAGCAGGACCAGTGGACCACGCAGTTCTTCCTGCGCCATGTCCACGCCAATCTGAATTTGCAGGAGGCGATCGACGCGCCGGCCTGGCACTCCGAACATTTCCCGATCTCGTTCTGGCCGCGCACCGCGCGCCCCGGCGTACTTGTGCTCGAGAACCGCGTGCCGAAAGCGAGCGTCGATACCCTGAAGAGCCGCGGCCATGTCGTCGAGATCGGCCCCGACTGGTCGGAAGGCCGCCTCACCGCCGCCTCCAAACTTGGCCGCCGCCGCCGCGCCGCCGCCAATCCACGGGGCATGCAAGGCTACGCGGCCGGACGGTAACGGACAGAGGCGATTATGACCTGGTCGATCATCGCCCGCGATCCCGCCACCGGCCAGTTCGGCATCGCGGTTGCGACCAAATTTTTCGCGGTCGGCGCCCGCGTGCCGCATATCGCGGCCGGCATCGGCGGCGTCGCAACGCAGGCGCTGGTCAATCCCTATTACGGCATCGACGGCCTCACGCTGTTACGCGAGGGAAACGAACCGCGCGCGGTCGTCGAGACGCTGATTGCCGCCGACGATGGCCGCGAGAGTCGGCAACTGCATGTCATGGACGCCAAAGGCCGCATCGCGGCTTTCACCGGCCATGAGTGCGTCGACTGGTGCGGCCATATTCAGGGCGACGGTTTTTCCATCGCCGGCAACATGCTGGCGGGTGCCGCCGTGCTCGACGAAACCGCAACGGCCTACCTCGCCAATGCCAACCTGCCATTCGCGCAGCGGCTGATTGTGGCGATGAAGGCCGGCGAAGCCGCCGGCGGCGACAAGCGCGGCAAGCAATCAGCGGCGCTGTTGATCCATGGCGAGGAGGAATGGTCCGATCTCGACCTGCGCGTCGACGACCACACCGATCCGCTGGCCGAACTCGAACGTCTGGAACAGGTGAGCCGCGAGCGCTGGGTGCATTTCCGGCCATTCCTGCCAACACGCAAGAACCCGGCCGGAATTACCGACCGCGCCGCCATCGATTCCGGCGTGCAAGCGGCAACCGCGGGCAAGGCATGACGGCAAGCCCACTGATCGAAATCGAGGGTTTGCGCGTGGTCTTCCACGGCGACGATGGACGTTCGACCCATGCGGTCGATAGCGTCGATCTCAGCGTCGCCAACGGCGCGACGCTCGGACTGGTCGGCGAATCCGGCTGCGGCAAGAGCGTGACCTCGCTCGCCATCATGGGGCTGTTGTCGAAACACTCCGCCGAGGTCTCGGGTTCGATCCGCTTCGACGGTTTTGATCTGCTCGACGTGCCGGACCAGACTCTGCGCGATTTGCGCGGCAACCGGCTGGCGATGATCTTTCAGGAGCCGATGACCTCGCTCAATCCGAGCTTTACCATCGGCGATCAGATCATCGAGACCATTCTGCGCCACCGCGGCGGCACGAAGCGGCAGGCGCGCGAGCGCGCAATCGAGCTGTTGCGCCGCGTCCATATCCCCTCGCCCGACAAGCGGATCGACGAATATCCGCACAAGCTGTCCGGCGGCATGCGCCAGCGCGTGATGATCGCGATGGCGTTGGCCTGCGATCCGCGTCTGCTAATCGCGGACGAGCCGACCACGGCGCTCGACGTCACGCTGCAGGCGCAGATCCTCGATTTGATGCGCGAGCTGAAGGCCGCCAGCGGTGCGGCGATCATCCTGATCACCCACGACCTCGGCGTGGTCGCCGAAGTCTGCGACGAGGTCGCGGTGATGTATGCAGGCGAGATTGTCGAGCGTGCCGCCGTGGATGAACTGTTTGCCAGCCCGCAACATCCCTATACCGTCGGCCTGCTCGGCTCGATCCCGCGGCTCGACCGCCGGGCCTCTCACCTGGCGACGATCGAGGGCATGGTGCCGAACATGGCGAACCCGCCGGCCGGTTGTCGCTTCGCCGCGCGCTGCCCGTTCGTGATCGAGGCCTGCACCGCCACGCCGCCGCCACTGGCGATGGTGAGTCCCGGCCACGCCTCACGCTGCATCCGGGCGCCACTGGAGAGGCTGGTGCAATGACCGCGCTCCTTGAGGTCGAAGGTCTGGTCAAGCATTTCGTCGCCGCGCGTTCGGTGTTAGGCCGGCCGACCGCCTTCGTCAAGGCGGTTGACGGCGTCAGCTTCAGCGTCGAGGCCGGCAAGACGCTGGCACTGGTCGGCGAATCCGGCTGCGGCAAATCCACTGTCAGCCGGCTGGTGCTGCGGCTGATCGAGCCGGATGCAGGCAAGGTCCGTTTCGAAGGCCGCGACCTCGGCGCGCTCGACGATAATGCGCTGCGTGCCTTCCGCCGCGATGCGCAGATCATCTTCCAGGATCCCTACGCGTCATTAAACCCGCGCATGACCGTCAGCCAGATCCTGACCGAGCCGCTGGCGCTGCACAATCTGGTGCCATCAGCGCGTCGCCGCGAACGGGTCGAAGAGCTGTTGCGGCTGGTCGGACTGGAGCCACGATTCGCGCGCCGCTACCCCCACGAATTTTCCGGCGGCCAGCGCCAGCGCATCGCGATCGCGCGGGCACTCGCGGTAGAGCCGAAGCTGATCATCTGCGACGAGCCGGTATCGGCGCTGGATGTCTCGATCCGCTCGCAAATCCTCAACCTGTTGCGCGACCTGCAGGACCGGCTCGGCCTTGCCTATATCTTCGTCAGCCACGATCTCGCCGTGGTAAAGCACATCGCCGACCGGATCGCAGTGATGAATCTCGGAACCATCGTCGAAACCGCCGACGCGCAGGCTCTGTTCGCCGCGCCTCGGCACCCGTACAGCCGGGCGCTACTGTCAGCCATTCCCGTGCCTAAACCAAACGCCAGGCGCAGCCGCATCGTGCTGGCAGGCGAGATGCCGAGCGCGCTCGACCCGCCGTCAGGCTGCCGCTTTCACACCCGCTGTCCGTACGTCATCGAACGTTGCCGCACCGATGTGCCGGCGCTGCTGGCCGATGGCACCGGACATGCCACCGCCTGCCACCGCACGGCGGAACTGCCGGCGGCCGAAAACATCGTGCCCGCCGATGGCGGCTTCTCGCCGGCGCTGGAAAAATTGGTCGCGGCCTTCGGTGGCGGCGCGGAAGGTGCGGCCCGTAGCGGGGTTGATAGATCAGGAACTCGGCCGGTCGTGGCGTAATCGTGGAGATGGGGATGACGACGATGAAGATTGTGCGTTTGGCAGTGACCGCGGTGGCACTCTTGCTTTCGTTCGGGGCAGGCGTTCAGGCCCAGACCACGCTGCGGATCGGGCTGGCCGAAGACCCCGACATTCTCGATCCGACCACGGCGCGCACTTATGTCGGCCGCATCGTGTTCGCGGCGTTCTGCGACAAGCTGTTCGACATCGACGAAAAACTCAACATCGTGCCGCAGCTCGCGCTGAGCCACGCTACCTCGGCCGACGGCAAGGAAGTCACCATCAAGCTGCGGCCCGGCGTCAAGTTTCAGGACGGCGAGGCGTTCGACGCCGAAGCGGCAAAATTTTCGATCGAACGGCACATCACGATGCCCGGCTCGTTCCGCAAGCCGGAACTGGCGAGCGTCGATCATGTAGATGTCGTCGATCCCCTCACCATCAAGCTGGCATTGAAGGCGCCCTATTCTCCCTTGATCGCACAACTGACCGATCGCGCCGGCATGATGGTGTCGCCGAAGGCAGCCAAGGCCGAAGGCGACAAGTTCGGATTGCGTCCGGTTTGCGCCGGGCCCTACAAGTTCGTCGAGCGCGTCCAGCAGGACCGCATCGTGTTCGAGAAGTTTGCCGACTACTGGAACAAGGACAATATCTTCATCGACCGCATCGTGTTCCTGCCGATCGTCGATGCCACCGTACGTCTTGCCAATCTGAAATCCGGAGGCCTAGACCTGATCGAGCGCGTGCTGGCGACCGACATCAAGGATGTGCGGGCAGACACCCGGCTGAAACTTTCGACCGCGATCGAGCTCGGTTATCAGGGCATCACCCTGAACATCGGCAAGGACAAGGCCAAGGGACCACTCAGCCAGTCCGCCAAGGTGCGGCAGGCGCTCGATCTGTCGATCGACCGCGAAGCCATCAACCAGGTGGTGTTCAACGGCGAGTTCAAACCGGGCAATCAGTGGGTCAACCCGGATCACCCCTACTACCAGAAGGCCTTTCCGATTCAGCCGCGTGATGTCGCCAAGGCCAAGGCGCTATTGAAGGAAGCCGGCGTCACGCCGCCGGTCAGCGTCGACTTCATGGTCCCGAAGGGCGCGGAAACCGAAGCGGTCGCCCAGGTCGTGCAGTCGATGGCGGCGGAAGCCGGCTTCGACATCAAGATCAGGGTAACCGAATTCGCGACCTCGCTGAAACAGGCCGAAGCCGGCGAATACCAGGCCTTCATGCTGGCCTGGAGCGGACGGATCGATCCGGACGGCAACTCCTATGTCTTCCTGAAGACGGGAGCCCCGCAAAACTACAGCGCCTGGAATAATGCCGAGGCCGACAAGGCGCTCGACGACGCCCGGCTGGTCACCGACATGGCGCAGCGCAAAGCGCTCTACGAAAAGCTGACCAAGGCGGAGCTGGAAGATCAGGCCCTGCTCTACATCTATCATCGCCGCATCCTGATCGCGCACACCACCAAACTCGAGGGCTACAAGCAGATGCCGGACGGGTTGGTGCGGGTCGTCGGCCTGAAGCTGAAGTGAGCATGGCCACGCCCGAGACAGGATAGCGCCATGCTGAATTTCCTCGGCAAGCGAATCCTGCAGCTGGTTCCGACACTGTTCTTCGTGTCGGTGCTGATCTTTTCGTTGCAGCATTTGCTGCCGGGCGATCCCGCGCTGGTGATGGCCGGCGAAGAACGCGATCCCGCCGTGATCGAGCAGATCCGCCAGCAATACAAACTCGATCAGCCGGTGCTGATTCAATATGTCTACTGGGTCAAGGGCGTGCTGTCGGGCGATTTCGGCGAGTCGCTGCGCAACAAGATGCCGGTGCGCGAGCTGATCGCGCAAAAACTGCCGGTGACGATGCAGCTGGCGTCGATGGCGATCGTGATCGCATTCCTGATCGGCATTCCCGCCGGCATCGTCTCGGCGGTAAAGAAAGGCACGGCCTGGGACTACGGCGCCAACCTGTTCGCACTGTGGGGCATCTCGACGCCGAATTTCTGGCTCGGCATCATGCTTATCTTCCTGTTCTCGATCGAGCTCGGCTGGCTGCCGGCGTCGGGTTACGTGCCGCTCTCCGAGAACTGGCGCGCCAGCCTCGCCGCGACCATCATGCCAGCCTTCGTGCTTGGCAACGCGATTGCTGCGATCCTGATGCGGCATACGCGCAGCGCCATGCTGCAGGTGCTGGAAAGCGATTATGTCCGCACCGCCCGCGCCAAGGGTCTTTCCGAACGCTCGGTGATCCTCAAGCATGCCATGCGCAACGCGCTGACGCCTGTCATCACGCTCGGCGCACTCGAGCTCGGAACGCTGCTGTCGGGCGCGGTGCTGACCGAGCAGATTTTCTCGATCCCGGGTTTCGGCAAGCTGATCGTCGACGCCGTGTTCAACCGCGACTACGCGGTCGTACAAGGCGTGGTGCTGACCACGGCGACGATCTACATCACGCTCAATCTTGTCGCCGATATCGCCTATATCCTCGTCAACCCGCGACTGAGGGCGTAATGACCGACGCCGCGCTGAGCACGATACCTATCGTCTCCGACGAGTTGGAGAGTCCGTCGCGGCGCGCGCTGCGGCGGCTGTTCCAGCGCAAGGGCGCGGTGGTCGGCCTCGTCGTAATCGTGGCGTTCATCCTGCTCGCGCTGTTCGCGCCGCTGATCCTGCCCTATGACCCGATTGCGACAAGCTGGTCGCTGGTGCGCAAGCCGCCCTCCTTCGCGCACTGGTTCGGGACCGACGAACTCGGCCGTGATGTTCTCGTCCGTGTCGTCTATGGCGCGCGGGCTTCGCTGCTGGCCGGCGCTATTTCGGTCGGCATCGCGCTCAGCGTCGGCGTGCCGCTGGGCCTTTTGTCCGGCTATCGCGGCGGTTTTATCGACGCCCTGATCAGCCGCATCACCGATGCGATGCTGGCCTGCCCGTTCCTGATCCTCGCCATCGCGCTGGCGGCGTTTCTGGGCCCGAGCCTCGGCAATGCCATGATCGCGATCGGCATTTCGGCGACGCCTATTTTCGTGCGGCTGACCCGCGGCCAGGTCATGAGCGTCAAGGTCGAGGACTATGTCGAGGCCGCGCGCGCCATGGGCAATCCGCGCTGGCGGATCGCGCTGTTCCACATCCTGCCGAACATCATGCCGGCGCTGCTGGTGCAGGCGACATTGTCGATCGCCGCCGCCATCATTGCGGAGGCCGCATTGTCGTTCCTCGGCCTCGGTCAGCAGCCGCCGGCGCCGTCCTGGGGCAGCATGCTGAACGCCGCGCAACGTTTCTTGACCAACGCGCCGTGGATGGCGATCTGGCCGGGGCTGGCGATCTTTCTGGTGGTGCTGTCGTTCAACCTGGTCGGTGACGGCCTGCGCGACGCGCTGGATCCGAGGGAGCGGTAGCGCCCTCTACAGAACGATCTCCCGCATCACCCGACGGCAATCCATCTCGTATTCGAGATCGATTACGGGCGGCCGGGCGAAATGCCAGGTCAGGCCGGATCGCGCGGCGCCACGGCTCACCATCGCCTCGGCAAACGCTGGATGGAAGTCGTGCACGGTATAGGTCTGCGCCGCCGTGGCATCTTTCCAGCCGACTCCGAACTCGGCCATGCGCTTCTCCATCACGCCGACGACGTAACGGACTTTTTCCGCCAGACCATCCGGGCTGAGATCGCGATAGCGCACGGTACGTTCGGCATAGGTCGCAAGTCCGTCCTGCGACTCGCCGCTGCCCGCGATCACGAACGTCGGCGTCGCGCTCTGGCTCGGGCGCGTGAACGAGAACGCGTAAAACGACGGCTCGGCCGGCGGATCGATTTCGGGGCAGACATTGCTGCGCGCCACCGGATTGGTCTTGCCGTCGTAGATGCCCCACTCGCTCAGCGTCTTGACGTAGTGCAGATTGAAGTCCCGAAATCCCTCATCGGTGAAGGCCGCCGGCGAGCGCAACTCGCAGGCGCAAAAAGAAGTCAGCGGGCGTCCGGCTGCCTGAATGTATTTCGCGATCTTCGCAAAGCCCTCAGCCAGCGGCACGGGTGTGTCGAAACGCACCCGCTCGATTTCATAGCCGGCACTGGCCGCAACCCCACTCGAATACTGGAACACGGCCGGAATGAACCGGTAATTGCCGGCGGTAAAGTCGCTGGTCATGTTGGCTCCCTGTTTTTGTTGATGGCAGTCGGAAGGTCAGGTTCGGTTCGAACGCGTGGCCGCGCTCGGCAAATACTGTAATCGCGACCTCCGCGCGGATATACCGGGTCACGACCAAAGGCAGGTTACCACACGGCAAGGAAAAGGCGGCAACGGCCATTGCCATTGCCGCCTGATTTTATCGACATCCGCGGATCACGCTCAGGTCGGCTTCAGCGCCTCGCTGCGGCCGAGATCGAAATCCGCGATCTGCCTGGTACGCTCGGAGCCGGCGTTGGCCCGGTGGTTGGTGGCCATCGTCACATAGACCGCGGGCAGCACGAACAGCGTAAACAGCGTGCCGATCGACATGCCCGCGACAACCACGAGCCCGATGGAGAACCGGCTGGCCGCTCCCGCGCCTGAGGCCGTCAAGAGCGGGATCAGTCCCGTGACCATCGCCGCCGTCGTCATCAGGATGGGACGAAGCCGGATGCGGGCCGCCATCTCGATCGCGGAACGGCGGTCAAGCCCCTCGTTAAGCTGCAGCTCGTTGGCGAACTCTACCATCAGGATGCCGTGCTTGGTGATGAGGCCGACCAGCGTCAGCAGTCCGACCTGGGTGTAGATGTTGATGGTCGCCAGGCCGAAGAACAGCGGGATCAGCGCGCCGACGATCGCCATGGGAACGCTGATCATGATCACGAGCGGATCCCTGAGGCTTTCGAACTGCGCCGCCAGCACCAGGAAGATGATGATCAGCGCGAAACCAAAGGTGATCGCGAGCTGATTGCCTTCCTGCACATATTGGCGCGAATCCGCCAGGTAGTCGTGGCTGAAGCCGGCCGGCATCTTTTTCGCTTCACCCTCCAGGAAGTCCACCGCCTGCCCGACCGTCACGCCGGGCATCGGCACCGCCTGAAACGTCGCGGAGTTGAGCTGGTTGTAGTGGGTGAGCGAATTCGGGTCGGTGCCGGTCTCGATCGACACGATGGTGGACAACGGAACGAGCTGCCCGGTGTTGGTCGGGACATAATAGCCACCGAGCGCCTCCGGCGACAGCCGCATGCTGCGCGGCACCTGCGGGATCACCTGATACGACCGGCCTTCGAGGTTGAAGCGGTTGACGTAATTACCGCCCAGCAGCGTCTGCAGCGTGCTGCCGACCTGCGCCATGTTGATTCCGAGGTCACTCGCCTTGGAACGGTCGACGGAAACGCGCACCACCGGCTGGTTGAAGTCGAGGTCGCTGTCGGAGACGATGAACAGCCGGCTCTTGCGCGCGGCATCCTTCAGCTTCGCCATCTGGTCATAGACGGCCTGGAAGCCGGCGGTCGAATTGATCACCATCTGCACCGGCAGTCCGCCGGGACCGCCCGGCAACGGCGGCAGGTTGAACGCGAATGCCTGGACGCCTTCGATCTTGCTGATCTCGGCCTGCACCAGCGGCTTCAGCTTGATCGAGGAACGCTTGCGCTCGTCCCACGGCTTGAGCAGCATGCCGGCGATGCCGCCCTGCGGACCGTTGATGCCGTTGAGCACGAAACGCAGATCGGTTTCGGGAAACTTGGCAAACGCCTTGTCGAGCTTTTCGCCGTAGAAATCGACATAGTCGATGTTGGCGTATTTCGGCGCCTTGGTCACCGAGAACACGATGCCCTGATCTTCCTCGGGCGCCAGTTCCTTGGATGTGCCCATGTACAGGAACCCGACGAGCCCGAGCATCGTCAGCGCAAACAGCGCGGTGACCGGACGATAGTCGAGCGACCGGTCGAGCTTGCGGCCATACCAGCGCGTCATCGCGCCGAACACCCTGTTGACCAGCTTGGCGAAGCGACCCTCGTCGGCGCTCTTCAGGAAGACCGAGCACATCATCGGCGACAGCGTCAGCGCGATCACGCCGGACACGATCACCGAGCCCGCGAGCGTGAAGGCGAATTCGCGGAACAGCGAACCGGTCAAGCCGCCCAGGAAGCCGATCGGCGCATAAACCGCCGCCAGCGTGATCGTCATCGAGATCACGGGGCCGACGATTTCGCGCGCCCCCTGCAGCGACGCCTGCACGGGCGATTTTCCTTCTTCCAGATGGCGATGGATGTTCTCCACCACCACGATGGCGTCATCGACCACGAGTCCGATCGCCAGCACCATCGCCAGCAGCGTCAGAAGATTGAAACTGAAGCCCAACGCCAGCATCAGGCTGCAGACGCCGATCAACGACAGCGGAATCGTGACCACGGGAATCAGCACCGAGCGAAACGAGGCCAGGAACAGGAAGATCACGACCACAACGATCAGCATGGCCTCGATCAGTGTATGCTGCACCTCGTCGATCGACGACTGAATGAATTTGGTGGAATCATAGGACACCTTCATCTTCATCGACGGCGGCAGGTTGCGTTCCAGTTCCGGAAACAGCGCGCGCACGCCTTTGACCAGCGTCAGCGGATTGCCTTGCGGGGTAGCCTGCACGCCGATGAAGATAGCGCGCTCACCGCTGAACGCGACACTCGCATCGCTGCTTTGCGCCGCGAGTTCGACCTCCGCGACGTCCTCGATCCGTACGAAGCCGCCGTCTTTCGACTTGACGATCATCTTCTTGAACTGATCGAGGTTTCGCAGGTCGGTGTTGGTCTGAATGTTGGAGACGATGAAGTAGCCTTTGGCCTGACCGGCCGCGGCCTGGAAGTTGTTGGCGGCAATGGCCGCCGAGACGTCGCTCGGCGCGACGCCGCGCCCCGCCATCTTGACCGGATCGAGCCACAGCCGCATCGCGAACGTTTGCCCGCCGAGAATGTCGGCCGACGCCACGCCGTCGACCGTCGACAGCACCGGCTGCACAACGCGCGTCAGATAGTCCGAGATCGCCGAACCCGACAGCTCTTCACTGGAGAAACCGAGATACATCACCGCCGTGGTCTGGCCGGTCGTCTTGGTCACGATCGGGTCGTTGGATTCCCTCGGGATCAGGTATTTGACCGAGTTCACCTTGGCGAGAACTTCGGTCAACGCCTGGTTCGGATCAAAATTGAGCTTGATGTAGACCTGGATCGTGCTGGTGCCCTGCACCGACGACGAAGTAATGTAGTCGACACCCTCGGCGGAGGCGACCGCCTGCTCGAGCGGCGTGGTGATGAAGCCCTGAATCAGGTTAGCCGATGCGCCCGGATAGACGGTGGTAACGTTGATCACGGTGTTCGACAGCTTCGGATATTGCCGGATCGGCAATACGGTTGCGGCGCGCAGCCCGATCAGGAGGATCAGCAGGCTGACGACGACCGACAGGACCGGACGCTTGATGAAGATATCGGTTAAGGCCATCGCAGATTATCCCGCTGAGTTCAGCATTTTCGGGCGCGGTCCCGTTCTCGAGACCGCTGCCCGTCTTTCGCCAGCGCGGCCTATCAGGCCGCGCTCATTTATCAGTAGCGCGGCGGCTTCGCCGGAATCGGCGGCACCGGATCGGTCGAGATCGTCACGGCCGATCCTGATTGCAACTTGAGCTGCCCCACCGCGACGACGCGATCCCCGGCCTTCAGGCCTTTGAGAATTTCGGCGCGCCCCTCGATGCGGTTGCCGGTCTGCACGAAGGTACGCGTCACGGACAGGCTGGTCTTGCCGTCCTCGCCTTTCTTCTCGGTGAGGAGGTAGACGGAGTCGCCGTAGAGCGTGTAGTCGACCGCGGTTTCGGGCACGGTGATGACTGGCGGCTTGTCCGGCAGCACCACGGTGGTAGTCGCGAACATGCCGGGCTTGAGGATGCGTTCCGGGTTGGCGATCGTCGCCTGCACGCGAATGTTGCGGGTGTCGGTCGCGATCTGCGGCTCGATGGTGGTGATCTTGCCCTCGAAGGCGCGGCCCGGATAGGCATCGACCGCGATGCGGACGGTCTGGCCGACCTTGAGCTGGCCGGAGTCCTTTTCGGTTACGGTGAAGTTCGCATAGAGCGCGGACAGATCGGTCAACGAGACGATCTGGGTGCCCGCCGTCAGATATTGCCCGATCTCGACCTTGCGCACGCCGAGTTCGCCGTCGAACGGCGCCCGCACCAGCTTCTGCGAGATGATGGCTTCGGTCCTGGCGATGCCGGCAGTGGCCTGGTCGAACGACGACTGGGTCTGGTCGACGGTTGCCTGCGGCCCGAACTGACGCGAGGCGAGTTGCTTGGCACGGTCGAGCGCGAGCTGCGCCAAGGTCGACTGCGCCTTGAAGCTGGCGAGATCGGCCTGCTCGGGGCCGTCGAACATCTGCAACAGCGGCGTGCCCGCTTTTACGGCGGCGCCGGCGGTGAACATGATTTCGGTAATGCGCCCGTTCACATCCGAAGTGACGTTGACCTGATGCACGGCGGCGAGATCGCCGACTGCGGTCAGGAGATTCGGAATGGTCTCGCTCTTGGCTTCAGCAATGCTGACGCTGGTCGGTGGCGGCGGCTTGCTGAAGATCTCCTTGAACAGGTTGGGCAGGAAGACGAACTTGAAAAACACAAGAGCGCCTACCACGGCCGCGAGCAAAGTCCCGACGATAGCGAACCACAGCACCGTCCGCGGCGGGCGCTTGCGCGCCTCGCCGATCGGCTTGCCCGACAGTTTCGGTTCAGTCACGATGTTCATGTCATGCACTTTCTGCAGTTACCGATTGTCCCGAATTCGGCGACAGCTCGCGATCCAGATGAAAAGCAATTGCGGTTTCGTTAAGTCCGACGCCGCGCAGGATGAATTGACAAAGCTGCCGTTCGACATCGGCGGCGCTGCCATAGGAAAGACAGGGCACGGCCGGAAGCCGCGTCAGCGCCGACATCAGCACGGTGTGATGGGCGAACCAGAACAGGTTGAGCGGTTTGGTGCCGATCCGCGACGCGTCGCCGGCAGCGATCGCGCGCTCGATCGAGGCCGCGAACACCGGCTCGATCAGCTTGCCGATCTTGTCGTAAAGTAGCCGCGCGAACTCGCCGTCATCGAGGTGGCTAGTCATCATCAGCCGCAGCCGCTGCGCTTCCTCCTGATCCGACCCGTCCGACGCCTCCATGAAATGCCCGACCATGCCCTTGATCAGTTCGACCAGCGTGCCGGTCGACGGTTCCTGGCCGAGCAGGTTGGTGAAATCCGGATCCGCCTCGCATTCTTCGGTGAGGATTTCGGCATAGAGCGCGGCCTTGGAGGGGAAGTGCTTGAACAGCAGGCCCTCCGAGATGGCAGCAGCCGCCGCCACGCTCTTGGTCGTGGTGCCGGCAAAGCCATTGCGGGCGAAGCACCGCTTGGCGGCGCCCAAGATCAACTGACGCCGCAAATCACTTGTCATTCGGAGAGTGGACATGGGGGCGTGAGTAATCACTCACCATACCAATTGTCAAGGTTTTATTGCAGTGCGATACGGCCGTTTCGGCCGAAATCGGCTGGAATCCCAACACCTCGCGGATGGTCCCGGACGGGCGCGGGCGAAGGGGCATGGTCCTCCGAGTTGACGCCGACCCGGCAGCGGGATTTAAGATAGTTGCAGATGCGACTAATTTTGATGGTCGCTGCCTTCTCCGTCTTCGCAGAGAGTCCGACCAGCCAGGAATTTGCCAGCGATGAATTTGGATGCACGGGAACTGGCGGCCGGTTTCGACCTCGAGAAACTGACACCGGAATTCTACGCCAACCCTTACCCGACCTATCGCGCGTTGCGAGAGCACGAACCGGTCAAGCGATTGCCTAACGGTTCCTTGTTCCTGACCCGCTACGACGACCTGGTCGCAGCTTACAAGAACACCAAGGCGTTCTCTTCCGACAAGAAGAAGGAATTTTCGCCGAAATACGGCGACAGCCTGCTTTACGAGCATCACACCACGAGTCTCGTTTTCAACGACCCGCCCGCCCACACCCGCGTGCGCCGGCTGATCATGGGCGCGCTGTCGCCGCGCGCGATCGCGGGCATGGAACCCGACCTGATCGCGCTGGTGGACCGGCTGCTCGATGCCCTCGCCGCCAAAGCCAGGGTCGACCTGATCGACGACTTTGCCGCCGCGATCCCGATCGAGGTGATCGGCAATCTGCTCGACGTGCCGCAGGACGAACGCGAACCCCTGCGCGACTGGTCGCTGGCTATTCTGGGGGCGCTGGAACCGGTGGTGAGCCCGGAAGCGTTTGCGCGAGGCAACAGGGCGGTGAAGGATTTTCTGGCCTATCTCGAAGATCTGGTGGCGCGGCGCCGGGCCAAACCCGGCAACCCCGATCGCGACGTGCTGACGCGGCTGATTCAGGGCGAGGACAATGGCGAGCGGCTGACGGAAAAGGAATTGCTGCACAACTGCATCTTCCTGCTCAATGCCGGCCACGAGACCACCACCAACCTGATCGGTAACGGGCTGGTGGCGTTATCGAACCATGCGAGCGAGAAGCGGCGGCTGATCGAATATCCCGCGCTGATCAAGACCGCGGTCGAGGAAATGCTGCGGTTCGAAAGTTCGAACCAGCTCGGCAATCGCATGACGGTCGAACCTTTCGAACTCGGCGGCGTCGCACTGCCGGCCGGCACGCCGGTAACGCTGTGCATTGGTGCCGCCAACCGCGACCCCGCCCAGTTCACCGATCCGGAACGTCTCGATGTCGGCCGCACCCCGAACCGGCATCTCGCCTTCGGCACCGGTGCGCATCAATGCGCGGGGATGGCGCTGGCGCGGCTGGAAGGTACGATCGCGGTCTCGCGTTTCCTGGCGCGGTTTCCCCACTATGCGCTCGACGGCGACCCGGTGCGCGGCGGCCGGGTTCGGTTTCGCGGATTTTTGAACGTGCCGTGCCAGGTCGGCTAGCGCCGCCTGCATCGATCAGCGGGTCAACGCGACATCCTTGAACGCAGCCAGCAGCGGGACTTCCAGCTTCCCGTGCATGCTGCACAGGATGTCATAGGCCTGTTGCCGCGGCATCCCCGGCTTGTACGAACGCGACTCGATCAGGGCCGCGAAAATATCCGCTATCGTCAGCATGCGGACGATGTCGGTGATGCTGCCGGCAGAAAGCGCGTCGGGATAGCCGCTGCCGTCGAGATATTCGTGGTGGTGACGAACCGCATCGAGAACCTCCGGGGAAATGCCCGGCACGCCCTTCAACACTTCATATCCGGCCGCGGGATGGGTTTCGATCAGGGCCCGCTCTTGCGGGTCAAGGCGGCCCGGCTTGTCGAGAACGGCAAGCGGGATTCTGGCCTTGCCGATGTCATGGAACATCGCGGCCGTATGCAGCCGCTCGATATCCGCTTTCGCCAGGCCCAGGCTCAAACCGAAATCGACTGCCACACCCATCACCAGAAGGCAGTGCTGATAGGTCCCCTCGTGGTGACGGCGAACGGTTTCCAGCCAGTTGGACAGGCCGTCCTCGGCGATGTTGTCGGCGATACGTCGTGCCGCCCCCTTGGCGGCGGCCACGTCGATGGTGCCGCCCGTCAGCACCGACGAGAACATCGATGCGATGGCGACCGCACCACCTGACGCGACATCGCGCGCGTCGCCGGTCGCCTGTTCGGCGGGAGCGACCGGAACGAGCGGCGCGCCGGGATCGGCCAACGTCGCGATCAGGGATTTCTTGGCCACGGGGTTGACGAGCACATGCGTCGCGCCGAGCGCATAGGCTTGAGCCGCGAACAACCGCTCCTTCTGATCGATCACGAAAACCCGTTTTCGAACGTGCTTCAGCCGGGGCAGAAGTTCCTTTATCGCGGCAATGTTTTCGACGATTCGAAGGTCAGCGGCGACGACGGCCGCGTCGCAGGCCTTAGGAACGCCTGCCTTGCCGGTGAGCGGCGTACAGTCGACAGCGTACTCCGGCACCAGCTTGGAACGCAGCTCCGTAGATTTACGGGGATTGTCTGCAATGACGTGGACAGACACCTGAAAACCCTTCTGGATCGCACAAAATGCCAGGTGCGGCGTGTCGCCGCTAAAGCAATCCGGTGGAACTCCTGCTCTCGCCGGCCCAACAAGTCTCACAAAGACGCATTAGGCGCAGGTTAGCAGCCGGCGCTGAACGATATCTAAATTCGTCAGCGGACTGCCCGCTTTTGCGGCAGCGCAACAGCGGTTCCATGCGGCGCGGCAGAAGCCGGTGCGTGCGGCTGGCCTTGCTGTATCCACGTTCGGCATTGTTCGGTACCCTGCCCGCCGTTCAAACTCGAATTCGAAATTTCATGACTAGTTTTGTTTCCTTTGCGCCGTCCGCCTCCCTGCAAATTCAGAAGTTCAGCGATGTCGACGACTACCGACGCGCCGTGCGGAATTTTCAACTCGAATTCACGCCGTTGAACCGGCGGATTTCCGCTGAGCAGGCAATCCTCCATCTTCCCGGCTTCGATCTCAGTCTGATCCAGACGTTTCCAAGACTGGTGAGTACGCAACTGGCTCCGAACGTCACGGCCGTCTGCTTCTCGATGGATGATCGCATGCCGATCCGTGTCAACGGCGTGGACTTCGACAGGCCCATCGTCGCCCTTGGATACGGTGGCGATCGCTTTACGACGATTGAAGAAGCCGCGGCACGAACCGCGGTGATTGTGTTCAACCCGGAAATCCACGACCGCGGCTGGCCCGAAACCCGTCGCGAATTCTCGATTCTCACGACAACGACGGGCGCCCTGCAACAGCTCCGCCTGCTCGTGCTCGAGGTGATGAAATTCGCTTCCGCTTCGGGAGACGCCACGGTCGTACCCGCCACCGCCGCAGGCATCAAGGAATCATTGCTGGCCGCATGCGATCAGGCATTTGGCGGATCCGGCCGACCGCTCGCCGACGGCTCCCTGCACTCGGCGCGTCTGTTCTCGGTCTACCGCAAGGTCGAAGAGTATCTTGGCGAAAATCTCGGCAACCCGATCTACAGCAATGAACTCTCCCGCCAGATCGGCGTCTCGGTACGAACACTGCAGGAGGTCGTCAGGCTTTATCACGGCATGAGCCTGCACCGTTATCTCCGGTTGAAGCGGCTTTGGCTCGTCCGCCAGCGACTGCTGATGGGCCATGTCAGCGTCAAGGCGTGCGCGCTTGCTTTCGGATTTTGGCATCTGAGCGACTTCTCGCGCAGCTACCGGCTTCACTTCGAGGAGACGCCCTCGGAAACCCTCGCACGGGCGCATTGAGCCCAGGCCGCCGCCGGTCGTCGCGCCGGCCGTCAAACCTCACGGCGAGACAGCGGGCTCGCCGGCGATGGCGCGGTCAATCGCATCGATCAGCCCTTGCGTCTCGACGAACTTGGCGCGCGCCCGTTCCGCCTTGTCGCGGTCGAACGGCGCCGCAAGAACCTTCGCATGGGCATCGCGCTCCTCGACCATGCGCCCCCTTGCGCTTTTCAACGTGTCCATCCGTTCGCTCATGTGATGCTCCGGCAGCAGGCCCAGGAATCGCTGCGCGACCTTACGGCATGGCAAGCCCGACGAACTGAAATTAAATCCACTTTTTGCGCCCACACGCTGTATCTATTGTCCAAGAGATTGCTACCTTGACGGCGTTCGATGCCTCCGAGGAGATCGGATACCGTCAAAACCAAGGGAGACCGATATGAGCAAGGGCGAGCAGAAGAGCAATCGGGAAAAGAAAAAGCCGAAGAAGGACAAGATCAAGACGATCGCCGCGGCACCGAGCCAGAAGGGCGTCGGCGGTTTGCAGTCGGACTTCGGCAAGAAGAAATAGCGTCACGTTGCGGCAAACGTAACGGCCTGCCTGATCGCCCCGATCGGGGATCAGAGGACAGCGTGAACCGGACGGGCGTGAACCGACCGGCCACGCGAAATGCGCGCCCGGTCTCTTCGACTGGGCTTAGTTCCCTGCGGTATTGAACCGGGAAAGATCGCAATCCTTCTCGGCATATCTGGTTCTGCGCAGGCCTTCGCTGTCCACGACCACGGTCGGTTTGCAACGCGCGCTCCACACGGCTTCCGCCGCCCTGTCGGCCTTCTGCTCTTCTGCCGTCCGCGGCACCACCTTGATGGTTGAGCCACCGCCGACGGCGAAGTCGGTCTGTTGACTGGGCAACAGCGGGCGGCCGTTCGCAATGGCCGAAGCCTTGGCGTCAGCCGCGGCCTGCCGGTCACCGACAGCCTGGACCGCATCCGAGGCGTGCCCGTGGTCCATCGCGAACTGGGCCGACGCCGTCGAGATTGAAGCGGCGATAATCGAGACTGCGATGACGATACGCATTTTGATTGCCTCATGAGATGCACTGCCCGTCAGCAATGACGGACAGGCATTGAGGCGCGGTAAAGCAGCGTGACTAACCGCTTCGCAATTTTTTGCCGAGGATTTTAACCATCTTCCCGCGCCGGGAAATGCGCGGGGCAAAGTTCACAAGTCTGATACAGAATTCATTCACGCCCGAGGCGTGCCGACGGGAAAATTCCGTCAGCCACGATCGAACGAGGGTTACTCGCTGCGGCCGAACTCGCAGCCCTTCTTGGCGTAAACCAGACGCCCAACGCCTTCATTGTCGAAGGTACGCGTCGGCTTGCAGAACGCTTCCCATTTCTCGATCGAGGCGCGTCTTGCTTTTTGGTCTTCGCGGTCCTGGGCCTCGTCGCGCGGCGCAAGATCGCGGTACGACGTTGTGCACACCCGGCCGTAGAACCGGCTCCAGGTGCATCGTTCCACCACATCCCATCCACTGGCGCTGGCCGGCGTGGACAGCAGGGCGACAGTTGCAATCGCGTAAAGAAGTTTCATGTTGACGCTCTTCGCTAAGGAGAAAACATCCTTACGAAAGCACTAACGCCGGCGCGTGTGCGCGCACAATCATAACCCTTTGTTAAGCTGAATAGGCCGGAAAAAGGTTAAATCTGGAACCGGAAATCGACAGCGGCGAGACCACGCGACATCGCCGCGCATGGTTCGATCTCGGGACAACATCGTTCGTCATTGGTACAGCGGACACCGAACTTGAACGATCATGATACGCTTGTTCGATGTTGCGCCGGCTACACCACTGTGCGGTGCCGCGCGATGCAGGTCTGCAAAACCTCATCCATCGGCTTGCTCCACCAGTCATTCGAGAAAATCTCAATCTCTGAATAACCGGCAAAGCCTTGTGCCTCGACCGCAGATCGCAACGACTGGATGTCGATGACGCCGTCACCCATCATGCCGCGGTCGTTGAGAATGTCCCTGGTCGGCACCAGCCAGTCGCAAACGTGAAACGCGAGCAGTCTCTCTTTGCCAGCGCGCGCGATCTGCGACAGCAATTCCGGATCCCACCAGATGTGATAGACGTCGAGCGCGACGCCGAGTGCGCCGCTGCGCGCAGGATCGAGCGCGTCGCAGATATCCAACGCCTGCCTGGTCGTATTGACGCAGGCGCGGTCGGCGGCGTAGGCCGGATGCAACGGCTCGATCGCGAGCGGCATGTTCGCGGCTTTCGCGTAAACAAGCATCTCGGCGATGGCGTCATGGACCTGCGCCCGCGCGCCGGCGATGTCCCTGGAAGCAGCACTTCCTGGCCGCGAATATTGCGGCAGGCCGCCGGCAACCAGCACGACGCAGGGCGCGCCTAGCGCCTTGGCCTCGTCGACGGTCCGGCGGTTGTCGTCACGCACCTCGGTCCGATGCACCGCATCGGCGACGAACATGCCGCCGCGGCAATAGCCGGATAGTTCGAGCCCGGCGTCGCGCAGCGCCCGCGCCGCGCGATCGAGGCCGACGGCCGCGACCTGGTCGCGCCAGGGATCGATGGCGCGGATGCCGTGACGCGCGCAGGCCTCGATGATCGCAACGAGATCGCCCTGCTTGCGCACGGTCGCAGTATTGAGCGACAGCCAGCGATGGTCTTTCGAGAAATCCCGCATCACGGCTCGACGCCGCGGGTCGCCAGCACCGTCTTCATCCGATGCGTCGCCAGTTCCGGATTCGACAGCAGTCCAGCCTTGTCGGCCAGCCAGAACAGTTCGGCCAGATGCAGCGTCGAGCGCGTGCTCTCCTGGCCCCCGACCATGGTGAAATGATCCTGATGGCCGTTGAGATAGGCCATGAACACGATTCCTGTCTTGTAAAACCGGGTCGGCGCCTTGAAGATATGGCGCGACAACGGCACCGTCGGCCCGAGCACGTCATGGAAACCGGCCTCGTCGCCCGCCGCCAGCCGCGACAGCGCGTAGGACGCCGCCGGCGCAATGGCGTCGAAGATGCCGAGCAGCGCGTGCGAAAAACCCTTGTCGTCGCCCGCGATCAGTTCGGCGTAATTGAAATCGTCGCCGGTATACATCCTGACGTTCTTGTCCAGCCGCCGCCGCATGTCGATCTCGCGCTGCTTGTCGAGCAGCGACACCTTGACGCCGTCGATCTTGGCGGCGTTGGCATTGATGATGCCGACCGCGATATCCATCGCGGTATCGAGATCAGGCGTGCCCCAGTAATTTTTCAGCGCCGGATCGAACATGTCGCCGAGCCAGTGGATGATCACGGGTTCACGCACTTGCGACAACACACGGTTATAGACTTTTGCGTAGTCGTCGGCGCTGCGGCCGAGTTTGGCCAACGCGCGCGAGGCCATCAGGATGATGCGCCCACCCGCCTTCTCTACTGCCGCGATCTGTTCTTCATAGGCGCGGATCACGTCGTCGATGGATTTGGCATCTTCCACCGCAAGATGATCGGTACCGGCGCCGGAAAACACCAGCGCGCCGCCCCTCGCCTTTGCCGCCCGCACCGAGCGCTGGATCAGCTCCAGCGAGGTCGGCCAGTCCAGCCCCATGCCGCGCTGCGCGGTGTCCATCGCTTCGGCGACGCCGAGGCCGAGGTCCCAGACGTGCTCGCGAAACGCGATGGTCCGGTCCCAGTCGATCGCCGACGTCAGCCAGGGATCGCCGTCGGCGAGCGGATCGGCCACCACATGGGCGGCGGAAAACGCCACGCGGTTCAGCGTGCCCTCGAGCTTGGCGGGAAACGTCCGCGACGCGGCGAGACGATAGGTCTCGATCGATCCGCCAGCGGTAGGCAGTCTCAGCGACAGCGACGATTGCGGCATGCCCGGCTTGTTCATGGCTCTGTCCTTCAGGTTGGCTCAAACCTTGATCGGGGCGACGTCTATCCAGCGCCGTTCGCGCCAGCTCTGCAACGCGCATTCGGCAAGTTGCACGCCCTTGGCGCCTTCCAGCAGCGTGTATTTATACGGCGCGTCCTCGCAGACGTGGCGGATGAACATTTCCCACTGTTCTCTGAATCCGTTGTCGTAGGTTACGTTCTCCGGAAGCTTCTGCCAGTCGCCGTAGAAATCGTGGGTGCGCTTCTCGTCGGGATTCCACACCGGGCGCGGCGTCGCCTGTCGGGCCTGGATCATGCACTCGGTGAGGCCCGCCACCGCCGAACCATGGGTGCCGTCGACCTGGAAGGTCACGAGATCGTCGCGGTAGACCCGCGTCACCCAACTCATGTTGATATGCGCGATCACGCCGCCCTTGAGACGGAAGGTAGCGTAGGCGGAATCGTCCGCGGTCGCGGTGTACTTCTTGTTCTTCTCGTCGAATCGTTCGGAGATATCTGTCGTGCCGGTGCAGCTCACGCTCTCGACTTCGCCGAACAGATTATCGAGCACGTAGCGCCAGTGGCAGACCATGTCGAGAATAATGCCGCCGCCGTCCTCGCTGCGGTAATTCCACGACGGCCGCTGCGCTTCCTGCCAGCCGCCCTCGAACACCCAGTAGCCGAACTCGCCGCGCACCGAGAGCATGCGGCCGAAGAAACCGGAGTCGCGCAGGAAGGCGAGCTTCTTCAGGCCCGGAAGAAACAGCTTGTCCTGCACCGTGCCGTGCTTGACGCCCTTGGCGTTGGCGAGCCGCAGCACCGCGACCGCTTCGTCGAGGTTGGTCGCGATCGGCTTCTCGCAATAGACATGCTTGCCGGCCTCGATCGCCTTGGTCAGCAGCGTCGGCCGCGCCTGCGTGGTCGCGGCATCGAAGAAGATGGTGTCGTTCTTGTCGGCCAGCGCCTTGTCGAGATCGGTCGACCAGCGCGTCACGTTGAAGCGCTTGGCGAGGCGCTCGACCTTGTCGGCGTCGCGCCCGATCAGGATCGGATCGGGCAGCATGCGGTCGCCGTTGGCGAGCAACACGCCGCCGGAATCGCGGATCGCGATGATGGAGCGGATCAGATGCTGGTTGAGCCCCATGCGGCCGGTCACACCGTTCATGATCAGGCCGAGGCGTTTGGTGGTCATACTGCTTTCTCCAGGGAATTACTTGGCAAGTTTCTGCGCGCCGGCTGCGCCATCGACGACATCGTGGACCACACCGGATGCACTGTGGTGGCGAAGCCCGGTGTCGTCAGCGATCCCGTCAGCAGATCGCCGTCATGGATCGCAAGCCGGACCTTGTGGCCGTCGTCGGCATAGAGATCGGGATGGGCTGTGAAAAACGCCTGCGCCTCGGCGGCCGGCGTATCGCCAAAACCGTCGACGTAATGATGACCGTTGCGCTCGGCATGGGTGACGCCGATCAGCGCGCCGAGCGCGAGGTCCTGCTGCACGGCCAGACCCGCCTGACAGGTCAGGTCCTCGCCGGCGATGAAGCACTTTTCGCCGGCGGCGCTCCATTTCGCGGCACGCGTGGCGTTGATCACCGACTTGTAGATGCCCTTGCAGGATTTCGAGGAGATTCCGCGATAGCCGAGCGCGCGGGCGAACGGGAACGCATCGTAGGAATCGTCGGCTTCGTCGATGATGAAGTCGCGGCGCGCCAGCGCGCCCAGCGGCGATTGGCGCGTGATATCGCGCGGCATCGGTTGCTCGATATAGAGCAGTTTCGACGCGATCGGCTTGAGCGCGCTGCCGCGATCGAGCCGGTCGACCAGCAGGCCGAGCGCCGCCGGATCGGAATATTGCTCATTGGCGTCGAGGGTGACGCGATAGTCATGCCCGAGCTTGAGCAGTTCCCTGCCGATCCGGATCAAGCGCGCGGTGTCGGCCTCGGGGTCGCCGTTGAGCTTGAGCTTGAAATAACGCGCACCGGCATTTTCCCTGGGGTCGGCGACGCCGCCCGCGCCTTCAACCGTGTCGTCCATGCCGACCGTGTGACGGATCGCGACGCGCTCCAGCCGCTTGCGGCCCGCAAGGAATTGCGCGACGTCGTCATCGCCGAGGTCGCGCGCCAGCCGCGCATCGACGCCGCCGATATTGGCGGCCATGCCGTCAAAGAAATTGGCCCCAACGCAGCGCAGCAGCGCGTCGAGGATCGCCTTGTCGATCTCCGCGGGACCATAGGCCGCCGCCAGCGGCGGAATGTCTTCCTTGGCACAGGCCTCGACCTGCGCGGCGATGCAGGCCGCGTGCAGGCCGAACGCGGTCTCGAATCCGGAATGCGCCAGATAAAGCTCGCGCGCGATCAGCAACGAGCGGCGGAGCTCGGTCACCGTTTCCTCCGGCGACAGATGCGGCCGCTTGCCGAACCATTTTGCCACCAGGAACTCGGCGCTGGCGCCGGTGGCACGGCCCCGCCCCTCAACTTCAATTTCAGCCCGCACGAACATCTGCGGCGTCGCGTTGATGACGACCGCGCCGAACCGGAACGGCCGGGCAAATGTGACCGGACGTTCGAAAAACGAGATGTCGCGTACGGTCAGGCGATACGGCATCGGGCCAGCCTCAATCCAGCGCGCTTTGGGTGAAGAAATGTTTGCGAACGCGCTGCACCAGTTCGGTGAAGGCGGGATCGGCCATCGAATCCAGCGAACGCGGGCGCGGCAGCGGCACGTCGTAGATCGCCGCGATCGCGCCGGGCCGTTCGGTCATGACAAGTACGCGGTCGGCGAGGAACACGACTTCCGGAATCGAATGCGTGATCAAGAGCACCGTCTTGCCGGTCTCGCGCTGGATCCGCATCAGCTCGACATTCATCTTCTCGCGGGTCATGGCGTCGAGCGCGCCGAACGGCTCGTCCATCAGCATGATTTTTGGATCATGCACCAGCGCCCGGCAGATCGAGGCGCGTTGCTGCATGCCGCCGGACAATTGCCAGGGCAGCTTCTTCTCGAACCCTTCGAGCCCGACCAGTTTCAGCAGCGCCTTGGCGCGCAGCAAGTACTCTTGGCGCGGCAGCTTCTTCATGTCGATCGGCAGCATCACGTTTGACAAGATGTTGCGCCACGGCAGCAGCAGCGCGTTCTGGAACACGATGCCGACATTGCCGTGCGGTTTCGTCACCTGTTCGCCATCGACCAGGATTTCGCCGGTCGAGGGCGCCAGCAGCCCCGAGATCATCTTCAACAGCGTGGACTTGCCGCAGCCGGATGGCCCGACCACGACGAAGAACTCGCCCTCATTGATGTGAAAATCCAGCGGCCGCAGCGACGGCACATCGCCATCGCGCGCGCGATAGGTTTTCGACACGCCCGACAGCGTGATCCCCGGTGTGGCACCGGCGGCGCGGTCAGACACCAGGCGCAAATGCGCGCCGGGCTCGATCTCGGTGGGTTTGGTCGCGGGGTTCATTCAGTCAATTCCGTTATCGAGATGCCCGTCATTCCGGGATGGTCCGGAGGACCAGACCCGGAATCTCGAGATTCCCCGGTGCGCAATTGCGCACCTGAGGTTCGATGCTTTGCATCGCCCCGGAATGACAACATCCTCACGAGCCGCCCTTCGGCAGAAAATCGTTGGTGTAAAACGCCTTCGGGTTGTCCTTGGCCTTGGCATCGAGCCCACCATATTCGACCATCAGGTTGACCGTGTCGGTCATGTTCTGGTCGGTCACCTCGAACGGCCGCTTGGCCCTGGTTTCCGGCGTCCGGTACAGCGGGATCGTCAGCTCAAAACCCTGAGTCAGCGTCTCGATCTTGCCACCCTTCGGGTTGGCGTCGAGGATCGACTGCGCGGCGCCCTTAGGCTCCTTCTCGGCGGCTTCGACCGCCTTTGTCGTCGCCGACATGAAGCGCTTGACCAGATCGGCGTGCGCCTTGACGTAGTCGGTGTTGGCGACGATGCCGGATGAGACCATGTTGATGCCGTAGTCGGCGAACTTGATCGGATAGACGTCCTTGCCGGTGGCGTCCTTGATCTTCATCGATTGGTCCATGACATAGCCGAGCAAGAGATCAGCCTGACCGTTGATGACGGCGTTGAGCTTGGTCTGGCCGTCACCCGCCACGGTCTGGAAGTCGCTTTCCTTCAGGCCGGTCTTCTTCAAAAACAGCGGCCAGATCTGGGTCATGGAATCGGCCGGCGTAATCGCCACCGTCTTGCCCTTGATGTCTTCCGGCTTCCTGATGTTCTTCTCGACGAAACCCATCGCCGACATCGGGCTGGTCTGTAGCAATACGCCGGTGGCGACGATCGGCGCGCCCTTGACGGCCGCGCGCATCATGGTGGGCACGTCGACATAGCCGAAGTCGGCGGTCTTGGCCGCCACCGCCTGCGTGGTCGCCGCCGAACCGCGGCCTTCCTGGATTTCGAGGTCGATGCCTTCGGCGGCGTAGATGCCCTTGGCCTTGCCGTAATAGAACGGCGCGTGCTCGCCATAGACGTACCAGTTCAGCATCAGCACGACCTTGTCGGCGGCTGCGGCGGGAACCACTGAAAGCCCCGCCCAGATCAAGGCGGTCGCAACCGCGGCTATCGTTCGTATCATGGTCATCCTCCCGTTAGCGCGGTCCTTGTCGGCCGCTTGTTCTGACGTTGCGTTATGAAGCGAAAATAATGTCCTCGCGCTGGCTGACATGCCAGGGGATCACGAGGCGTTCGATGCGATCGACGATCCAGAACAGGATCACGCCGAGTAGCGCCAGAATCACCAGTGCGGCAAACATCGTCGGCAGATCGAAGGTGCCGATCGAGCGTTGCAGCACATAGCCGATTCCGGAATTGGAGCCGACGAACTCGCCGACCACGGCGCCGACGACGGCGAGCGTCACCGAGACTTTCAGGCCGGAGAAGATCGCGGGCATCGCATGCGGCAGGTTGACGGCGCAAAACACCTGAAAGCGGCTGCCCTGCATGGCGCGCGCGAGATCGACCATGTCGGGGTCGACAGATTTAAAACCCTGCACCGCGGAGACCACGACCGGAAAAAACCCCAACAGAAACGCCGAGATCACCTTCGGGATGATGCCGAAACCGAACCAGACCACGAACAGCGGCGCGATCGCAATCTTCGGCACCGACTGCGAGAACACCAGCAGCGGATAGACATAGCTCTCCACCGTCTTCGAGCCCGCGATCAGCATCGCCACGGGAATACCGAACAGCGCCGACAGCGCAAAACCGCAAATGGTGGCGTAGGTGGTCGGCCAGGCCTGCCGCAGCAGCTCCGGCCAGTCGGTCCACAACACCACCAGCACCTCGCCGGGCGACGGGATCTGGTAGGCCGGAATGCGGAACAGCCGGATCGCCAGATCCCAGGCCACCACGATGAAAATCAGGAACAAAAACGGCCGCACCCACGCCGTGTTCAGCGCTCTGGACACACCGCTGGGCCCTCTCGCCTCGGCCACGTCTCGCTCCCCGGTTGGTTTTCTTTTCGGGGAGAAATTAACCCGTTGGATAAATACTGGCAAGTGGGTTCTGTGCGGCAAAATTGCCGTCGTCGCCCCCAAATACGCCGTCGATCGCGGGGCCGCCTGCGATGGAAGCGCCATGGACTGCTTCAGCGTTCGCTGCCAACGGCCGGCGAGTCGCCAGTGGCGCAAGAACCAATTCAATTGTCGACCCGCGACAAAGTAACCCGTCGGGCAAATCAGTTGGCATGCCACAAAACCTGTCCAGCCCTCACGCGAAAAATATTCTCGTTGCCGCGTCGGGCAAATCATTGGTCTAACTTCGCCCGTCTCACCCGATTGAGGGGCGATCGCGATCGTCACGACGTGCGGTGGGATGCGGTGGACGCGTAGGCTGCGACTGACGAGCGCGGCAGATGCGTACGGTGAAATCGTGAGGGTCCGACGCCCCGGTGCTGGCGT